>JABDFI010000059.1 GCA_013286595.1 Chlamydiota bacterium | reverse complement strand
ACTTTATACAATTTTTAGCCCGATTGCCTAGCCCATTTGCCCCTCAGAAAACAATATGCCGAGGCACTCGGGTAAAAATTGTACAAAGTCGAGGTAAACTTATTCCAAGGTTTGCCTCTTAAGATAAGAAGGCGACGTAGAGGGACAATAAGCAGAGGACAACGCCCATCACTTTTGTAATGATGGCTTGGAATTTTGCAAAGTGCTTATTGAGGTAGCTGTGGGTGATGAGGTAGGTGAGTAGGGTAAACCAGAGTAGAGCCATAAATGCGATGATGCTACCTAAGGCAAATTTGCTCCAGAAGGGCATCATGGGATCGATGAATTGTGTGAATAAGCTCAAGATAAATAAGGTGGCTTTGGGATTGAGTAGATTGCAGAGAAAGCCAGAGAGAAAGGGGCGGTTTTTTTGGGGATGTTTCGAGGGGCTTTTAGATGGAGAGCTTTTTTCTTTCAGGAGCATGATTCCTAAATAGAAAAGATACGCTGCACCCAAATACTTGATGATGTTGAAGATCAAGGGCGATTGGGAGATGATGAGGGCTATCCCTAATACGCAGTAGGTAATATGAATAAAAAGGGCAGCAAAGATGCCCAATGTTGTCAAAAATCCAGAACGGAACGATCCTGATAAACTATTTTTAGTGACGAGGGCAAAATCGGGACCTGGGCTCATGGCGCCCATCAGGCTAATCACAGCAATGGCAATGACTTTTTCTAGATCTATACCCATGATTTTACATTTTTCTTAAGAAAACATTTAATAGTAAGTTGTTGACATCAAGTAGTGAAACTTGCTCCTTTGTATTCTCACATACAAAAGCGTAGATCAGCTGCTCGGCGACTGCGATGGTGATGCAAACTGATGTGTCGTGTCCGAGTTCTTGGAGGGTTAGATAAGCTCTGAGAACGGATGTTTCGGGGTCAGTTTCTTCGATTTCAAAATCTTGAATTGAAATACCGCGATACAGTTCTTCAAGTAAATCATCCAACACTTCCGTAAGACAAGCTTGATCTGCCACTTCATGGAATTCGTTAAAGAAGATTTTGTTGGTTCTTGTTCCATCTTGATGCTTGAGCTCATAGTAGTTTTGATCTGGTCTTATAGGGCTTTCCACCCATTCAAGTGAGGTGTAGATCACTAACTCGTTATGATCATCATTTTCAAAACTCAATGTGTATTCATAATAGGATTCTTCGAATAGAGAAATCGGGGGTTGAAAAGGATCTGCGGATAAAGGATGGATGAGTGCCAGGGCAAAAAAGAGAGTACATAAATGTTTCAGCATGAGATTCCTTTGAGTTTTTTCGTCGGATATCTTACTCCTTTATTGAATCTAGAGGCAATTGCAAAACTCCCCGACCCAGAAAAATTGATGATTTTGAGTCAATTTGCCACCCCATCCCCGGGTACTCTAAGCGAGTAGGGCTCGGGGATGGGGTGGCAAACTGGCTCAAAAGGGAGATTTTGCTGTGACGTGGAGTTTTGCAATTGCCTCTCTAGAAAAGGAAAAATTCTTGACCTCCATTCTTGGGATCAGCTACAACCCACTTGTGATCAAGGATGGGGACTGTGATTGATTTTTCTAAACGGCCGGAAAGAAATATAAGCTTAGCTCTTGTTTTGGTGTTTTTCTACACATTGTTTGCAGCAATGCTAGGAGCTGCGGCAAAGTACGCAGCCAATGAAGCCTCTGTTATCTCGATTGCTCTGTGGCGCAATCTGGTAGGGACTATTGTCCTTTTTGTAGGAGCTTTGGCTTTCCCTGTCCAGAATAAGGGGTTACATTTCTTACACACGCCCGAATGGAAATTACAAACGATTCGCAGTGTGAGCAGCTTGATTGCTGTTTTGCTTTATTTCTATTCCTTAAAGACGCTCCCTTTGGCTGAAGCGACATTGTTACTGTTCACGATTCCTATCTTTGTGCCGCTGGTGGCTCTAATTTGGCATAAGGTGCGGCTACATCGAGAGATGTGGTGGGGATTAATCGTCTCATTCGCGGGAATTGCTGTGGCGTTGAATCCTGGAAAATCGATTATTCAACCTGCTGCTCTTTTGGCACTTTTGTCAGGAGTGATGGGAGCTATCGCCATGGTGTCATTGAGGTTCTCCCATTATTCAGAACCAGCTGGTCGCACCATGTTCTATAATTTTTCTATCGCAGCTGGGATCATGATCGTTGTGAGTTTGTTTTTCTTTCCCTCTGAATGGAAAGCGTTAAATGGCCAAGTATTCGTGTGGCTTGTGATTGTAGGTGTGCTTGCTCTAGTTGCTCAGATGTTTCTAACGTTTGCCACTAGACATGCGCCGATCCGCTTATTAAGTCCCTTTTTCTATCTTACCGTGATCTTTAGTATCCTTTTAGATCGCTGGATTTGGAAAACAGAGCTAACAAAGCAAGTAGTGTGGGGTTCTGTTTTTATCATTTTAGGTAATGTTTTGATGTTGGTTTTATATCCTAAAGATGATTTAAAAACACATTAATTGTTGATTATCAATCTTATTACTTCTATATGTGGGATATACACAAATGAATTCGATTTGTGTATAAATAAGGTGGATAAGTTGCGTAAATATCTTTTGCCTTCGCTTGCTTTAATGGGCGCGTTTGTCGCTTTGTTAGTGGTTTTTTGGAGTGAAAGGAGCTCTCCTGTTCCACCCATCCCTTTTCAACCCGCTAGATCTCCTTATGTTCATTCGATTGCAGGTGAAGGAATTGTCGAAGCCTCATCGAGAAACATTTCCATTGGCTCACCTTTTAGCGAGATTATAACCGAGATGTATGTTGTCGAAGGGGATCGTGTTGAAGCGGGAGATCCTCTATTTAAACTCGACACGAGATTGCTAGAAGCTCAAGCTGAAACAGCAAGAGCTCAACTTCAAGTGGCCTTAATTAAAAGAGATGATCAAAAGACCCAATTTGCCTTTTATCAACAATTAAAAGACAAAAGAGCTGTTAGCCAGCAGCAGTATCAATCCGTCGAGTATGCCTTAAAAGAAGCTGAACAACAAATCCAGGTAGCCCTGGGGACGTTAGGAGAAGTTGAAGCCAATCTAGAGAGATCGACGATCCGCGCTCCTTTAGATGGGGAAATCCTTCAAGTCAATGTTCACGTAGGTGAGGTGGCTCCTAATGTTCAATTTAATTCCTCCACACTGGATATCCCTTATGGATCCTCACAGTATCCTCTGATCTTGATGGGAAGTGTTGAACCTCTTAATTTGCGGGTGGATATCGATGAAGATGATGCTTGGAGGTATCATAAAGGATCTCCTGCAACAGCTTTTGTTCGGGGAAATAGTCGCATGCATTTTCCTCTAAAATTTGTGAGAGTAGAACCCTACATTATTCCGAAGGCTTCGTTCACAGGGCAAAGCATCCAAAGGATCGACACACGCGTACTTCAGGTATTTTACAGTTTTGACCAAGGAGATCTCCCGATTTATACCGGTCAAGTCCTGGATGTTTACATCGAGGCGTCACCGCGATGAGAAAGTGGGCGCTTCTATTTTTGGCTTTCACGACAGGATGCATGGTCGGGCCTAATTACAAAAAACCCGAGTCTTGCATGCCCGATGCATTTATGGAAGGGAGCCAAACTGTCTTGTTAGATGAAGATCTCAATCAATGGTGGAAGCAATTCAATGATCCTCTTTTGGATGAACTCTTAGAAGAAGCGTGTCGTGCCAACTATGATCACCGGATCGCCTTAGAGAAAATTATACAAGCACGTTCTGAATATCAAGTGCAGAGCTCTTACCTTTGGCCTGAGTTTGACATTGATGCCGTAGCAACCAGATCGCGCAATAGTCAAACTCTTTTTGATACCGGTGGAACAAACACATCTGGAATTAACGCTGGAACCTTTTTACCCACATTTCAAAATTTTTTCCATATTGCCTTTGATGCGATCTGGGAATTGGATTTCTTTGGGAAGTTCAGACGATCCCAAAGGGCTGCTCTGTATGAATGGGAAGCCTCTAGAGAAGAAGCGCAAGATGTGAAGATCTCAATCATGAGCGAAGTGGCCAGAAACTATGTCATTATCCGCGCTGCGCAGCAAAAGATTGAATTGCTTAAACAAAAAATCGCGATCTATGAAGAGGAGCTGGCGTTGACAAGTGCTCTGTACGAATCGGGATTGGATGATAAGATTCAGGTCGACACGACAGTAGTATCGCTTGAAGAGCAACAAGCAGTGCTTCCCACCGTGGAAGCGACGTTAAAGCAAACTCTCTACGCTCTTGCTTTTTTGTTAGGAAGACAGCCAGAGAGTTTGGGTGCTAAATTTGAAGAGAGAAAATCGATTCCTCTTGGGTTAGATAAAATCCCTACGGGACTTCCTTCCGATCTGTTGAGACGACGTCCTGATATACGACGGGCCGAGAGAGCACTGGCTGCTGCTACTGAACAAATTGGTGTCGCGGTGGCCGAGCTATTCCCTCATATTACTTTGACGGGTAATACTTTCTCTGGAGGAGCGTTCGCAGGGTCTGCCATTGGATTTGAAACAGGGAGTTTGAGTCAGTTTTTAAAACATGCTAGTCAATTTTGGAGCGTGGGCCCAGCTCTTAGATGGGATATTCTCGATTTTGGGAAAACGCGGGGCAATATTGAACTGCAGAAATCGATCATGCGTCAAGCGCTTTTAACGTATGAGCAAACCGTGATCGCTTCCTTGCGGGATGTGGAAGGGGCTTTAGCTGTTTACTTCGATGAGCAAAAGAGGAGATGCTCTTACGCTAATGAAATGGAGGCGAGTCGTGAAGCCTTTGAATTAGCGTCAGATCTTTTTCAAGCGGGATTAGCCAACCAACAACAAGTATTGCAAGCCCAACTAGGATTTCTTGATTCTCAGCTTTCCTTTACGGATAGCGAACAAGCTCTTACTACTTATCTCATCGCAACCTATAAGGCTTTAGGAGGAGACTGGGAATGTTCCTATACGCCATTAAAATGATGATGGGAGATCGAGCTAAGTACATAGGGATAATCATTGGATTGAGTTTCGCCTCATTCATCATCTCTCAGCAAGCAGCGATTTTTGTCGGGATCATGAAAAGGACATTTGGCTATATTTCTGATACGTCTCAAGCTAACATTTGGGTAATGGATCCCACTGTCCAATACATCGATGACATTAAACCCATGAAGGACACAGCTCTTTTTCTCGTGCGTGGTGTGGATGGAGTGGACTGGGCGATGCCACTATATAAGGGATTGATTCAAGCACGACTTGTGAATGGTACTTTTCAAACCTGCATTTTTATTGGTATCGATGATGCGACGTTGATCGGTGGACCTCCTCGTATGCTGGAAGGTAAAATTGAAGACTTGAGAGCTCCTTGCGCTGTATTTGTGAATAAAAATGGAGCCGATACGAAACTCTCTTCTCAAGGGATTCCCTTGCGAGTGGGGGATACAATGGAACTCAATGATAACCGGGCTTATGTCAAAGGGATCTGTGATACGTCGCGCACCTTTCAGTCTCAACCCGTTGTGTACACTACTTATGACCGCGCTGTCTTATTTACCCCCAAACAAAGGGATTTATTATCGTTCATTTTGGTCAAAAATAAGAAGGGCGTTGATTCTGAACAATTGTGTCGGAGGATCAAAGCAGACACAGGATTTGCAGCGTATACGTCGCGTGGCTTTCAATGGCTCACTGTGCTCTACTACATGAACAATACTGGGATTTTGATCAATTTCGGCGTGGCTATCATTTTAGGGTTTATCATTGGTGTGGCGATAGCAGGTCAAACGTTCTTTAACTTTACACAGGACAACTTGCCCTACTTTGGAACTTTTAAAGCCATGGGAGCGGACAATCATCTTCTCGTTAAGATGATTCTTCTACAAGCGCTTGTCGTGAGCTTAATCGGGTGGGGGATCGGCATCGGTGCTGCAGCACTATTTGGCTATTCCGCACAAAACACAGAGCTTTCGTTTAGTTTGCCTTTTTCTCTTTATCTCTTGAGTGGAGTATCCATGCTTCTTATTTGTTTACTGGCTGCTTTTTTCAGCATACGAAAAGTGGTTACCCTTGATCCTGCCATTGTTTTTAAGAGTTGATGAAAGAGGTCTAATGGATGAATTAGCCGTCAGTTGTAAAGGGATCAAAAAAACGTTTGGGCATGGATCTGCTAAAGTTGAGGCTTTGAGAGGTGTTGATTTAGATGTGAAGCGGGGTGAATTGCTCTTGATGATGGGGCCTTCGGGCTCTGGAAAGACAACCTTAATTTCTGTCATCGCTGGCATCCTCACACAAGATGAAGGGGAGTGTTTAATCTCTCAGCAAAATTTCAAGCGGATGAGCGATCAAGATAAAACCCTTTATCGAGGAAAACACATCGGGTTTGTTTTTCAAGCTTTTAATCTCATTCCCACGCTTACCTGCCGTGAAAATGTATCCGTGCCCATGATTCTCAATCACATGGATAAAAAAGATGCCATGCAAAGAGCTGATCGCTTATTAGATCTAGTGGGTATTCCAGAGAAAAAAGAAACACTTCCTCAAGATTTATCAGGTGGGCAACAACAACGGGTGGCGATCGCGCGAGCGATGGGACATGATCCCGATCTCATTGTCTGTGATGAACCGACGAGCTATCTCGATCATGAAACGGGAAAAAAGGTGATGGAACTTTTGCGCAAGATAGTCAAAGAGCAAGGAAAAACGCTGATTGTCGTCTCACATGATGTGAGGATTGTTGATTTTGCTGATCGGATTGTGTATTTAGAAGATGGACAAATTAAACATAAAGGAAGCCTATGAAGAAGATCTTCATCACCCTCTTGTTGGCCTGTCTGGGTGTAGTGCTAGTGGGATTGGGTAAAGCTCCTGCGATGATCGCCGATTACGTTTCCAAAAAATTAGGTGTACCTGTTGAACTGGGGACTCTCAAAGTAGAGCAGAAGCAAGTGACAGCAGGACAAATCAAAATAGGTAATCCTCCTGGTTCTGTGCAAGATGTCGCTTTTAAAGGGGAGTCCTTGACGATCATTGCACCGCTTAGTGCTTATTTTCAGAACAACATTGTGATTGATCAGATTAACGTGGATGGGATTTATCTCGATTTGGAGTTCAACGATCCCAAGTCCAAAGAGGGGAATTGGTCTGAGATCATGGGCCGCGCCAACCAACAGGCCGGAATCAAAGAAGAAGACACAAAACCAGATCCTTCTAAAGGAACTGTCCTTATCCATAAGCTTGTTCTGACCAATATTTCCACTGATCTTATTTACAAAGACCAAGGTAAAGAGGTGAAACACCTACCGCAGATTGATAAGATCGAGCTAACCGAGCTAAGTGGTCAAGGTGGTCCTGATGAGATTTTGCGTTTGGTGATCGGGAACATGTTGAAGTCAGTAGGGGAACAGCAGAAGCTAGGACATCAATTGCCCGGTGGCCATCTTCGCTATCTTCTTCCCTTAAAAAGAATTAAGGAAGCAACCTAGGTAAAAAGATGCAACGTTTAGTTCATTTAACTCTTGCTTTAGCGACACTGACCATAGAGAGTCAAGCTTGCACGGCCTTTCAGGTCCAAGCTCAAGATGGATCATGGGTCTATGGTCGCTCCATGGAGTTTGGCTTTCGTCTCAATTCTGATCTCTTAATTGTACCTCGAAATGCATCTTATACGGGCACGGCTCCCAATGGACAATCTGGAATCACCTGGAAGACCCAGTATGGTTATGTGGGAATGAATCAATCCTTTGCAACCACTCTAGTCTCAGATGGAATGAACGAAAAAGGGCTCGTGGCCAGCGTTCTCTATCTTCCTGGGCTTGCAGAGTATCAAACTCCCGATTCGAATCAACTCAACCGCACTCTAGGGATGTGGGAGCTTCCGAGTTATCTGCTTGGAAACTGCGCTACTGTTCAAGAAGTAAAAACGCTCTTGCCCACTCTTCTAGTTGCTCAGCAGGTAACACCCCAATTAAAAGATATCGTTCTGCCTCTTCATCTCTATGTTTCCGATAATAAGGGAGCTGCCTTAGTAGTAGAGTACATCAATGGAAAACTGCAGGTGTATGACAATCCACTGGGAGTTCTCACTAATTCTCCTTCGTTTCCTTGGCATCTCACCAACATGACCAATTACATCAATTTATCGCCGATTAATGTAAGCCAGCTTAAATTTTCCAATGTGATGATTAAGAATGTAGGTCAGGGGAGTGGTTTATTGGGACTGCCGGGTGATTTTACTCCACCTTCTCGTTTTGTGCGCGCTGCCTTATTTTCTCAGTGGGCCACTCCAGCTTCCGATGGCGTAAGTGCAGCTAAGCTGTGTTTTCACATCTTGAACTCATTTGATCTATTTGATGGGATTGTACGATCAGCTACTTCCGATCGATCGAATCCTGCTGCAGGTCCTGACATCACAGAATGGGTTGTCGTACATGATCGTACCCAACTGAAAACTTACTACCGGACGTACGAAGGATTGACGATTGAAAGCGTCGATCTTCGCACAATAGATTTCAATCAAGAGGGCTATCGCAAGATCTCTCTCTCAAACACCTTTTCTCCTACGGATAGGACAAAGATGGAACAGCCTCTAGACCTCCTTCGGAATTAAGTGCTATGCTGAATTTTAGAAAACACGCTCCTGAGCATAGCAAAGTAACTCTGGATGAAATTAAATGCATTCAAGACAAGATGAATAATAGGCCTCGAAAAGTTTTAGACTGGGACACACCTAAAAATGCATTTAAAAAACTAATTGGTACTCTAGAAAGTTGAATGCAGCATCGGCCAAAATAATCCCGAAAATCGACGAACCCTTAATTTTGAAAGAGGTCTTCTATAAGCAGCAGGGGCAAGCACAGCACTGTCCAGCTTTCACGGGTTTAGTAGGCTCTACTTGTTTGTTCTGCAGAGCATAAACAGAGAAAATAGCCACAAAGAGTGCGATCAAAAATAGAATTGTTTCCTTTCCTTTTTTCATAAGTAACCTCCATTAACATGTATTTCGACACATATCACAAGGTCATATTTTTCTACTATAATAATTAAATTTTTACAGAATTTCACCACAGAGAAAGGGAGATCACAGAGAAAAATTTGATGCTTAAATTTCCTCTCTGTGATCTCCCTTTCTCTGTGGTGAAAAAAAACTACAAATTAGAATTAAGTGAAGTGTGATGATTAACTCATTTTACACAATCTCAAGAAACGAAAGTTTCTTGAGATTGTGTTGTTGGATTTAGTTTCTTCTATGCCATTCTGCAAATCTTTTTGCAGCCTCGGCACCACTCACACATTGGTCCATGAAAGCATCATAACTTTCTGTGGGCTTTCGATGCCGTTCATCCCATTTTTCTTGACAGTACTGTCGAGAGGGCATGGTTTCTTGCTTGTATCCTTCAATCGAGTACTCACAGAATAATTCTACAATACGACGGAAGCCACAAGATGGCTCACGAGGAGGAGGTGGTGGTGGGCATTTACTGGGATCAACTTTAATAGACATATTTTCTCCATAAATGAAGAAAACACTTCATGTGTTTCCTTTCTGTGTTCACCAGAAAAGGAATAATTATACTTCCACGCTCCCTACGCTAGTATAACCTAGATCAGGTAGTGAGGGTTTAGCGCTGCTTCAGCGCACTTTCAGCCTAATTACTCAGGCACCCCTGGTGAACGGCGGAGAGTCTAATTTAAGCGCGTATTTTGTACAATTAAACAGAGAGGTTTTCTCTGCTTTTTGTTTCTTGACGTGCGCGGTAGAGAATATAAAAATTGCTGGCGATGATGATGGCTGCACCTATCAAGGTGCTGGAATCGGGAACTTGATGCCACCAGAGAAAATCGAGAGAAACCACCCAGATAAAACTGGAGTAGTCGACGGGGGCGAGGATCGATCCTTGTGCAAAGCGCAATGCTTGCGTGATGGCGTATTGACCGATCGCAGTTAACAATCCAACGAAACCAAAGAGTGCCCAATGCTCCCACGGCATTGATTGCCACGTGGCAAAGAGAAAGGGGAGAGTGATAGCCATCATAACGAGATTGGGGTAAATCGCGATCGCTAAGCTGTGCTCAGTTGCTGCAAGACGCCGCATGAGAATCTTATTGAGTGCGCCTAATAGGGTGCCGATTAAGACGAGTACAGCTGCCATTTCCAACATATTAGAGCCAGGACGCATCGCAATGATCACGCCGATCATTCCAATCCCCACGGCAAACCACCGTTCTTTTCCCACCGATTCTTTTAATACGATGGCGCTTAAGATAATCATGAAGAGGGGAGAGGTATAGCTTAATGTGTAAACGACCGTGAGAGAACCGATAGAGAAGGCATACATGAAGGAAAGGGTGTAGCACAAGTTGACAGCAAGGCGTATCAAGTGGCTGCGTGGGTGTTGTGTGCGGAGAATTTGGAGCGGCCCACCGTGAAAAAAGGTGGCGATCAGAAGGGGAATCAAACGCGTGAAAGCTCTTAAAAAAGAAGTTTGATGGACGCTGTAGGTTCCCATGAGGTGCTTGAAAAACGCATCAGCCAACGGGTAGATCGCCAGGCTTAGGATCATGAGCATGACTCCTAAGACGGGCTTGTTCTGAAGCGTGCGCGCAGCGTTAGACATACGACCTCCGGCAATGGAGCAGAATAGCATGTAGGCGTCTTTCTGGCTGTTTAAAAAAGCAATGACTATTTATTTTTTTACTCAAGGTGACCTAGAGGCAGTTGAAACCCCTGCCACAGCAAAGTCGCCCTTTTAAGCCATTTTGCTGTGGCGGGGAGTTTTCAACTGCCTCTCCTCTTGCAAATTTTGCAGAAATCCTGCATACCCGTAGGGTATGGGTTATTCAATTATTTCAGCAACCTTTTGTGTGCTGGTGGTCCTTTCCAACATCTTATCAGCGAAAATGGTCGATTGCGGGTGGATAGTCATCCCTGCAGGACTCATTATCTATCCTCTTACGTTTGTCTTAAGTGACCTTGTGAATGAAATATTTGGGCCTCAGAAGACGCGGGCCATGGTGTACATGGCTTTAGGGACAGCCTTGTTGAGCTATTGTCTTATTCAATTGACACTCTATTTGCCAGCACAAGCGTCGGATGATGCTCAAGCCTTTCAACGCGTCATGGGTTTAAGTGGACTGAGGATCTTTTCCTCTCTTGCCGCTTATCTCGTCGCACATCTACTCGATATTCAACTGTATGCTTTATTGAAAAAATGGACGGGATTGCGCTTTTTATGGCTGCGCAATAATAGCTCGACCTGGGTCTCTCAGTTGGTTGATACGATACTGATTGATCTGTTGTTCTTATACGGCGGTTTAGGCATAAGCATGGCTCAAGTGATTCCGATCATGGTGGTCTCATTTGCCTATAAAGCGCTATTTAGCGTGGCAAACACCCCGGTTCTTTATCTGCTCGTCTACTTAATGCGCAGAAGAAGGGTTGCCTGAGCCTGTCATGGCGGTTAATATGCGCCGCTTGCTCCAGTGCGTAGTTGACAATTGCTATCAGTTTTGCTAGCATTCAATTATGAGTAAGCTATCTAAGCTAATAAAGAAGATCCTAAATGGAAAAAATGTCTCTTACGA
>JABDFI010000058.1 GCA_013286595.1 Chlamydiota bacterium | reverse complement strand
ATTCCGATCGAGATGGAATGCAGTTCAGCCCTTCAACCCGAATTTATTTTAAAAAAGTTGAGAGAATTGAACACACCTGTTCTATGGGTGGAACCTACAGCACAACTCATGAAAGTACCTCATGCAGAATGTTTGGAAGAGTGTGACTTTTCGGTGCGTGTGGAGGAGTTTCTTCCCAAAACGCATCAAGCGCGTGTGCTAACCCATACGGTTTTTGCTCGTCCTACTGCAGAGGTTATGCAGCTCATGCAAGAGTGGATCGTGGAATGCAAAAAAGGCAATCCAGCAGCACTGCGCGATGCACTAGCTCGCCATCCACAACTCTGCTTTCGAGCCCTGCCTTTAAGTTTTTCCAAAATTTTTCATTGTGATGGTTTATTTATCTCTAAAGACGAAGTGATCGTTGAGCATGAGGAACCTTCTTATGGTTTTAGAAGAGAAGTACATGAAACCTGCTGCCATCACCGCAGTCATTAGCTTTTGCACAAATGATTTTCGTTTCATCAAGGCATGTATCGAAGGCGTTCGTCCAATTGCAAGCCACATTGTGATTCCCGTGTGTGATCACTTTTTTGATGGCACAGAAGAAAACTATGCTTTGCTGGAACATGTCTACCGCTCTTTTCCAGATTGTCAGTTCATTGAATACGCCTTTGATCCTGAAGTGAGCTATCGTTTTTTTTCTCCTTTATACCCCGATCACCCGAACTGGAGGCATGAGTGGCACAATACCAGTCGATGGATTGCCTATCACTTTTTACCGAGTTGCGACTACGTGCTGTTTCTCGACTGCGATGAAATCATCGATCACGAGCCTTTTACTGCGTGGTGGAACCAGGTCGATGCTCGAGCGTATGCAGCGATCAGTTGTGCCTCTCATTGGCATTTTCGAGAAGCGAAGTATGAGGCGCAAACAAAAGCTCCGCTATGCATGCTGTTTAATCGACAAGCGATTAAAGAAGGGATACTGTGGGATGAGGCTGAGCGCGCAGGAATCTTCATGCGAGTCCAAGGTGACAAACTGGAAAGTGTCCAGAGCGATCATCCTTTTGTCCGCCACTATAGCTGGGTGAGAACGCAAGAGGAATTGAAAAAGAAATTCCGATCCTGGGGTCATCATTGGGAAAGGCCTTGGAGTGAACTTGTCTCTAAAGAATTTTCCCACACTTTTAGCGGAGTGGATTTCATCCGGCGGTACCATTATGAAACCGTTGAGCCTTCCTTTGATCCCTTGACTGTTCCCATCCCAACACATTCTCCTGTCTCGCTTGCAGAGCATCGTTTACGTCAATTTCCCAATCTTCTTCGCGTGGACAGGAAAATCATGAGAAGAAAAGAAGTGGAAGCATTATGTCTGACATGAATCTCTATTCTAAATACAAAAAATGGCAAAGGGAAAATCTTCTCAATGAAGATGGGATCATCGTTGGGGTTGATCTGACGCAAGAATGGATATTGCCGTGGTGGTGGGAGCGCTACCGACGCTGTAATTCTCATCCTGTGACGTTTGTTGACTTGGGGATGTCACAAGAAAAAAAAGAGTGGTGTAAGGAACGCGGACATTATATCCATTTGCCGGTGGCGAATGTGTTTGTTGCAGAAAGAAAAGAAATGGATCCTGTTTTGGTTGCTGAACTGGAACAAAAACATGGAGCGCAATTCTGGTACAGCAGAGAAGCATGGTTTAAAAAACCTTTAGCCTGCTTACAATCTCCTTATCGACGATCAATTTGGCTGGATCTCGATTGTGAAGTTCGACAGGACATCAAGGGCGTATTTGATCTGTGTGAAAATCCTCTTGGAATCGCTATTGCCAAAGATCTCCATTATCATCAAACGCAGTGCTACAACACGGGGGTAGTCGTGTTTAAACGAGAGTGCCATCTCATAGAACAATGGGCGGAACAAGCGTTTAGTCTCAACCACGAGTTTTTAGGAGATCAGGATGTGCTTTCTTTCATCATGAATGAGCAGAACTTACAACCCACCCTCCTTCCTTCCTGTTACAATTGGAGTCGCTGTTGGGGAGTGAATCCCGATGCGATTATTTTTCATTTCCATGGCCCTGCAGGCAAACGGTTGATCTCTATCCTAATCAGACATGAATCCAATCCGCTCCACGATGGTTTGTTTTTTTAGCTAGTGATATAAGAAACATGATTAGCAAGATCTGCATGATATGCATGATAAATAATTTTCGCCGCAGAGCGGCGCGCGGCTCCGCCGCGTTTTTTTCTTCGATCATGCGTATCTTGTATATCCCATTAATCATGTTTTTTTACTTAAAGTAATAAATTTTGGTTCTGGAAACATTATAAGTGGCTATGTGTTAAATATTTGAGTGTGACCAAAAGTAATAGCATCTCCAATTGGTCTTGACTAAAATAAGATGGTGTGAGAAATAGTCAGGTATAGAGTGTGCAAGAGTGAAAAATGAAAAGAGCGTATGAAAAGGTTATTCAAGAGCATTTGACAGAAAACAGGCAGATGCTCTTCTTGATGGGTCCCAGGCAGGTGGGGAAGACGACTACAAGCCTGGAGGCATCTTCTCTTAATCCAAATCACTATTATTTTAATTGGGACAATCAAGCCCATCGGCTTCTCATTGCAGATGGCCAAGAGGCGGTAGCCAAGAGGATGGGGCTCGATAAACTCCAGGCGGCACCCTCTATCGTTGTTTTTGATGAGATTCACAAATTTCCTAAGTGGAAAGATTTTTTAAAAGGATTTTTCGATGTCTACGGGAAGCTGACGAAAATCATTGTTACCGGAAGCGCGCGTCTGGACATACTTAATTTTGGTGGCGACAGCTTGATGGGGCGCTACTTTCTCTATCGTCTACATCCATTGTCTATACGAGAAATTATCGATCCTTCACTTTCTGATGAAGAGATACGACCGCCTAAGCCCATTGCTGCGGAGGACTTCAAAAATCTTCTTCTTTTTGGTGGATTTCCCGAGCCATTTATTCAAAGAAACACCCGCTTTTATAATCGCTGGAAAAAATTGCGTTTCAAGCAACTTTTTCAGGAAGATCTCCAGGATATCTCAAATATCCAGGAAATTGGTCAACTTCAGATCCTCACAGAATTATTGCGAAAACAGGCCGGACAGCTCGTCAATTTTAGTGAATTGGCAAAAAAGGTACATGTGTCAGGAGAAACGGTGAGGAGATGGATAGAAACTTTAAAAGCTCTCTATTACTGTTTTTCCATTCAACCGTGGACAACGAATATCTCTCGCTCTTTACTCAAAGAACCCAAAATTTATTTATGGGATTGGTCTTTGGTAGGAGAGAAAGGACAGCATTTGGAGAATTTTGTCGCTTCTCATTTGTTGAAAGCGATTCACTTTTGGACAGATCGGGGATTTGGCGATTTTGGTCTTTATTTCCTTAGAGATAAAGAAAAAAGAGAGGTGGATTTTTTGGTGACTAAAAATGAAAAGCCCTGGTTTCTTGTGGAAGTTAAAGCGTCATCTAATGGAGGCATCTCAAAATCGCTCTATCATTTTCAACAGCAAACATTAGCCCCTTATGCATTTCAAATTGCATTTGATTTACCCTACGTAGATAAGGATTGTTTTTCTCATCATGATCCCATCATCGTTCCCGCATCGACATTTCTGTCTCAATTGATTTAAGGAATTCGCCATGTTCATTGATACACATGCTCATTTAACCTCTTCGCAAGTTGTCGATCTGGAAAACGTTCTTAAGCGCGCTAGACTTCAACAAGTAGACACGATTGTTAACATCTGTACGGATACAAGCACTCTGGAGGCGGGTCTGAAATTGGCAGAGCAGCATCCGTGGATCTACAATGCTGCTGCCACCACGCCTCATGATGTAGAAAAAGAGGGAGAACAATTTTTTCCTCTAGTGGAGGCGGCAGCTCGTGCAAAGAAACTCATCGCCATAGGAGAAACTGGTCTCGATTATTTTTATGAGCATTCTAACCGCAAGGTACAGCAGAAATTTTTAGAGAGGTACTGTACACTTGCTTGCGAGATCAATCTCCCCTTGATTTTTCATTGTCGCGATGCTTTTGAAGATCTATTTGCCATCACCGCTACTTATTTCAATCACCGGCCCGCCTTGTTGCACTGCTTCACCGGAACAATTGCTGAAGCACAAGGTGTTTTGGATCGAGGCTGGTATCTTTCCATTAGTGGAATTGTAACCTTTAAAAAATCGGAAGAGTTGCGCGAAGTGGTCAAGTATGTTCCTTTGGATCGTTTAGTAATAGAAACAGATACTCCTTATCTAGCGCCCATGAGCAAACGAGGTCAACTCAATGAGCCCTCTTATATCGTAGAGACTGCGCAGATGGTGGCCTCTCTTAAAGGAATCGATCTTTCTTCATGTGCTGCGGCAACATCTCAAAATGCCAAAGCATTTTTTTCTTTTTCAAAAGTGCATTGAATTGTTTAATACAGTACTGTTGATCATTTTTGGAAAAGAAAGTTATGACTGTTCTCTCAGTACCGCGAGCTTTCGTTTGGCGTCGTGTCCATTCATTAATGGGCTTATGGCTTACACTCTTTCTCATGGAGCATTTGCTGACAAATTCTCAAGCTGCCCTATGGCTTGGCGAAAATGCGAGAGGATTTGTCGCGATGGTGAATGCTCTCCACAATCTTCCCTATCTGCAAGTCATTGAAGTAATTTTGCTTGGGGTGCCTCTTTTGATACACGGTGTGCTAGGAATCAAGTATCTACTCACATCGCGCTCTAATTCGATAAGGAGTGATGGCAGTAAGCCCTATATACCCCTTGGACGTAATCGGGCGTATTCATGGCAGAGGATTACCTCGTGGGTTTTGTTGATCGGATTGATTCTGCATGTGACAAAATTTAGATTTTTAGACTATCCAGAAACAGTTCAAGTTGGCACCCATACCTTCTATCTAGTTGATGTGAAAATGGATGAGGGGCTATACACGGTCGCAGATCGATTGAATGTTTCTTTATTTGATGAACAAGCCATTAAGCAAGAACGCACCGCATTGAATGAGCGGGGTTCAGAAAAGACCTTATTGAAAGCAGCAGAATCGATTCGAGATCAAAATTACGATTGGAAAGGGCCCATTCCACAATCCTATAACTCTCAAAAAGCAATGATATTAACAGCAGCAGAGCGTTATGAAGATCAGGTGAATTGGGTAGAGCGCTTGGAATCACATCACTTGATGCAAGGAGAAGTTGTCGCGGCATCAACAGATTTTGGAATAGCGACTGTGTTGGCTGTCAGGGATACATTTAAGAATCCGATCTACTGCACTTTGTATACTATTTTTGTACTGGCAGCCTGTTTTCATGCTTTTAATGGCTTTTGGACTTTTCTCATCACGTGGGGGTGGGTGCTAAAAATGGCAGCACAGCGCGCATGGGTGACAGTAGCGATTGTCTTGATGTTGGTGATCCTCTTCTTGGGATTAGCAGCGATATGGGGAACGTATTGGGTTAACTTGAGGTATTAAAGACATCATGGGGCAGAGAAAAATGGGTAAAGAGGTCATTGTTGTCGGTGGAGGATTAGCTGGACTTGCAGCTGCCATGAAACTGGCGGAAAAGGGATGTCATGTTTCCATTGTTTCTGTGACCAACGTCAAACGCTCTCATTCTGTATGCGCACAAGGCGGCATCAATGCAGCGATGAATTTAAAAAATGAAGATGATTCTCCCCTGATGCATGCTTACGACACGATCAAAGGGGGAGACTTTTTAGCGGATCAACCGCCGATCTTAGAGATGTGCCTTGCTGCTCCAGGAATCATCAGGATGATGGAGCGATTTGGTTGCACGTTTAACCGCACACCTGAAGGAAATTTAGATTTTCGTCGGTTTGGAGGTACGCTCTACCACCGCACAGCTTTTTGTGGGGCATCAACGGGGCAACAACTGTTGTATTCCTTGGACGAGCAAGTCAGACGCCATGAAGTGCAAGGGCGTGTTCAGAAATTCGAACATCATGAATTCATGCGACTTGTTCTCGATGAAGAAGGAAAAGCGCGCGGTATCGTGCTCATGGATCTATTCAATCTCAAACTCGATGTACTCAAAGCAGATGCCGTCATTTTTGGAACAGGGGGTCCAGGATTAATTTTCAAAAAATCAACTAACTCCACGTTTTGCACAGGTGCGGCCAATGGACGGCTATTCATGCAGGGCATGAAATACGCAAATGGAGAATTCATTCAAATCCACCCCACAGCGATTCCGGCTGAAGATAAGCTGCGTTTGATTTCAGAATCTGCGCGCGGAGAAGGAGGCAGAATGTGGGTATGGGGTGATGCGACAAAGACGATCACCACACCTGAGGGCAAGAGCATTCCTTGCGGAGTCACTGGAAAACCGTGGTACTTTCTCGAAGAGATGTACCCACTGTACGCCAACTTAGTTCCAAGGGACATCGGTGCACGAGAGGTGTTGCGAATCTGCGAAATGGGAATGGGAATTGATGGTAAGATGCAGGTCTACCTCGATGTTTCCCATTTATCTCCTCAAGTGCAACATAAAATTGAATCCATCTTGGAAATCTACCAAAAATTTACCGGTGAAGATCCCCACAAAGTCCCGATGAAGATCTTCCCAGCTGTGCACTACTCGATGGGAGGCGCTTGGGTGGATTGGCCAGCCGCCGATGATCCTGACCGCCTGCAGCGCTTCCGTCAAATGACCAACATTCCCGGCTGTTTTAACGTGGGCGAATCGGAGTTTCAGTATCACGGGGCAAATCGCTTAGGTGCTAACTCCTTAGTTTCTTGCATTTTTGGTGGCTTGACTGCAGGCCTAGAAGTGCCGCGCTATTTAGAGACTTTAGAAAACAGCTATGGCAATCTTCCCTCTAGAATGTACTCAGATGCCCTGGCTAAAGAAGAATCGTTTAAGCACGATTTGTTATCGCGAGATGGGAAAGAAAATGTCCATCGCCTTCACGATGAATTAGCGATGCTCATGGTGCAGCACGTCACGGTGAAGCGCAATAATGCCGATTTAAAGAAGACAATGGAAGAGATTAAGAAAATTCGAGAGAGATATGAGCATATCCATCTCGATGATAAAGGATCACTTCTCAATCAGACTTATACTTTTGCCAACCAGTTCCGCTACATGCTGGAACTTTCGCTTGTGATGACAAAAGGGGCTTTATTGAGAGATGAATTCCGAGGCTCTCATTTTAAACCGGAATTTCCCCAACGAGATGATGAGAAGTTTTTAAAAACGACCATTGCAACCTATAATCCTGCGCAAGATGAACCTGTGATCACTTATATTCCTGTCGATACAAGGCACTTGAAACCGATTGCGCGAGATTACACAAAAGCTAAACAAGGACTACCCCATTTTGACCGGATTCCATCCTCGATTCAACTTCCTGTTTAAGACCATTCATGATATGAGAAATTTATGGAAAAAAAGACATTTATCCTCAGAGTTTACCGTGGAGTTCCCTCTAAGCAATACTGGGAAGAATACGAGCTAGAGCTCAAGCCTTTTCTCAACATCACTTCCGCTTTAATGGCTGTCCAACAGAATCCGATTAACCGTAAAAATGAAAAAGTTACTCCTATTGCTTGGGAGCAAGGATGTTTAGAAGAGGTCTGTGGATCGTGTTCGATGTTGGTTAACGGTCGTCCTCGGCAAGGATGTACTGCACTCGTGGATCAACTCTTGCAAGCCTCAGGAAGTAATACGATCGCCTTAGCTCCGATGACGAAATTTCCTTTAATAAAAGATTTAGTCATCGATCGTTCGAGCATGTTTGAAAATCTGAAAAAAGTTCGGGCTTGGATTGACGCGGATGACTCTTTTGATCGAGGATTTGGTCCTAAAATCAAACAAGAAGTGCAAGAGCAGATGTATGTGCTATCCACCTGCATGACATGTGGATGCTGTACAGAAGCGTGTCCTCAAGTGAATGCCAATTCAAAATTCATTGGACCCGCTCCCATTTCTCAAGTGCGGCTGTTCAATGCCCATCCCGTCGGAAAACTGAATGCACCAGAACGGCTACGCCCATTGATGCAAGAAGGGGGGATCAGCGATTGCGGCAATGCGCAAAATTGCGCTGCAGTTTGCCCTAAAAAAATCCCTTTAACTGAATCGATTGCTTTGATAGGCCGACAAGTCGTCAAACAAGCTTTAAAAGACATGGTTAGTCTGCCCGATGCGGAATAACTTCATTTAATTTCTCCTGGTTTGGTAAAATCGGCAGCGCCGATCCTTTGGGACAACCGTGAACATCTTAGATGCTCCTTAACGATATTCATTCATGAGGGGATCACAACGCTAGTTGCGTAATGAATAGAAGTTTGTTCATTGCCCTTCTAGGAAGCGATCCCACCTAAAATTTTGGTTGTTGTAGCCGTGTCATGAACCCTTAGGAACGGTTTTTTATCATAGAGGCAATTGCAAAACTCCCCGACCCAGAAAAATCGATGATTTTGAGTCAGTTTGCCAGCCGCTTAAGCGGCCGTAGCCCCATCCCCGAGCACATACTCGCTTGTCTCGTTCTAGCTTATGTTGAAGCCTAAACTGCTCTCGCTCTTGTTCGGTTAAAAAATTCATGCGGATATGAACCGTTAAATGAAATTTTTGCTCATCAAAAACTTCATTCACGATGTGGATAGATCTAAATATTCAATTGTTAATATTAAATAATTTTTTATTCGAAATATTAAAATAAAAATATTTAATAGTTTACTGAAAATAAAAAAAGCTGTAATATCAATGCATATAATAATAAAAACAAAGGAAAATTATGACCTCAGTATCATCTCTAGTTTTAGCCCCCTTAACCTTATCTTCCACACCGCCTGCACCTGCGTCGCTTGCGGCTGTGCCCCCTGTAGTTGTGCCATCTAAGATTACTTCTAAACCAGTGACGATTCACTTATTGCCTGATGCAGTTATGGCGTTTGTATTAACTTTCCTTTCAGATCCACAAGCGCGATCAACGCGCTCGACTTGCAAAGCTTGGGCACGCTTACCCTTTCACGGTCACCATTTAGACTTATCAGGCTATAAGAATTTATCAGATGATCAGCTCAAGACCATTCTAGAACAACTCAAAGGAGCTAAAATCCAATCGATCAATTTAAACGGATGCCACAAGCTCACAGATCAAGGACTTGAACATCTTTCCAAACTCAACTCTCTCACATCACTGAATCTATACTGGTGCGATAACATCACAGACGAAGGACTAGAACATCTCTCAAATCTAACCTCTCTTACATCACTGGATCTAAGCTGCTGCAACATCACAGATCAAGGACTAGAACATCTCTCAAAGCTCACCTCTCTTACATCACTGGATCTAAGCCGCTGCAAAATCACAGATCAAGGACTAAAACATCTTTCAAAGCTCGCATCTCTCACATCACTGCATCTATACTGGTGCGATAACATCACAGACGAAGGACTAGAACATCTCTCAAAGCTCACCTCTCTCACATCATTGGATTTATCGGGGTGCAAAATCATTACAGACATAGGATTAAAGCATCTCTTAAAATGCAACTCTCTCACATCACTGAAACTAGAGGGGTGCACAAACATCACAGGTGAAGGACTAGAACATTTCTCAAAGCTCATCCCTCTCTCATCACTAGATTTAGCAGGATGCAACAT
Source organism: Chlamydiota bacterium (assembly GCA_013286595.1). Lineage (GTDB taxonomy): Bacteria > Chlamydiota > Chlamydiia > Chlamydiales > Rhabdochlamydiaceae > JABDFI01. The sequence continues at coordinate 2,225 of JABDFI010000058.1, read as the reverse complement.
TCAAAATAAAGGACTGGAACATCTCTCAAATCTAACCTCTCTCACATCACTGAATCTAAGTAGAAGCGAAAGCATCATAGATCAAGGATTAGAGCATCTCTCAAATCTTACCTCTCTCACATCACTGGATCTAAGCCGCTGCAACATCACAGATCAAGGATTAGAGCATCTCTCAAAGCTAACTTCTCTCACATCTCTGAATCTAAGTAGATGCACAGATCAAGGACTAGAGCATCTCTCAAAGCTAACTTCTCTTACATCACTGGATCTAGATCAGTGCTATAACATTACAGATCAAGGATTAGAGCATCTCTCAAAGCTAACTTCTCTCACATCACTGAATTTAACGGGGGGCGAAAACATCACAGACATAGGATTAAAGCATCTTTCCAAACTCAACTCTCTCACATCATTGAATCTATACTGGTGCGATAACATCACAGATGAAGGACTAGAATATCTCTTAAAACTCACCTCTCTCACATCACTGAATCTAATCGGGAGCAAAAACATCACAGATGAAGGACTAGAACATCTCTCAAAACTCACCTCTCTTACTTCACTAAATCTAAGGGAATGTCAAAACCTCACAAATCAAGGCCTAGAATATCTCTCAAAGTTAAACTCTCTCTCATCACTGAATCTATTGGGGTGTAGAAAAATCCGTGCGAATGCTATTGAGGCATTGCAAGCAGGCTTTATGACTTTTATGCACACAACTCCAACGTTCAATCCTACAACAGACTACTATGTCTATCAATTAGCAGATGCGCCGAAAGGGGGAGATAAATGGGGAGAACAACATCGGTACGATGATCTCGAGCGCCTTAAACTTGCTCAAGCCCTTACCTTGTTCAAGATGACACACAGTGCTGATCTTCGGTATTCCTCGATCGTTTCTCTCCTCAATCTCATCAATCAGAGCACGTTTTCGAAAGAAGCGATAAAGCCTCTTTTACACAAATTAGCCGAGGAAATCCGGAGTCTCATTTACTACCAAATTTATAGCTTATCGCCACAGCGACAAGATCAAGATCATTGGGGTGAGAACCATTGCTTTGATGATCAATCTATCTTTAAATCTGCGATCATCGCTGTTCTTAAAGGGATTGTTCTTCCTGTCTATCTCCCTAAACCGAGAACCGATCTTCAAATCAGGAGTTAAGATGCAGGTCCAATACCAAGCTGGGCATGTCTTTTGAACCCAAAGCAAATGAGTTAGTTATACAACGGTCTCATCGTTGATCTTGGCACTCGTTTCCAGTACAAGCACTGCATCATAAAATATTTACAATTAACTTCTGTTAGGACTAAGCTATCGGACTTTAAAAACTGGCTCATGGGGAGCAACCAATTTAAGGTAACCAGAAGAGGAGGTTTTTATGTCACATTTAGTGAGAGCACGTCGTTGTGGCGGAGCTGCTACATATCTTCCTATTACATTCACGACAGGTCGTTGTGTTGAACACGAAAGACAGTTAGGTCGTCTTGAAAGTAGAGAATGTCCTTTGTCCCTATTTAACCAGAAAATTCAAATCGGGCTTGAACATTCTGCATCTAAGAACAGATTGACGGTGACAATTGAGCCAACACAAGAGGGAGCTAAAGTGTATATTCCTGATGGATTCCCCACTGGTGAATCTGTTTTTATCGGTCAATCCATGCTATCACAACTGGCGTCTGCCTGCTTTCAGTCTTGGCAATCTAAAGCATTCGAACCATACGCTAAAAAGGACACGGTATTAGCGGGCAAACCGCCTGCCTCTCTTATGAAACCTGTAATCACTACTCCAGAGTTGCTAAAAGAGAAAATAAAAACGCATGTCCCACAATGGGGCACGAGTCATTTTTCAGAAGGGACTCGTTGCGACTATGATAAATTGAAATTGCAAATGGAGTTGGTTCCGCTAGAGGATGGAGTGATGTTAAGATTGACTAACACAAATTTGAGTTTTCAAGGAAAACAAACTATGGACATAGTCTTTCATTACCAAGATATCCATCATGTTAAGGGAGAAGTGCCGCAAATGGGATTGAATCAATTTCAACACACACCTGAGCTCATGAAATATGCTTTAGAGCGCCTCAAGTACATAGAAAATCAACTCTATCTAAAGCATCTAGAATTCTAGTCGCTTGTCTTTTGGGATCGATTAACTCGAGCTTGCTCAAGGTGGTGGGTTCGAGTTGAAAACGACTGGCAAGTGCTTGATGAAGGCGCGAGA
>JABDFI010000057.1 GCA_013286595.1 Chlamydiota bacterium | reverse complement strand
GAGCAGGCGTCATAGGTATAAATGCACAAAAAGCACAGATGCTGGCCTTGCCCATCTATCAAAACTCCCACTCTTAAGCTTACTTCTACTACATAATTCGGGGATTACCTTGGATGCTGCAAGAATTTTTAAGACGAAATAGGCTAATCGATCATTCCATTTTCAAGAAGATCTGTAAATCGATGTAGAATATCATCTTTAGGATGTAAGTGCGCGGGTTTGTTGACGCGCTCTTGAATGAGTTTTACAATCTGTTGCTCTTTTTCCTCTCGATCTAAACAGCGATAAAAATCGGCGACAAATGTGAGTAATTCGGCGAGTTCTTTCTCCGTTTTAATCTGAGGAAGCGCTTGCTTGACAGCGCGGCGAAATAGTGCGGTATGTCCGTGATGAACGAGATTGGCAATGATCTCCATCAAGAGCTCTTGACATGGCTCTTCTTTGAGTTGTTCTAGAAGGCGTTCGATCAAAACTTCAGCTTCATCACCTTCTGCAAAGGAAAAGATGCGGGCGCGCAAAAAATCAAACCACTTTTTGTCTGTGATGTAATCGTAAAAATCATCGAGCAATTCTGAAGCATAGGTTTCATCTTCAGCCTCGATTTGATCCGTGATAAAATCATAGATGAAGGATTCTAGATCGTGAGCGCAGTACCTGGAAACTTCAATAAAAACTTCTTGAGGAGAGCCTTCCTGATCACTCGCATCATCCAAAATATCCTCGAGGAGCGATAAGACATTTTGCAACTGCTCTTCATCTTCTAATTCCCCTCGATCATACAAATCAATGAGCCAATCGAGTTCATCACAAAAGACAGAGAGAGTTTGCTTTTTAGGGAGCAATCGACGCCAAAGCTCAAACAGGATCAAGTAGACTTGGTCATGTCCTTCTAGATCTTCCTCATCATCCCAAAGACACGCTATGAGATCTTCGGGAGAGTCCCCTTCTTCAGCATAGAGGGCAAAACTCTTCTCATCGAGAACAATACCCTTTTTTTTCAACCGCTCAAAGAGGGTAGATATTTCAACTGCGCGCAATTCCTCAACGCGCCATGACGTCTCACCAAAGCGAGGATCATCCATTGCGTTGATTTTCAATAAGTTAAAAAGAGCTTTACCTTTGAGCTCCGTCATCTGATTTTCCCTATGAGCTGATATACACAAATCGTGCTATAAGGTTACTCCTTCTCTAGATATCTAGTCAAACTCTTGGCATAATAGGCCGCACCATGGGATGTCCTTCATGAAACGACTACATCCGCGTTCTTATCTACTTCTTGAACTGCTACTGGCTCTGACGTTGGTCACGTTATGCATCTTACCCTTTGTCAATATCCCTTCTCAAATCATGCGAGAAGAGATCCTCATGATGCAACGAATTGATCTACAGAGAATTAGTGATCTCTCTTTTGGATTGGTCCAAGAACACCTTTATACTAATCAGATTCCTTGGGAAATTGTCTGTTCGCCACAAGATCAAAAGGCCATTGTTCTAAAAAATATCATCTCTCTTCCTTCGCTTGAAGGGGGAATCCATCGTTTTGAGAGAACCTGCCAACTTTATTCCATAGGAAAAAAAGGAGGAGCGCAGACGGAACATAGATTGGTAACAGTGTTAGTTTCCTTAAAAAAAATAGGGTCTCATTCCTTATTTTCAGGAAGAAAACGAAAAAAAACAGTGAAATTCTTATATCAAATAAGCGTATCCAAAAGCCCAGCTAAGCCGATTCAAGTCCCTATCGCCCCTCCACCTGCAACGGGAGCGCCATCATGAAAAAAAGCTCGCGCGCTTTCACTTTACTCGAGGTGATGATCTCTTTAGTGCTTGTAGGGATTCTCCTTTCGTTTCTTTTCAGTTTTTTTAGACAAACCTTGGTGATGCAAGGCAAGGCAAAAGCTCTCAAAGAAAAAATCATGCAGCGAGAACTCTTCCAGTTGCGTATCCATCAATTGTTCATGCAAGGGTGTAAAGCAAAAAAAGGAATTTTCTCCACGATTGAACATGCCAGTGCTTCTGGTCCCGCCCTTATCCTGTCTTTGGATCAGAAGGCAGATCCCGATCCCACTTATTGCGGTTCAGTCCACAGCATGCTCTATAGAAACGAACACCGTCTTTCCCTCTGCACATGGTCGAGCAATCATACAGCTAAAGTGGATACCTTATTAGATCGCGTGACAGAATTTTCTTTGAGTTTCTTTAATGGAGAAGAGTGGATTAGTTCTTGGACACCTAAAGATGGATCTTTGCCTGTTATGATCAAGGCATTCGTGCAACGAGAAGGGGAAACCCTTGAAGAATTCATCTTTTTCCTACATCCCAGCCCAACGCCCATCATTTATGAGGAGGAGAGTCCAGGATGAATATTTTACCGATCGTATTCACTTTCCTTGTCATCTTCTCCTTTCTCACAGCTGATTTCATTTTAGATCATCATCAGTCTCAATTAGCGGAATACAGCTTCAACACATTCCGAAAAGTGGAACGGATTCTACATAATACGATGGTCAAAAAAAATTACCAACGCATCCCTACTGCAACGGCTGTTAAACCTTCCACCGATGCCCCTACCATTATCGTTACAGCTACTACAACAAGCAGATCTTATCGCTCCAAACGAGACCACTATCCTCCAGCTGATCGATCGAAGCTGAATCTATCGGCTCTTTTAGAAACCAAAACAGATCCCAGGTCCCATCCATTGTATGAAATAACAGCTAATTTTTTGAGCGTATTGTATAGCAAGCACTTCACCAACGAAGCGATCGTGTATGAATTGCTCGACGCGATGCTGCGCACCGCTTCAGCAAAAAAGGAAATCACTAAGTTAGCCGATTTATATCCCGATCTGCCCCAGCTGCAGGCTCTTTATTACACCCTACTCAAGGGCACAAGCCACTACGACATAAATAGAGGGATTGCACCTCTAGATGATTTTTTCTGCGTGCAGAAGGGAACAGGGATCCACTTTTCCTATGCATCACCTCCCCTTTTAGAGGCGCTATTTGGAAAAGATGGCGTTCAAAAAATCATGGAAGAAGAGAAAAAGAGATGGGATGATACCGGCACTTATACCTATCTAACCAAAGATGATCTCACAGCCCTTTTTGCCCATGATCACAACTTCAATTCTTCCATCACAGCGCTCGGAACGCATCTCAACTTTTCCAAGCAATCAGGCAAGATCAAAGTGATCTGTGCCCAAGATAGAAAGACCGGCCTCATCATCCAAGAGCACCTCGACTAGTCTATCATTTCCTTGCCCGTGCCCTTGCCCGAATTAATGGTCACACCCATGTGAGTTTCCTACCAATTTTTTGGGCAAGGGCAGGGGCAAGGGCAAGGAAGAAGTGAGTAATGGCCTATTCCGGGTGTAGAGGAAGGGTTATGAAAAAAGTCGTCCCTTGATTGATAATCGAGGAGACAGAGATCGTTCCATGGTGCTTTTCAACGATGGTCTTCACAATGGATAATCCTAAGCCAGCGCCTCCTAATCGTCGAGAATGCGCCTTGTTGACTGTATAAAATCGCTCAAAGATGTGCTCTAGGTCTTCAGGTGGAATTCCAATCCCTCGATCGGAAATGGAAATCCGTGCCTCCTCGCCTAAACCCTCAATTTTGACGGTAATGTACGCGGGAGATTTTGAGTACTTGGCCGCATTATCTAACAAATTGATGATTGCCAGTTCTAAAATATCTGGGTCAGCATCGACATTGATGTTATCGCGATTTTTCTCGAGGACAATCTGCGCATCTTCATAAATGGCATTGACTACCAGCTTCGAATTTTCCACTAAAGGGATCAGATCGCATTCTTGAAAACGAGACTCGGGAAGATTCTCAAGATCAGCCAAAGTCAATAAATTTTTAACGAGATTATCCATCCTCTGGCAATTGCGAACGATTTTTTCTGTGATATCGGAGACCATTTCGCGAGGAAGTTCCGGCATGTCATAGAGTGTTTCTGCAAATCCGCGAATGATGGTGATCGGCGTTCTCAACTCATGAGAAGCGTTAGCGACAAAATCTTTTCCCATCTCAAGAACTTTGTAATGGCTGGATTTATCTTGAAGAACGAGGATTGCCCCGGTGTGATTTTGCTTGGGTGCTGCGATCAAATCGAGATAGATTTTTTTCCCCTCTTCTAAAAAAATCGAATCGGTGAGCGACATGGACATTTGCTGACAGGTTTCAATCAACTTGCGACTTTTTTCAATCAAACCCATTTTCGATTTGATAACTAGCTCAGAAAAGGTTTTCCCAATTAACTGCTTTCTAGAAATTCCCAACATTCTGCAGCCTGCGAAATTGGCATAGGTGATGTGCATCGAGCTGTCGATAGCAATCACGCCTTCGCCCAACGACTCTAGGATCGCCTCTTTTTCATTGCGCTCATCGACTAACTGCTGAATATGCTTGATCAGGCGTTGCGACAGAGAATTGAGCGTTTCTGCCAGCTTGTAAAAGTCGTCACGCTCATCAATGGCATCGCTTAATTCAATGGGAGAAATATGATCTATTTGGCCACTTTGATAGGGTTGGATGGCCTTGAGGATTTGACGTATGGGGTAGTTGATCCTGTAGAAAATCAGCCATACGTACACGCCCAAAAATATCAGGGATAAAAAGGCGCCGATGAAAAACCAATGCGCGATCTGGAGTGCCAAGGATTGAATTTGCTTAGCGGGTATAGCAGTTCTTAAGATGTAGGATTCTCCATGAGATTCGAAAGGCAAGCTGACAAATACCAAGGTCTGCTCGTGAATTTTTGATTTTCCCTCTGAGTAGATTCCCCCTTTTTTTACCTGTTCGACAAGATCGGGATTCTGCTCTGCGGGCTGAAACGCTTCTGGGTAAGCAGAATCATAAAGGGTCTTGCCATCGCCGGTGAATAGAGTAATCTGGAAAAAAAAATATCCATGAGCTTGTCTCAGAAAAGTAACAACTTCTTCCCTGTTGTTCATCTGTTTTAATTCGTCCACAAGATGTTGAGAATTCGCGCGCAGCGTATGATTGACAATTGCACCTGTCATCTTTCCTATGAAGGGATAGGCCAAAACCATGACCAAGCAGAAGAGCAGGAAGTAATTTAAAATGATTTTGTGCCTGAAGTTAAAGCGACGGATCATGATTTTTTTCCTGTAATACGATAAATTGTAACAGGATGATTAAATCCTTTAAAGGACATCGGTGGCATCTGTTCCACCAGAAAACGATCGCGAATAAAAGCCTCGTTCAAAGTATCTTCTGAGATGAGAATTTGCATCCCTTTAGCTGCTGAACACATGCGTGCAACAAGGTTCACATTGCTGCCAATCACTGTGTAGTTTAATCGATTTTCAGCGCCCATGTTACCAGCGAGCATCTCTCCTGTGTGGATTCCAATTCCCATTTCCACAGAGGCAAGTTTTTTCTGTTGACGTTCTCTATTCCACGCTGCTAGGGCATCTATCATCTCGAAAGCGCTCGTGACAGCTTGAAGAGCGCTATCAGAGCGCTGTATAGGAGCGCCGAATAAAGCCATGATCTCGTCTCCAACAAATTTATCGATGACCCCACCATGCTGATCGATCACATGAGACATTTTTGTCATGCAGGTATTGAGCAAATCAACCACATCCTGTGGAAGCATCGTTTGAGTCATCTGAGTAAAGTTGCGGATATCCGCAAACAGCACGGTAACGCGCTTCTGTTCTCCACCGAGGTGAATACTCCCTGCTAAGATTTCTTGAGCTATTTCCTGAGAAACAACTTTATTCAATACTCCTTTGACCTTTTCTTTTTCTTTTAACCCGGTCACCATCTCTTCAAATGAATGACATAAGGTCGCAATCTCATCATCCCGTTTTAAATACTTAGGCGAAATTTTAACCTGATCGAGTTGCCCTTTTAAGATTTCTTGGGTGGATTTAGAGAGCTCAGCAATCGGAGCGCTAATGCTACGAGAAAAATACTGCAAAAGAATCAGTGCAATCGCCAGCACAACCACTCCGCACACGCGAATGTTAAAGATGATCGAATCGACAACTTGTTGGCTTCCCTCTTCTAAGCTGCGAAGTAGGGTAAATTCTTTTTCGACGGGATTGAGTACAAAAAAATGCAAATCTAGAAGTGGAAAAGGAGTTATCTGCATGAAAAAATAGGAAGTGCCCTCCCAATCGACAATGCCCGTGGTTTGATCGAGAATCTGTGGTAGAACGGCTTGCTGCGAAGAGCTCGGTATGATTTTTCTCCCTTCTGGGGAAAAAGCACTCAAGATCTTTCCTTGCGAGACTAAAAGAGCTGTCTGCTCTAAAGTGAGTACCGTTTGATCGAGAATCTCATCTGCATCGATACCTAAAGTAAGATACCCTATTCTTTCCTTTTCTGGGGTGCGTACTTTAAATTGGGCTGTATTGCCAAGAAATACCCGATTTTGACCGTCTGGAGCGATGATCGCTATGTTACTTGCTAAGTTTAAATCGCTTTGTGCAGGGTTTTTCGCAAAGTAATCTGCGTCATCAAAAGTAGGGGAAGGATATAATACAGACCGGACCTGAATCACGGGTCCAGCGTTGTTATTGTCTTTAAACACTCCTACGGCAGTTGGCGCTGGGAAACTAAAGACTGAATCTCCTGTCAACTGCTGATGATGCATCGACAGCAATATCCAAAAGATATTAATTTCTCCATTGCGCAACGAAATCATATTGGCTCTTTCTAATAAAAATTGCTCAGAGCCAACCAAATTTCCTTTCAATTGTTCATTGGAAAAAGGATTGAGTAAGATTTCTTCCCATTGGGTGTTGCCATCCAGTTTATTGTGAATATCTTTCGAGCTCATCTCTGGAGGAACCAGCGCCCCATTGCGCAATGCAACTCTGGCTCTTTCAAGCGCGTGAAAGAAGGGTTGGAGAGAAATATCATGCCCTTGCATCCAAGGAAGCGATAAAACGGGAGGAGAACTTGCTAACTCCTTGTCCATCGAAGCAGATTGCGCCGCAAGGGTTTCTCGTGGATACATGACATAGATCTCTGGAAGTATCCGAGCGGGCTCTTGAATGACCTCTTCGCCAGTTTGTTCCCCAAAATGGGTTTGATATGTATCAAACAGTCGCACGCCTAGCATCACTTGTGCAGGTGTAGTGGGGGTGGACTCAAAAAAAACCCAGGATAGTTCTTGATCGATGGGAATTCTCACTGCATGAGGAAAAGGGGATGAGATAGGAATAATGGTCGCTGTGGATTTCCCCTCATTGGTATTTTGAATGAAATCAATGTCGCGGTTTTTTTCTAAACAATCGGCACATGCTGCCCATGTTCCATGATTGTAGTTGGAAATTGTAGGAGCAAACAGCTGGAGCTGGGAACGCGATTGCGAGATGCTCGTCAAGAGCACATCAATTTTTGCTTGGCTATTAATGATCTGATTGGAGAGAAAATTTTGAAGACTCTCACGAACTTCTTCTTTGGAACTCATGATCTTGCGACAGAGCTCTTCCTGGGATTTTTTCAAGGCGCGCTGTGTCACAACGTACTGAACAACTGTACTCAAGAAAGCTGACATCAAAAATAGAGCACTGACCCAGAGAAACAGCCGATTGCGCAGACTCATGATTTCCTATTCAATTACTAAAGGAAAAGATCCAGCATCAGGGTAGAAATTCTCACACCCGGTTGCTGTGACCATCACAGTGTCTTCATAACGCACACCACCTTTTCCTGCGAGATAAAGTCCAGGTTCGATCGTGAATACCATCCCAGGTTGCAACACGACATCCTTATCCGCACCCGTAGAGCGGATGATGGGAAATTCATGTGTTTCTAATCCAATCCCGTGACCCAAACTATGCACAAACAGCTCTTCGACATTAGCTTCTTTCATCACTTGCCGCGCTGCGCGATCAAGCGCTCCACACATCTGACCTGGCTGACACAAAGCATACGCTGCTTGATGAGCCGCTTTATTGATCTGGTATAACTGATACATTCTAGGGTCTGACGTCTTATAAAATACGACACGCGTCATATCTGAATGATAGTGATTCAGTACAACTCCAATGTCGATTAACACCACATCCCCTTCCTGTAAACGGGTCTCTTGCGCGCGGTAATGTGGCATGGCGCTATTGGGTCCAAAGGCAATGATGGGTTCAAAAGACAATCCATCCGCACCTTGCTGAAGACAAAAGATCTCAAATTGTTTGGCGATCTCCTTTTCACTGACACCTTCTTTAAGACAGCTTTGGACGTATTCAAACCCACGCCATAACAGCTTGGCACTCTCTTTCATGTAGCGCAGCTCTTGTTCATCTTTAATCGATCTCAAGATCTTAAAGAAATTGGTATTTGCTACTAACTCACCTGGAATCTGCGCTTTTAATTTTTCGAATTGATCATAAGAGGTATGTTTGCCATCTACATAAGCTTTCTGAAAGGGATGTTCCTTGAAAAACTGTAGGAGGGATTCCTTACTTTCTAAACAAGCTTTAATGGGAGCTGTTTCTTGTGCTGATTGAATGTATCTACTATCGACAAACAACATCGCCTCTTCCTCATGCACCACAAGCCTGCCTGTAGAGACTTGCAAGCCGGTGAAATAAAAAAGATCGGTAGGATGATCGATGACACAGAGCTCACACCCTTCTTTCTTCATGTTTTGTTTGAGCCGATCGAGTCGCTCATTTACCTGAGAAATAGTGGTCGATTTCATTTTTTCTAACATGGTAGAGAGTATCCTTGCCTTGTGGGCAGTGAAAAGGATCTTGGGTTTTCATCAACTCTTTCAGCACACCAACTGCTTCAACTAGTGAAAAATGACGAGGACGAGTGGCCATGGCGACAAGTTCTGCCATTTTTCTCATCTTCTTTTCCGATGTTGACACGCGTGGCAATTCTGCGGCGATCTCATGTAGCAAGCCTATCACCTCTTTTTCTTCGAGATCAACAGGCAAGGTTTCAATGAGAAAAGCTGCAGGACCCACAGCGCGCATGTGAATGCCCAGCGTGGATAATTCCTTTAATGAATTGGATAACAGAGCAGCTTCCGCTTTTGAACAAGCGAAACTAATCGGAAATAGCAAGCCTTGGGAGCCTCTTTGTTCAGCTGCTAAACATCTTTCAAAGGCAATCCGCTTAGCTGCTGCCATTAGATCAATCCAGACAATACCCGTCGATTCTCTTAAGGAACACAATGTGACCACGCTACTTGCTTCTACTATTAAGTAGTGCGCATGCACGCCTAATGGCTTTATTTCTTCTGGAATGGGTAATACTGTCTGAAGAACTGGCTCTTGCAACACGAAAGTCTTATGCAGAGGCTCCTCACATAACGTCTCGCATGCGACTTGTGTGAAATCAAATGCAGGGAGTGAGAAATGATGCGATTCTTTGCTCTCAAAACTAGCATTTACGGCCTTGCGAAGGTAATTTTTTAAGACACTCTCCTCGCGCAAGCGGATCTCTCGTTTTTGTGGGTGGACATTCACATCGATCAATGCTGGAGGAATGCCGATGTGGAGGACGAAAATGGGATGACGATCAATATCGATACGCGTCGCGTAAGCCTCGCGAATAGCATACGTAATGGGCAGACAGACAACAGGTCTGCGATTGACAAACACATATTGCCCAGAACGATTAGAGCGAGCATGTTGTGGCGAACCCATGAGCCCCTGAATGGTATGCCCTTCCAGTGCTACATCGATAGGATGCGTAAAATCACCACCTAACAGTTCATGCACGCGCTTTATCAACTCATCCGTTGACGCAACAGAAAAAATCACTTTATTGTGGTGGATCAGCTCAAACCCCACATCGACATGGGCCAAGGCTAAGTGGGTCACCATCCGCGTGATCTCAGCACTACTTGCTGTCATCGATTTTTGAAACTGCTTGCGCGCAGGAACATTGTAAAAAAGAGAGCGCACTTCCATCGTGGTTCCTCTTGTGCGCGCTGCAGGAATGACACGGCAGATTTTTCCTCCTTCTACTTCGACGGACACTCCTTGTCGATCTTGTTCTGCGGTCGTGAGTGTCATCTTAGAGATCGCTGCAATAGAAGCTAAAGCTTCTCCCCGAAAACCCATTGTCTTCAGCGACTCGAGATCTTCTGAGAGATTGATTTTTGACGTGGCATGTCTTTCCAAACACAGAAGAGCATCATCTGCGTTCATTCCTGAGCCGTTGTCGATCACCGTGATGTGTTGAAACCCACCTCCTCCACAATCGATTGTCAGATGCGTGGCGCCCGCGTCAATCGCATTTTCAACGAGCTCTTTAACAACAGAAGCGGGATTTTCAACAACCTCACCAGCGGCAATTTGATTGATTGTCTCTTCCGAAAGGACGCGAATTTTTTGTGGCATACTTCCTCTAAACCAATCTCTATGTTACAGTTTGTAAGGAAAAAAAGCCATGACCGATGAGGCAATTGCAAAACCCCACGACCCAGAAAAATCGATGATTTTGAGTCAGTTTGCCAGCCGCTTAAGCAGCTGTGCCCCATCCCCGAGCACATGCTCCAAGCGAGTAGGGCTCGGGGATGGGGTGGCAAAATGGCTCAAAAGGGGGATTTTGCTGTGGTGTGGAGTTTTGCGATTGCCTCCGATGAGGAGACGCGCTTGAGCTCACCTGCAGATCGCTCTATATCCTTAGCCACTGCCATCGTAAAAAAACTCGTCGACGCAGGACACATTGCCTTATTCGCTGGAGGTTGGGTCCGCGATTTTCTGCTCAAGCATCCTTCCGATGATATTGATATCGCAACAAGTGCTTCTGTCGAACAGGTTCAAGCCCTTTTTCCTAAAACCATTCCCGTCGGAGTAGCCTTTGGAATCGTCATCGTCGTCGAAGATGATCATCAATTTGAAGTCGCTACCTTTCGGAAAGAAAGCGAATATGTGGATGGAAGACGACCACAACGGATCGAGCCCGCCACACCCGAAGAAGATGCCTTAAGACGCGACTTTACCATCAATGGGATGTTCTGGGACCCTTTATCCGATTGTTTGTTTGACTATGTTCAGGGAGAGCGCGATTTAAAACTCGGCCTGATCCGCGCCATTGGCAATCCCCACGAACGGATCTTCGAAGATCGACTCCGCATGATGAGAGCTGTGCGTTACTCCACGCGCTTTCATTTTCCCATTGAAGCAGCCACAAGAGAAGCTATCCTCGCTCATGCCTCTGCACTTTTACCCTCTGTTGCTATGGAACGAGTCTGGCAGGAATTTAAAAAACTCTCTCAATTTGAACATTTTGATCGAGGGTTACTTTCCTTATACGATTTAGGACTTTTAACCACGATCTTTCCCGATCTCAAATCGTGCTCTCAAGCTGAAATCACATCTAGAATCTCCTACCTAGATGCCTTTCCTCCCTCTGCGCCTACCATTGCCGAACTTTTGGAATTATTCCCTTCTTATTCTTTAGAACAACTCCTACAACTGTGTGATTATCTAAAATTGTCCCGTCATGAAAAGGATCTGGTGGGTTTTTTACATCATGCGAGAAAACTGCTGGAAATGCCCACACAATGGGCCGCCACTTTAGAACCGATCGAATGGGCACACTTCTATTCTCACACCCACTCCGAACTTTCTCTACATATCCATGCTGCCCACTTATCTGCACCGGAGCGCTCTTCTTTCTTACATAACCATGAAACAAGACGCCTTTCCTTGATGCCAGCCATCACACGCATCCAAACGCAACGCCCTGTTGTCAACGCTGAGCTTCTTCTTACAGAGGGAATTCTGCCTGGCAAAAAGATGGGGTTATTACTTAAAGAAGCAGAAAGAATCGCCGTCAATAACAACCTAGATAACGCTCAGAAAGTCCTCGAGCAACTCAAAAAATCTTCTTTCTGGAGTTGATGCTGCTGCATAACTCACTTTTTT
>JABDFI010000056.1:9060-12006 GCA_013286595.1 Chlamydiota bacterium | reverse complement strand
CGGCAAAGGAAGAGATGATATGGGGCCTGACAAAAATGATCACATTGCGCTTTTCATCATCTCGTCTGGTTTTACTAAAGGCAGCCCCAATGTAAGGAAGCCCTCCTAAACAAGGCAGTCCTGCCTTGCGTCGCGCTTTCGTGTTGCGGATCATCCCGCTTAATACCAAGAAATTCTTGTCGGGAACATGCACATGGGTAACCATGTTGGTCTTGGTCGTTCTGATTCCATTGACAGTCGAGCTTGAGTTCATCTCGTGATCGAGACTTTCTGTAATTTCCTCATCGAGATCAAGCGTGATAACATCCCCTTCTCCTAAACGTGGTGTAATACTTAAACTGACACCAATGTCTCGGTATTCGATGTTAGCGGTCGTTTGTTGCCCTTGTCCCACTGTAGAGACAACAGATCCTGTAAATGGAATATTATCGCCCACAAAGATGGTGGAATTCTTGTTGTCTTGTGTGATGATTTTCTGATTTAAGACAATGGTGCTATTCCCATCCATTTGCAAGGCAGATACTAAGGATCCCAAACTGAAATACGAATTACCCTTATGCTTAATCACATCTCCAATGACACCTAAGTCAAAGCCTGGAACAAGAGGAATTTGATCAAGCCCCGTGGGAGTATTGGTCGCATTGATCCCCTGCATGGTTGAAGCAAACGATCCAGGACCTGCTTGCCCTGGAGCAAAATTGCCCAAACCAAATCCTAACTTGTTCTGAAACTGTCCACCTGCCGCCCACTGCAAGCCAAATTCCATGCTTTGCTTGACATCTGTTTCTACAACTAACACTTCAATAAAGACTTGCCTGAGTGGTTTATCCAAATCTGAGATGAGCGTTGCTAGCTGTTTTTGCGTAGCTGCATCTGTCGAGAACAACAGTGAATTGGTATCTTTAACCCACTGAATAGAATGGATCGCGTTGATTAAGCGCAGAGGCGCTTCAGGCTGACTGCGCAAATCAGCAGCGATTTTTTTGAGAGTTTCCTCAATGTGATTACCTTCATGATACTGTAACTTGTGCACGAAAAATTCGTAAGCATCGCCAACTGCTTTCAACACACCTGGTGTATTGGCAGCTAAAAGACCATCTGCCAATTTTGTTGTCGAATCAGGAAGAGATCCATTTTCCCCCACTTTATGAATGACGTAATAACCCGCATCACAAGAAACCCTTAAGCCGTGACGTTTAAGCATCTGTATTAAGGCCTGCACAATCATCTCAGTACTGACCGATTTTCCCGTGGAGAGCGATATGTTAAAGTCGAGCTCTTGACTGTCGTAGATGAAATTTTCTTGAGAAATCTTGCTGACAAAACGCACAAATTCAATGACGGGAACGTCATTGAAATTGATGCAGTGTCCAGCCCCCTTTTCAGAAAGACCTTCTCTCTCTTCTTCCGCTTTTAAAGGCACAGAATTAATGAGGGAAGCGCAAATTAAGCTTGTAAGAGCACTGCGTGTGATGAGTTGCTGAATCCGATTTTTTTTAATCATAAACCTTTGCACGCCGCGGACATTATACGGAGCGCAAGGCATTTTTTAATAGTATTATTTAATAAATCTTTGATTTTAAACAAATCTTAACATTAAAAAAACATTTACTATGAAACTAAAGAAATATTTTTAATTGCACGCATAATATCTTTTATGTAACATCTCATCACATGAAAGCGGTCACAATAGACAATCTAGACATCAAAGAACACATCCGCTGGGCAAAAGATCGCGAGATCTTCGATGCTGCGTTGGTACACGACACACATCAAATCGCACAGCATCCGGAAATTTCCGGTCTTTCTGCTATTTTTCCTTCACAACTCGAAGAGCTCTTTAATTGGGAAAAAGGAGTTAATCCCTTTGCAAATTTTGCAGTCCCTTACAATGTACACCAATTTAGCAGACACTTATTCACGTATCGCCTTTTCCATAATATTCACTGGAAACAAGCGAACGATGATGAAGACGCAAGTGAAGAGGATGAGAGTGAGGGTAAATCAAAACCTGAGGAGAATTTACTCTTACAGATCAAAGCTGTCAGAACATCATCTCACAATTCTACAATTTTTGAAAAAGATAAAAGCACTCTCATTTCTTTACTCGAATCCATCCAGTCAATCAATAAGATGCTAGAGCAAATCACATCGCGTAAGTTACAATACCAGAAAGGTTAAATAGATCTCTAACATGCGATTGCCGTTGTCTATTCTAGGAATCACAGGAAAAATGGGCAGGCGCCTCCTAGCTCTTGCAGCACGCGATGAGAATGTTCATCTGGTCGGCGGATGTGCGCACTCTTCCCATACTAACGAGCCTGATCTACAAGCTTTATTATGTAGCACTCCCGAACAAGCTTTGGCCTCGTGTCAAGTTGCCATCGATTTTTCCTCTCCATATGCTACACAAAGACATGTAGAAGCCGCGCGCGCAGCCCATAAAGGCTTAGTCATTGGCACAACCGGCCTTTCATCAGAAGATCTCGCCTGCATTCAAGCAGCTGCACGGGAGATTCCCATTGTACTCTCTCCCAATTTCAGCGTAGGCGTTGCCCTATGCTTACAGGCAATTGCAACCTTATCTCAGCAACTGGGCCAAGTCCACATCGACATCACGGAAACGCATCATCTTCATAAAAAGGACAAACCAAGCGGCACCGCTTTAGCCTTCGCACAAGCCACTCAGCAAGAACACATCCCCATCCACTCCATCCGAACGGGAGAAGTGGTAGGAGAACATCTCATCCGCTTCCAGTGGGGAGAGGAATCGATTGAGCTCAAGCACACAGCCCACTCCCGCGATGTCTTTGCATTAGGCGCACTACAAGCGGCTAAACGACTCGTCCATCAGCCTCCTGGCCTGTACAGCCTAAAAGACCTCTATCGAGAAACCGTTTCATAGCTAACAGGCATCACATCAACGAGCTCTAAGGACATGATAAA
>JABDFI010000056.1:0-8960 GCA_013286595.1 Chlamydiota bacterium | reverse complement strand
CAGCCTCCTGGCCTGTACAGCCTAAAAGACCTCTATCGAGAAACCGTTTCATAGCTAACAGGCATCACATCAACGAGCTCTAAGGACATGATAAACAAGATACGCGTGATATGCTTGATAGATTTTATTGCCGCAAGGCATGCGGCTTCGCCGCACATTCGTTTTTTATCGCGCCTATCATGTCAATCCTGCCAATCATGTTCTCTTTTTATCGCTCGTTTCAAAAACCTTCACCAACGCCAAATTTGGGAATCCTCATGGAAAATCGTGTTTACTTGAGCATTGGTAGCAACTTAGGCGATAGTGTCACACTGGTCCAACAAGCTCTACAAGCTATCGAGGAAATCCCCCATATTCACACCATGCAGACCTCTCAACTCTATCGAACATCCCCCGTTAGCCCCCTGTTTCAACGAGATTTTATTAATGCTGCCTGCGCCTTCTACACGACTTTAACTCCGCACCAACTCTATGATGCCTTACACCAGATTGAAATCGCCTTACAAGCGGCTAAACGACTCGTTCACCAGCCTCCTGGCCTGTACAGCCTAAAAGACCTCTATCGAGAAACCGTTTCATAGCTAACAGGCATCACATCAACGAGCTCTAAGGACATGATAAACAAGATACGCGTGATATGCTTGATAGATTTTATTGCCGCAAGGCATGCGGCTTCGCCGCACATTCGTTTTTTATCGCGCCTATCATGTCAATCCTGCCAATCATGTTCTCTTTTTATCGCTCGTTTCAAAAACCTTCACCAACGCCAAATTTGGGAATCCTCATGGAAAATCGTGTTTACTTGAGCATTGGTAGCAACTTAGGCGATAGTGTCACACTGGTCCAACAAGCTCTACAAGCTATCGAGGAAATCCCCCATATTCACACCATGCAGACCTCTCAACTCTATCGAACATCCCCCGTTAGCCCCCTGTTTCAACGAGATTTTATTAATGCTGCCTGCGCCTTCTACACGACTTTAACTCCACACCAACTCTATGATGCCTTACACCAGATTGAAATCGCCTTAGGGAAAAAGCCCAAACCCAAGAACCATCCCCGACTCATCGATATCGACATCCTTCTTTTCGGCTCCTATTTCCATTGCACAGAAGAGCTGTGTATTCCCCACCCTCATTGGAAAGAGCGACTCTTCGTCCTTATCCCCCTCCTGGATCTCACAGAACAGATCACTTTTCCTGTCGATGCTGAAGGAACAAGGGACACTCTCTACCTTAAAAAATACCTTACCCACTTTCAACACGATCAACGCGTTTTACTTCTTGATCTAAACTCTGTAAAAGTCCCATCATTGTGCCTATGAAACATGTGCGTGTAAAAAATTTTTTCATTGGTTCTAAGCAACCACTTGCTGTCATCTCAGGTCCTTGCGTGATCGAAAGTGAAGAGCATGCCCTCAAATCTGCAGAACAACTCGTTGCGATCTTCAGTCAATTTCCCGACATCAACTTTATCTATAAATCAAGCTATGATAAAGCCAATCGCTCTGCCCATGCTTCTTTCCGGGGCCCTGGCATACAGGAGGGCTTAAGGATTCTTGAAAGAATACAACGAGAATTCAATGTGCCCGTGCTAACCGACATCCATTCTACCGAAGAAGCCACTCAAGCGGGGCAAGTATGTGATATCCTGCAAGTTCCAGCCTTTCTCTGCAGACAAACCGATCTACTCACCGCAGCAGGAAATACAGGAAAAGTGATCAATGTCAAGAAAGGACAATTCATGGCTCCTTGGGATATGCAAAATGTGGTGGAAAAAATCCTCGCTACTGGCAATGAACAGATCCTACTCACCGACCGAGGCACTAGTTTTGGATACAATAATCTCGTCACAGACATGCGCGCGATCCCCATTATGCAAGGTTTGGGTTTTCCCGTTTGCTTTGACGCCTCCCATTCTGTTCAATTACCAGGTGGCAATGGCACCTCTTCTGGTGGACAGCGCGAATTCATTCTCGCTTTATCCAGAGCCGCTGTCGCTGTAGGATGTAATAGTTTATTCATTGAATCGCACCCGAATCCCGCACTCGCAAAAAGTGATAAAGACTCCGTCTACCCGTTTGACAAACTCCCTCAGCTGCTTCAACAAATCATGCAGATTTATAGGATCGTGCAGGAGTTTTAAAGATGTTCCAACGGATCACACTACTTAGTTTTGTGTGCATCGCCTTGATGATTTTCACATGGGCTTATCTTTTTGTACGTGTGCGCCCTTGCGATTTAGCCTTATGCCAGCAAACCCAACAGCTGGAAAAGGGACCCTCTTCTCAAAAGCTCTTCACGACATCTCATCAAGAGCGCAAAGGAGTAATTAAAGAGATCCACTTCGTGCAAGAGGATAAAACGCGCCTTCATTACAGGATTCAAAGTCAAACATCGCTGTTGACCATGCAACCTCAGGGACACAAGATTGAATTCATTGAGAAACTGGAAAAAATAAAGTGCTGGATGCAAGATAAGCTTTATTACACATCTCCAGGAGTGGGACCCATGCAACAAATCCGTTTCCTAGAAGCTGAAGATGGCCTATACTATTACACCTCACAGCAATTTCTTGCGCAATCTGTCGCACTCTCTTTGTACAGACTCAACAATCACGAATTACCTGCGAGTCTAGGACGCACTACCCCATTTCTAAAAGGGATTGCCCGCGATGTCTCTTTTGCTGTGTCGGGAAAATTACCTCAATTCAAAGCCCAGCATTTTAAAGCTGAACTCAACCACACGCTTCCGGAGAAACCATGAAAACTGCCCTTGCTTTGCTCTCTTCTCTGTGTATCATGGCCACCCAAGTACCACCTGTTGCTGAAACCGGATCTGTTTCTTCAACTAATGCTACCTATGACGGCAATGCCCTTCTTTTAAGCGGCCATGTCGTGCTCGATCACGGCCTGGGTAAGATGATAGCTGATGAAGCCTCCTTACAAAAGCAAGAGATCGGCAAAGATTTCCCGTTTTCTGTCATTCAGCTGCGCAACGAAGTGCACTTAAGCTTAAAAAATCATGCCGAATTACTTTGTTACACTGCAGATCTCGATTTCAATTCGTTAAAAGGAATTCTTCACTCCAAAGAGGGAGAAAGTAAAGTTGTCTACAAAGATGCCTTTAAAAAGAAAAAAGAAAACGTACCCTTTAGTCTGACAGGTGAAACTGTAGAGCTCCTCTTTTCAAAACAAGGAGAAGAAGGCAAAAAAACTGATTATGCGATTGAAACTGTTCTCATCAAAGAGGATGTGTTGATCGATTACGCTAGCCTCTTTAGTTTAACCGCAGATCATGCCCTCTATCGAACCAACATCTCTCAACAAACGACAGAATTTCAAGGGATCATTACCGCCTACCCTAAAGACAGCACGACACGGTGCTGCTTGACGCATAAAGAAGATGTGATCCATGCCGACATGGTCGATCTCGATCTCTTCCATTCCAAACTCACACTTCTTCATCCGACAGGTCGCCTTGTCACCTCCTTCATTGACCGCACCGATCAAGACCCCATGCGCTTTTCTTCAGATCAACTCATTTGGGACCACCTGGCTAATACGTTGACCTTGCGCGGACATGTCCAAATCGAAGAGAACTCTTTGGGTTCTGTCACCTCATCCGATGAGCTTCGCTTGGTGCAAACTCTAGTGAAAGGCAAACATCTTCTTAAAGAGATCCATTCTCAAGGGCAAACGACATTGGTTTATACCCATCCCTCTTTTGACAAGCCCCATCGATTGATGTGCTATGGCAAAATGGATATCGATCGCAATAAACTCCATGCAACGCTTGACAGCCCCGAAAAAGAGGGACGCGTTCCTTCTGATAAACAAATCTACTACGAAGAAGAAGCCATCGGAGTGTTTGCCGATAAAGCCAATCTAGAATACGCTCTCAACGACTCTATTCTACAACCCGTTTCTCTTCTTCTCAAAGGCAACATCCGCCTTTTTTCACATGACCCCAAGCAACCTCCCCGCTGTGGTGTTGCTGACCGCTTGAATTATTCCATGACGACACGCACATTGATTCTAGCAGCTGATCCAGGGAAAAAAGTACTTTTTTGGGATGAATCGCAAGGCCTTAGAATGAGCGCTACCGAAGTGCACATTGTTTACGATCCTGAAACCAAACAGCATACAGTAAAGGGCGTCGGCAAAGTACAGTTTGCCTTAAGTCCCGAAGAACAACTTCATTTAAAACAACTCTTTCCCTACTACAAAGTGACTCATGAGTGATACCAAACCGTTTCAAATCAATTTAGAAAATCTAGCCGTATCTTCCTCTTCGTTACCTCGCGCCCTCAAGAAACCGCCCATCCATTTGAAACCAGCTCTCGCTCCTTTAATTCATCCGATTCTTAAAGCGGAAAACCTCGTCAAATCCTATGGAGGAAAAACCGTTGTCAATGGCTTAAATTTACAGGTGGGAAAAGGAGAAGTAGTCGGATTATTAGGACCCAACGGCGCAGGTAAAACGACAGCTTTCTACATGACCATGGGACTGATCAAACCCGATGCAGGCGATGTTTTCTTTAAAGATCAAAAAGTCACGCATCTACCCATTCACGAACGCGCTAAAATGGGGATGGGATATCTCGCTCAAGAACCCTCTGTTTTTCGCAATCTAACTGTCGAAGAAAATCTCTTATGCATTTTAGAAACACTTCCCCTGACACCGGCTACGCGTAAACACCGCCTTGAAGAACTTCTGCACGAACTGCATCTCAAAGCACTCGCCAAAAAGCGCGCTAGCAGCTTATCAGGAGGAGAGCGTCGTCGTTTGGAGATCACGCGCTCTCTCATCAGCCAACCCTCACTCCTCCTTCTTGACGAACCCTTTGCCAACATCGATCCGATTGCCGTTCAAGATGTGAAAAAACTCATCACGCACCTCAAAAGTAAAGGGATCAGCGTCCTCATTACCGACCACAATGCTCGAGAGATTTTCTCCATTGTGGATAGAAGTTATCTCGTCCGAGAAGGAAAAGTCCTGCTCTCTGGAACAGTCGATCAACTCCTTCAAAATAAAGAAGCGCGCACCGTCTACTTTGGAGAGGATTTTAAGCTGTAACAATGTCATTAGCCTTAGTTCCTTTAACTTTACAAGCGACAGCACACCCAACACCTGAACTTGCCCCTTTACAAACTACACCTAAACCGGCAACGACTGGCATAAAAGCTATCCCTAACGATGTTTTCGGACGTATATTAAGCTTCCTTCCTGCTCATGAAATAATTCACGTCCGTCAAGTATGCAAAGCTTTCCGTAAACTACCTCTCATCAACGAAGGCTGCCTAAATCTTTCTGGATTGCCTAATTTATCGGATCACGAGATTAAAACCATTCTTGAAGCAAGCAGTACTCGCATTACTTCTATCAATCTATCTAATTGCAAGAAAATCACAGATGCCGGCCTTGCCCATTTATCAAAACTGACCTCTCTAAGCTCACTTAATCTAAGCAGGTGCAATAACATTACAGATGCTGGCCTTGTCCATCTATCAAAACTTACACTTTTAAGCTCACTTAATCTAAGCAGGTGCAATAACATTACAGATGCTGGCCTTGTCCATCTATCAAAACTTACACTCTTAAGCTCACTTTATCTAAATGGATGCTATCACATCACAGATGCTGGCCTTGATCATCTATCAAAACTCACACTCTTAAGCTCACTTGATGTAAGCGAGTGCTCTCACATCACAGATGCTGGCCTTGAGCATCTATCAAAACTCACACTCTTAAGCTCACTTGATTTAAGCGAGTGCTATCACATCACAGATGCTGGCCTTGATCATCTATCAAAACACACACTCTTAAGCTCACTTTATCTATACTGGTGCAATAAGATCACAGATGCTGGCATTGCCCACCTAGTAACTCTCCTACGTTTAAACTCACTTTATCTAGGCAAGTGCGATAATATTACAGATGCTGGTCTTGAGCATCTATCAAAACTCCCATTCTTAAGCTCACTTAATTTATACTCCTGCAGTAAGATCACAGATACTGGTCTTGAGCATCTATCAAAACTCACACACTTATGCTTCCTCAATCTATCCTTATGCCATAAGATCACAGATACTGGCATTCAGCATCTATCAAAACTCACACTCTTAAGCTCACTTTATCTAATCGGTTGCATAAATATTACGGATGCTGGCCTTGAGTATTTATCAAAACTCACACTCTTAAGCTCACTTGATCTAAGAGCGTGCTTAACAATCACAGATGCTAGCCTTGAGTATTTATCAAAACTCACACTCTTAAGCTCACTTGAACTATTTAGTACGAGGATTACCTTAGATGCTGCAAAAGATTTTAAGGCGAAACTGATTCCTGTTGGATTTAAAAACAATGCTGCATTCAGAGATAGAATGGATGATTACATCTACATACTAGCTTCACAGCCTAAAGACAAAGATGACTGGGTGAAAAAGAACCGTTATGTTGATTTTGATCGTCTAAAATTAGCGCAAGCACTTGCTACTATGAAATTATCACATCCAACCCTTTTTAACGAGCTGTCGATTGAACCTTTGCTCGATCTCATCAATCAACACAACTCTACTGATAAGCAAATTGATCCGTTGTTATACAAGTTACCGGAAAAGACAAGAAAAGCTATTTTTGACCAAGTCTATCAACTAACCCTTAAGCCAAAAAAGGGCGAGCAATGGGGAGAAAAACATCGCTTTGATGATCTAGCACGTTTTAGGTTAGCTGTGATTGAGGTGATCAAAAATCGCGTTCTTCTAGTTAAATGATGGTTAACAGATCAATAGAAGTTATCTCGTCCGAGTTAGAATCTACGGTAGGAGAGTCGGGTAGCGGAAGCGAAGCGACTTTGCTGAGATAATGATTGCTAGTCTATTTTCTTAACTGTTGCCTATCTGCTTGCTCTTCTTTTTTGAAACGGCGCAGCCGCTTCGCCACGCTCTCCTGACAAGAACCTGGTTCTATCAAATGCGTAATCACAGGCGCTTCTCCACTCTCTCCTGAAAAACTTTCTACTAAGGCAACATAATCCCATTTTTCTATCTTTTTCTTTACCACAAGACGACTCTCAATATTGAGATAAAGATAGGGATGTTTTAAGCCATGCCGAAATTTTTCAAACACTTGCATCATAGCTTTGTATTGAGGGGCGGGCACTCCTAAAAAATCGAGATCGATCGTTAAAAAAATATCTGGTTGCCACTTATCATGGGTATCTCTAAGTTTTTTTACCATCTCTTCCACTGGAAGGCATTTACTAAAAGTGCACCAAAGTTCAGAGTCTGGGACGATAGCTCTAATTCTTCGCCAGAACTCTTCAAGTGCTTTCACCCCAGAAGGCTGTTCATAGCAAGGATCAATCAGCACCCAATTGACTTTGTAACCTAACGCTGCTAACTTCGCATGAAACTCCAATTCTTGAAAACACTTGCCCGCTCCTATGCTATAAATGCATAACTCCTTTTTCCTTCGAATAGGAGATGTTTTCATTGCATGGATCAATCCTTCCACTCCTGTTTTTCTTAAATCCAATCCTGTGGTGGGGCGACTCAGCGCTCGACAGCAATGACATTCTGCGAGCTCTCCCAAGCGCTCATCCATGATACCTCTGCCATTGAAAAATCTTGTTAAAAGAGATTGAGGATTCACCACCATTAGGCGATGTGCCATCCGATCAATATTACTAGATGCTTCTGAGGAAGGACCTTTATGTTCGTTTAATTTCTCACGAAAAAGACGCTGCACATCATCATCAATTAAATTCTGAGGTATCAGCTCACTCCATGATTTACAAACGCCGCGCATAGAGACCCAATCTTTAACAGTTAACAGAGGAGCTATTATGCCAGTCCTTACGGGTTTAGGTATAGTTTGTGAAGGGGCCAGTACAGGCGCTGGCTGCTGTAAAGTTAAAGGAACTAAGCCGGATAATGATGACATTGTTAAATCTCCTAATTGTAATTATTACTATAATAACATATAATATCATTTTATTTAAACGCCATTTCAAAAACCAAGTGCAACAAATGAGATAACTAGAAGATAGCTAAAAAGTTAAGAAAATAGACTAGCTGTTTTCAAAAAATTCTTATGATGATTTTTAGCGAAAATTATTGAAGGAGGGCACTGTGCCACGTTCTTATCAACAGCTAACCTACGAAGAAAGGTGTCAAATTTCAGCTTTGAAAGTAAGGGGTGATCGCCCTTCACAGATTGTCAGACAGTTAGGTAGGCATCGATCAAGTATTGTTCGAGAACTCAAAAGGAACAATATTGAAGGGCGATATCAAAGCTCATAGGCAGAATCCAAGTCCCATCAACGACGATTCCGTAAGCCGATCAAGATGAACCCTCAATTAACCTTGATTGTAGAAGAAAAACTCAAGTTACAATGGAGTCCTGTGCAAATTTCTGGCAGACTTAAAACAGAAGAGGCCATCAGGATTAGTCCCGAGACAATTTATCAACACATCTGGAACGATAAGCAGAAAAGAGGTTTCTTATATAAGTACCTGCATCACAAAGGTAAAAAATATAGCCGGCGCAGTAAGGTAGCTGCAGGTAGAGGTTGCATTCCCAATCGAGTAGACATCGACCAGCGCCCCCGATTGTGGATGAAAAAGCACGAATTGGAGACTGGGAACTAGATACAATCATATCTCTCCTGAAAAGCTTTCTAGGAAGAGGCAATTGCAAAACTCCCCGACCCAGAAAAATTGATGATTTTGAGTCAGTTTGCCAGCCGCTCAAGCGGCTGTGCCCCATCCCCGAGCACATACTCCAAGCGAGTAGGGCTCGGGGATGGGGTGGCAAAATGGCTCAAAAGGGCGATTTTGCTGTGGCGGGGACTTTTGCAATTGCCTCGGAAGGCAACAGGCTCCCATTTTTGTAAACTCGACTTTGTACAATTTTTACCCGAGGGCCTCGGCCTATTTGTTTTCTGAGGCGTTTATT
>JABDFI010000055.1 GCA_013286595.1 Chlamydiota bacterium | reverse complement strand
CATCCGCTTAGATTAAGTGAGCTTAAGAGTGTGAGTTTTGATAGATGGGCAAGGCCATCATCTGTGATCATATAGCCCCCGCCTAGATTAAGTGAGCTTAAGAGTGTGAGTTTTGATAGATGGGCAAGCCAAGCATCTGTGATGTCGCACCCGCCTAGATCAAGCGAGCTTAGAGATGTGAGTTTTGATAGATGGGCAAGGCCTGCATCTGTGATGTTGTCGCAATTAGATAGATTGATGGAGGTAATGCGAGTACCACTTGCTTTATCAAGAATGTTTTTAAGCTTGCTATCCGATAAATTGGGCAGTCCAGAAAGATCTAGACAGCCTTCGTTGACGAGAGGTTGGTTACGCCAAGCTTTGCGTACTTGATGGACGCTAGTTATTTGTTGAGCAGGAAGGAAGCTTAATATACATCCGAAAACGTCGCTAGGGATAGCCATTATGCCAGTCGTTGCGTGTTTAGGTGTAGCTTGTGACGGGGCAAGCACAGACGCTGGCTGCGCTGTGGCTTGTAAAGTTAAAGGAACTAAGCTGGATAATGACATTGTTAAATCCCCTGGTTGTGATTATGATTATTATTATATTTATAATTACATTTTATTTAAAGTTTAAATTTTTTAACATTATTTATTGCCTTAAATTAAAAACTGTAATTGTAAATGTAGAATAAGAAAAATCAAATAATTTCCTATTAGTCAGCTTTTTTCACCTGCCGACGAAGGGAAGTAGGTGAACATTTACATTTTATGTGCAATTTTAAGAAACCATGGAGAAGATGTTCTGCATGGCTTGGAATAAGTTTACGACTTAATAATAGTAAATCTACAATTAGGGCAAGTATTCTTCTTAGTTAGCCAAGGCTGAAGACAGGCGTCATGAAAAAAATGATTACAAGCCGTCGTCACTCGTTTACTCATATCGCTAAAGGTTTCCAGGCAAATGGAACAAGACTCTTCCTCTTCCTTAGGAGCTTCTACAGAGGATTTTAGTGATGTCAGTGATGGGAGCATGGCCAAGTGCGCCAGGCCTGCATCTGTGATGTTTTTGCAATCTCTTAGATCAAGTGAGCTTAAGAGTGTGAGTTTTGATAGATGGGCAAGGCCAGCATCCATGATGTCGCACCAGCTTAGATCAAGTGAGCTTAAGAGTGTGAGAGTTACTAGATGGGCAAGGCCTGCATCTGTGATCTTTGTGCAGCAGCTTAGATCAAGTGAGCTTAAGAGTGTGAGAGTTACTAGATGGGCAAGGCCTGCATCTGTGATCTTTGTGCAGCAGCTTAGATTAAGTGAGCTTAAGAGTGTGAGTTTTGATAGATGGGCAAGTCCAGCATCTGTGATGTTTGGGCGCTCGCTTAGATTAAGTGAGCTTAAGAGTGTGAGTTTTGATAGATGGGCAAGTCCAGCATCTGTGATGTTTCTGCCCCATCTTAGATTAAGTGAGCTTAAGAGTGTGAGTTTTGATAGATGAGCAAGGCCAGCATCTGTGATCTTATAGCACCCGCTTAGATCAAATGAGCTTAAGAGTGTGAGTTTTGATAGATGGGCAAGGCCAGCATCTGTGATGTTTTCGCACCCGCTTAGATTAAGTGAGCTTAGAGATGTGAGAGTTACTAGATGGGCAAGATCATCATCTATGATGTTTCTGCACCCGATTAGATCAAGTGAGCTTAGAGATGTGAGTTTTGATAGATAGGCAAGGCCATCATGTGTGATGTATCGGCAGTAGCTTAAATTAAGTGAGCTTAAGAGTGTGAGAGTTACTAGATGGGCCAGGCCAGCAGCTGTGATGTTTATGCACCCGCTTAGATCAAATGAGCTTAAGAGTGTGAGTTTTGATAGATGGGCCAGGCCAGCATTTGTGATCTTATAGCACCCCCTTAGATTAAGTGAGCTTAAGAGTGTGAGTTTTGATAGATGGGCAAGGCCAGCATCTGTGATGTCGCACCCGCCTAGATTAAGTGAGCTTAAGAGTGTGAGTTTTGATAGATGGGCAAGGCCAGCATCTGTGATGTCGCACCCGCCTAGATTAAGTGAGCTTAGAGATGTGAGTTGTGATAGATGGGCAAGGCCTGCATCCGTAATGTTGTCGCATTTAGATAGATTGATGGAGGTAATGCGAGTACCACTTGCTTTATCAAGAATGTTTTTAAGCTTGCTATCCGATAAATTGGGCAGTCCAGAAAGATCTAGACAGCCTTCGTTGACGAGAGGTTGGTTACGCCAAGCTTTGCGTACTTGACGGACGCTAGTTATTTGTTGAGCAGGAAGGAAGCTTAATATGCGTCCGAAAATGTCGCTAGGGATAGCCATTATCCTACTCGTTGCGTGTTTAGGTGTAGCTTGTGAAGGGGCAAGCTCAGACGCTGGCTGCGCTGCCGCTTGTAAAGCTAAAGGAATTAAGCCGGATAATGACATTGTTAAATCTCCTGGTTGTAATTATGATTATTATTATATTTATAATTACATTTTATTTAAAGGTTAAATTTTTTAATATTACATATTTCCTTAAATTAAAAACTGTAATTGTAAGTGTAGAATAATAAAAATCAAATAATCTCCTATTAGTCAGCTAGAGGATTTTCTTTGAGCAGCGCTTTCTTCGGCTCTCTATTGGGAAAGTTCCAAACGAGCAGCCAAGGAGCAGTCCTTAATAACAAATCCCAATGAATGGGAATTTTTTTGTTTTTAGTGAATACGGGGAGGTAAAATTAGTTTTTTTGCGAGGAAGTGTAAATAAATTATTTTAAAATCAGATTGATCAGGTGGCTGCTCCACAAGCAATTGCTGTCTGACTTTTCATGTTTCAGATGCCCCGACGAAGGAGAGAGATCTGAACTGTTACCTATTTAGCTTCCTTTTCTCAATCCGATCAACAAAAAGAACTCGACTACATCTTTAATGCGTGTAAAATAACTGGG
Source organism: Chlamydiota bacterium (assembly GCA_013286595.1). GTDB lineage: Bacteria > Chlamydiota > Chlamydiia > Chlamydiales > Rhabdochlamydiaceae > JABDFI01. The sequence continues at coordinate 9,749 of JABDFI010000055.1, read as the reverse complement.
AAATTACACACAAATGAATTCAAAAATTGGGAACTTGGCTGGTAAGTGGCACAAATTTTTGTGTCTGGAGCGAGAGACCATTGCTGAATAGCAAGGCGCGAGTAAAGACCAAAAATTTGCTGCCAAGCTGACGTAGCCAAAAACCAATTTTTGAGTTTATTTGTGTATAACCTAAAGGACCATTATGGCAGCAATAGTCACCTTATCTCCAGTCAAGAATCAAGCACCGATTAACATTCAACCATTAACTCTTCAACAACCTGTATCCACAGGAAGATTCTCCAACATCATTTCACAACAGCTTGTTCAGGATAGCCATGCCGTTGTTAAACAACTTAAAGAGGCCACCGTCATTAAGGGAAGCCTTGAACCCGTTATTGATTTGCTAAGAAAGGTCAACCAACAATTATCTAAATTGGCAAAAGATCTCACTTCTCCTCAATTAGAGGAAGATGCAAGAAGCGTTGCCAATGTTAATCTATCGACTGCAACAACGCTATTCTGCCAACTTAAAGAAGAGATTGAATCACATCAAGAAGATGGTAGTATCCCAATTGATAGTTCTCTTTTAACACTTGCTAAAATTCCGACATCTGGAGTTACACACACCTTATGCTTGCTATCCTCGCTGCACTTGTTCAGCGATAAGGAACTGGGCGAGATGGTGAAAAGACTCAATGCCATTCCAGAAATGTTTGTTGACAACCTAACAGGCGATAAAGAAATAGCAGTCAGTACAAGACCCTTTTTCCATCTGGCTAAGATCCATCAACACGAACAAGCAAAAATCTGGAAGGAATCTGAAGATTACGGCGCCAAAGCATTTACAACGTTATCCTCTGCAACTAGTGATGATCGCTATCGCGCCATCCGAAGGACTGAAATTGAACTCCTTTTACATGGACTACAAAGCGCCATTCAACAGGACCGTTTTAAAGACCTGACTTTTTATACTACCTTTTTGGAAAAGACCTGTTTGCTTGCACCTGAAGATAGCATTTTTGGTCAGAAAAATGTCGGCCATCAGATTTTTTTACGTCTCTATGAAGCTTACAAAAAGGACGTTGTCAAAGAAAGCTCTTCCCTCCCTCAACCACAAAAAGACTTTGGCAGAACAGCTTTCCTTTCCGAAGAAGCCATTTATAAGAAATATAAACTTCAAGCCCTAGAACAGGTCATCCAGGACTTAAGAGCAGCTTGGAGACTTTAAAATAAAAGTTCCCCCCGGTTGCTTACCCTAATATTCTAGGATAGAGGTAGGAGCCGGGTTTATCAATTTTTGTTTACAAAATTTCCTTGCAAGGCTATGCCTTGATCTCAGCTCGACTTTGTACAATTTTTACCCGATTGCCTAGCCTATTTGCTCCCTGACGTTTGGCCTATATGGCCAAACTAGTCGATTTATTTAAAAGGGAAGAGGGTTTTAACCCCCATCCCTTTTAAATAAACGCCTCAGAAAACAAATAGGCCGAGGCACTCGGGTAAAAATTGTACAAAGTCGAGCTCAAAACTCAATTGAAATTAATATATTTAAAATTAATAAACATAAATTTAATCGTCTCAGGTTAGTTGAAAACTAATTACAAATCATGTAGCATTAAGTTACGGGGTAATGTACGCCGGTAATATTTAATACAAATAATAAACGTGAGTGTTACATGAGATCTATTAAAACATCTGATTTTTTAGATCAATCACAATGGATGCATACTCGTATGCAGTCCATAGCAGGGCGTTTAGAGGCTTCTCCAGCAACTCCCATGAAGTTTCATAAGCTCACAACAGAGCTCGATGAAGCTTATAAAGTATTAAATACCATTAAGAAACAGCCATCATCTGCTTTTTTTACTGGGTCTGCTACTGAAACTTTAGAACAAAACATCGTCTCTTTATATGGGCGGGTCTTCAACGCTTGGATTAAAACCGAAGTTACTCATATACAACATGAAGCTCATGCCTTGGAATCCTCCATCCAAACAGGTAAAGTCACAACTAAAAATACAGAAAAGCTCGCTGATCACATCAGAGCTTTTAAACAGGATTGTTGTCCTTCCATTTCCGACCGGAGAATTCTTGCTGAGGCGGAACTAACCACAGTAAGAGCTCATGCTTTTTTAGAAGGCTCTCCTCTTCCCGTTCAAGCGAGTCCAGAGGATCTTGGAGAAATTTTTCCAGGAGAATTAGAAGACTTGATGGATTTAGCCGCATCGCTTTATAAGTATGACTTTAGACAAGCTAAATCTAGATTCGCTCAACTTCCTCAGGAACACAAGCGGATGATCAACAGACATCTTCAGACTTTAGGGGCGAACCCCTTTGAGGATGCTGTAGAGATGATCCAAGCTTGCATAGCTACTGTCAATGAACTCTCTCAGAACGGAGAAGGTTATCCTTCCAAAGAGGAGATCGATGACCTCTTTATGGGACTCGCTCAACTGGATTTAGAGGTTAGCGGCACTAAAGTTTTTTCATTAAGCTCATAGGGATCTCTAATAAGCTGAATCCCTAAAGCGGCTTTAGTATCAGCCATGAGATAAAAACTGCCTGTAACAATGAGGAGCTCCTGCTCCTCAGAGGCAGCTTGATACGCAGATCTCATTCCTTCGTCAATTGTTTCGTGTTGAGTGAAAGGAGTTTCAGATCTCATTTCATGAAGCGTTTGCGCTAATTTTTCAATCGGCGCAGCTCTAGATAGTGAAGCTTGAACAAGATGGATATGCGTCGCTACATCGGCTATCAATTCTAAACAAGAGTCGTATTCCTTATCTTCTGAAAATCCAACTAAGAAACGGAATTTTCTATTAGGATGTAGAGTGTGTAGGGCTTGGAGAAGGTGGAAGATAGCATCGGGATTGTGAGCAACGTCAAAAATCACTTCCCCGATTTGCTCTAATCGACACGGGGGACGACAAACTAGCGCTTTTTCTAGTGCTTCTTGCGGAACAATCGCAGGTAGATGTTCTAAAGAGGTAATTGCAATTACCTCTAAAGCCAACCTAGCCACAGCGCTATTTTCTTCATCAAAGAACTGACTGATTTTTTTAGAGATGTAAACGGGCGCTTCTAGCTCCTTAGCCCTTGCGTAAATAGATTGCAACCGCGCTTGAGATCCTAAAACAAGCGGCACGTGTGACTTGATAATCCCTGCTTTTTCAGAGGCGATTGTTTCAAGGTCATGCCCCAGAATGTGGGCATGCTCTCGACTAATAGAAGTGATCACTGAACATACGGGAAGGATAATGTTTGTCGCATCAAATTTACCCCCTAAACCCGTTTCAATAACGGCAAATTCCACCAGTTTTTTTCTAAAGTATTCAAAAGCTAAAAAAGTGGTCAACTCAAAAAAGCTCGCTTGGATTCCCAGCTTACTTTCCAAAGCAAAAATCTCTTGCATCCCTTCAACAACCGATGCTTCATCAATTGGCTCGGAATTGACGACTATGCGCTCTCTAAAGGAGGAAAGATGAGGCGAGGTATAAAGACCCACATTATAACCTGCATATTCTAGAGCTTTTGCGATCTTAAGTGAAACTGAGCCTTTGCCATTAGAACCTGCAACGTGGATCGTCCGATAATGACGAGTGGGATGACCTAGTTGTTCGTCGAATTGAACCGAGTGTTTTAACCCAAAATGGACACCGCGAGAAGCGCTTGCTTGAAAAAGTTGTGCAATGATTTCAGAATAGTTCATAAGACCTCTTTCGCAATTAAGGGTTCATCAATTTTCGGGATTATTTTGACTGATTTTCGATTCTTTTTGCGACGATAGTATACGAAACTAGATACAATCCCCGCAAAAAGAATCAAAAACTCGGCTCAAAAGAACCCGAAAATCGACAGAACCTTAATTGTGAAAGAAGTCTATACCAAATGTCGGTTAAAAATTTTATAAAAACTTTCTTGATCTACCCAAGAACTTCCCAGAGGAGAATGCTCTTTACTCTCTCCGTGAAAATCGGATCCCCCACTCATCAATAATCCTTTTTCTTTTGCTAATTTGATCCATTTTTTTTCTTTCTCCGGAAGCAAACGAGCGTAGTGACATTCTATCCCATCAAAGGGCAATTTGAGAAGCTCTTTAATTTTTGAGGTATGCTGGATCAAATGAGGATGGGCAAGAAAGGCTTTACCTTCGGCAGCATGGATAATCTGAAGCGTCTCCTCCACGGTAAAAACGGGCCCGCGAAAAAAACAAGGCTTCCCATCTCCAATGTACAATTGAAAGGCCTCTTTGATAGAAGAAACATAGCCTTTTTTAACAAGCAATTGAGCAATGTGAGGCCGTCCAATGGTATGTCCCATCGCATTCAATTCATCCTCTTCAATCACCATCTTCAATCGCTTCAATTTCTCAAGGATAACTTGATTGCGTTGAAGACGGCGTTCACGGTGGTTTTCACATAGTTCATTTAAACTCTTGTGTTCAAGCCAGAAATCATAAGCTAATACGTGCACGCTAAGATCTTGAAACAAGCATGAGAACTCCGCGCCGTGCCCTAATAGGATCCCCTGTTCTTTTGCAAACGGTTTGGCACTGGCATAAGAATCGACGGTATCATGATCCGTAATGGAAAGTCCTGAGAGCCCAATGGACTTAGCAAGTAAAATTAACGCCTGGGGGGTTAGTGATCCGTCACTACAGGTCGTATGGCAATGAAGATCCGCTCGAAAGCTTAAGTTGGAAACTGATAAGGTATGCAACGTATCTCCATTTCTAGTTCAACTCCCGTTTTTTCATAGACGACCTTTTTAACATGGACTGCTAAGTCTAATATATCTTGTGCTTTTGCTTGGGACTTGTTGACGATGAAGTTAGCATGAGTAGTAGAAACTTCGGCTCCCCCTATTTTCATCCCTTTAAGATCACATTGTTGAATAAGAGTGCCAGCTGTTTGCAACGATGGATTGCGAAACACGCATCCTGCCGATTTATCTCCATAGGGTTGTGTTCTCGTGCGGTATTCAATATTGATCAGCTGCTTTTTACGAGCCTCATCAGATGCTGTGAGCTGAAACTTTGCTGAAACAATCGCTCCTTTCATGTTCTGAAAAGAAGATTGCCGGTAGCCAAAAGAGAGATCCTTAGCATTAAGATATACGAGATCTGCAGACTCATTGACATACCCCACTTCCAGTAAGCACTGCACTGTCTCTGTCCCACATGCTCCAGCATTCATGTAAACAGCACCACCTACACTCCCTGGAATTCCCGAAGCAAATTCAAGCCCTGCCCATCCATTGCGAGCTGTTTGCACTCCTAATAACGAAAAACTATATCCAGCCCCTACCTCGACAAATGGCCAGTTGAAATGGCAAAATCCAATCTTATTGAGGATCACTAAGCCATCAAACCCGCGATCATCAAAAAGGCAGTTCGATCCTTTTCCAAGAATCATGTAAGGAATATGCCGTGAAAGACTAAAGCGAATGGCAGCTTGCATCTCATCGACACTATGGGCCTCTGTGAACCATTTGGCAGGCCCACCTATCCCAAAAGTACTGTAATGAGACAGTAATTTTTCAGACTCCAATTGGGGTTGCAGCATGACTTTTTTTCTCTTCCTGTAATTTAAGATCGGTATGATAGATCGTATCAAGTATAGCATTAACAAATGTCGCAGATTCAGGAGAAGCAAATTTTCGCGTTAAACGGATCGCTTCAGCTATCGCCACTTTAGTAGGAACCGTCGCCGAGTAAAACATTTCATAAATACCTAAACGCAATACATTGCGCTCGATGCGTGGTATCCGCTCAAAATCATACCCTTTAGATTGCTTGATAATCAGCCTATCGAGATCTTCTTGTTTTGCTCTCACTTGAAGAGCCAATTCTCTAGCCTCACGTACAGCTTTTTTAGTCACGACAAGTTGCGTCATGATCAGATCGACAAGCTCATCATCCCCCCATTCTCCAAAATCAGAACTATAGAGAAGATGAAAGACAATCTCGCGAAATTTTTGTGGTGAAAGTGCCATACACAAACTTTAAAGGAAAAAAAGAGCCCTTCATCATAACAGAGAGCTCTCTTTCTTTAAATAGGCATTTTTCATACCTGAGACCTTAACATCCAAAGCATTTTTTCATGTTCTCCCATTCTGCGGCCCATCATATCCACTGTTCCGCAATCTTGGGCATGCTCTGCCTCTTCAGATACACTTCTCCCCTGCCTAATAAGAACTTGATGTCCTTCGATTAAGTAGAGCAACATGTCTTTGCTAGTCAATTTTTTATGCTCTTCACCAATACTACTTAATTTTTTAAAAGAGGAGAAAGAAGCGTCGACCATCATCCCTAAGCTACGGATCCTCTCAGCTACTTCATCGATCTCTTCTGCCATGGCTTCATAATGCTTCTCAAACAGCAGGTGTAAGGAGTAGAATTCAGAACCCGTTACATTCCAATGAAAATTTTGAGTTTTTAAATAAAGACTATAAAGATTAGCCAAATACCCCGACAATCCGTCCGCTACCACACGTCGCTTTTGATCTGAAATCCCGATGTTAATTTCCATAGAGCATCCTTGTTGAAACACGTTCTATATAGCAATTGGAAGAAGGTTGCAAATTATTTTTTTATCAGAGGCAATTGCACAACTCTCCGCCCCAGAAAAATCATTGATTTTTCTGGGGCGGAGAGTTGTGCAATTGCCTCAATTTTAGATCAAAGTATTGAAATGTGTATCTTTTCTTGTTACTCTGCATGATCTCGACTTTGTACAATTTTTACCCGAGTGCCTCGGCCTATTTGTTTTCTGAGGGAGCAAATGGGCTAGGCAATCGGGCTAAAAAATGAACAAAGTCGAGATGATCTTGAACCGTTGTACAAGGGCACCTACTTCCGTGTTAGGAATATTTCTAGATACTGAAACGAATGGATTAAATCTTCGTAGACATAAAGTGGTCGAAATCGCTTTAAAAATTATCGACATCACAACAGGTGAATTCAAAGACTCCTTTGAATCTTTGGTTTCTACCTCACCAGAAGAATGGAATATAAGTGATCCTGAAAGCCTACGCGTTAATGGCTTTACCTGGGAAGAAATTGTAAAAGGAAAACCTGCACAGGAAGTAGGTCAAAGCATCATCACATGTTTTGCAAAGAATCAAATCAAACGGGGAGAAGCGGTCTTTATCTGTCAAAATCCTTCCTTTGACCGCGCCTTTTTTTCACAGTTAGTGGATCCTGACATGCAAGAAAAGTTTCTTTGGCCCTACCATTGGCTTGATCTTGCCTCGATGTTTTGGGTTAAAGCCATGGAATCAGCCTCTCAAGGAAAAGGTCATTTTCCCTGGAAAACAGGTCTTTCAAAAGATAAAATCGCTCAAGCCTATCAATTGCCCAGCGAAGCTTCTCCACACCGAGCCATGAACGGCGTTAATCACCTTATCTTGTGCTACACAGCCGTCGTAGGCTTTCCATCTAGTAACTCGTACTACTCATCCTAACCTTACCTCGGAAGATCTTATAGATCATCGCTCCATAGGCTAAGACAAGTGGAATTCCAATCAGCACGATGATGAGCAACACGCGCAACGTTAAGGGAGATGCTGCTGAGTTAAAAAAGCTCAAGCTATACTGCTCAGGATTAACACTAGATCGCACGAGATTGGGAAATGTTCCTAATCCATACAAAGCAAAGAGGAAAAAAATCCCTAAGCACGAAGAAAGAAAAGCCCAACCATCTCTGTTTTTTGAAAACTCTCTTGGCACATTGAGTATACTCACTAAAGCAGCTATAGCGATCAACATCGTCAAAGGATGTTCCTTCAAACGAACCACCATATGCGGCATAGCTATCCAGGTGGTAATTGTCGTGATGAGGTACATGACAATAAAACAAGCGATAGAGCGTTGTGCCCATACTCTGATCCGTTTTAAGAGCTCTCCCTCTGTCTTCATGGCTAAGTAAATAGCACCGTGCATGGTCAACAATGATAACACAAAAAGACCTATCAAGATGGGATAAGGACGAAAGAACAAAGAGAACGTTCCCACAAAATCTTGGTTTTCACTTAAAGGAATACCCTCGATCAAATTGCCTAAAACCAGCCCTACCCCAAATGCAATGACTAAACTGGCGAAGCTAAAGACAAAATCCCAAACTGCTCGCCACACCACGGAGGGTTTTTTACTTCTGAATTCAATAGCGACAGCGCGAAAGATCAATCCCGCCAGTAAAATCATGCACAAGTTGTAAAAACCAGAGAACAACGTCGCATACACTTCAGGAAAACCAGCAAATAATGCTCCCCCTACAATGACAAGCCACACCTCATTGCCATCCCAGACAGGTCCTATAGCATTCAAGAAAATGCGCTTATCTTGATCTTTCTTGGTAAAGAAATGGAGAATCCCGACACCCAGGTCAAATCCATCTAATACCACATAAAATACAACAGAAAAGCCGATGACGCAATACCACAAAAGAGCCAGTGTAAGTTCACTCATTTTTTAGCCTCAGGAAAAGGATTCCGATATAATGGGACAACCTCCTCAGGTTCGTCCGGACCGTGCTTAATTTTATGATCTAAGAGATAGATAAAGAGAGCAAATAGTAACGTATAAATCATCAAAAACATCACAATGGACATCTTCACTTGAGTGGCATTAATTGCCTCTGAGATGCCTTGCGGCGTGCGCAACACTCCATAGACAATCCAAGGCTGACGACCGATTTCAGCCGTCATCCATCCACATTGATTGGCAATTTGCGGATAGGCTACCGACCCGATCAACCCCCATAACACCCATCTAGCTTTTTCTAATTTCTTTCTTTTCCAATAAATCAACGCAGCCCCTATAAAAAAGGCCATGAGCACCCACATAGCGATCATGAGGTGATAGACTTGAAACACGATGCCGATCGGCGGTCTATTTTCTGGAGGTATTTGATCAAATCCCATCACAGGGGTTTCAAAATCATGATAAGTTAAAAAACTCAATAGCCCTGGGATGGTCACGCCTTTCACAGTTTCTTGCCGAGAATCGACCCATCCAAACAGACTAATTCCCGTATACGGCTCTGTTTTGAAAATCCCTTCCATGGCAGCTAATTTAGAAGGTTGGTTAATGGCGACTCCCCTCGCTGTAGAATCCGCGGAAATCAACTGCAAAATCAACACGACAGCTGCGGCAACCAGCCCAATTTTCATCATCTTGACCGTATGTCTCACGTGACGCCTCTTCAGCAGATAGTAAGCGCTTACGCTCAAAACAAAAAAGATCCCTGCAAGCCAGCAGCCAAGTAGAACATGCACAAGTCGATCGATGGAGGAGGGATTCAATAACATCTTCCATAAATCGGTCACCACAGCCCGCGTAGTCTCGCCTTCAGTGACAAGCTTGTATCCAGTGGGCGTTTGCATCCAAGAATTGGCAATGGTGATCCACACTGCGCTGAAATGTGCCCCCACAGTGACTAGTATCGTCGACATATAATGAAATTTCGCACTTACCCGCTCCCAACCAAACAGCATCACTCCCAAAAAACCAGCTTCCAAGAAGAAAGCGAATACGCCTTCTGCAGCTAACGCACTTCCAAAGATATCGCCTACAAAACGGGAGTAATTGGCCCAATTGGTTCCAAATCCAAAAAGCTGTACGAGTCCTGTTGCCACGCCCAGAGCAAAGGTCAAAGCGAAAATTTTCGTCCAAAATTTAGCGATTTCTTGGTAGTGAGGGTCTTTGGTTTTGAGGTAAAGCCCCTCAAAAATCACCAGCATTAAACCCAGTCCAATACTCAATGGGG
>JABDFI010000054.1 GCA_013286595.1 Chlamydiota bacterium | reverse complement strand
ATCGTAATCTTTTTCCAGTGACCGCGCTAAGGGAGTCCAGCACGCTCCACTCGTCGTTAGTCCATGTAGCAAAACAACAGGTGGTTTGTCTCCGCCGGTTCTGAGGTAGTGTATATTGACTCCATTTGCCTGACAAACTCCTATTGTCCATCTAGTCATCATTCCTCACATTTCTGAATCTTGTTTAGTCCACGTCAGGGACTATTGTGGTGATTTCTTGCGTTTGCAAAGAGATCTGAATACAGGTAGAGGGAGTAATACCTGGGATCTCTTGACCCGACTGATGAAGTTTTTTCAGCTTGCCTCTATCTAGGACTTCTTCCATTTTGGTAGCGCCAAACTTGCGAGCTTCTTCAAGAGACGTTTTAATGGAGAAGCGGTCATACCGGCGGACGATATAACCTGCAACAAAAAGGGTTTTCTCGGTCATTTGTTTTAGGATGGCGTGGCTCAGCTCTTTTTTCTGAGTTTCGAGATCAGCGATATAACGAGAGAGTTCTTTGTAAGCTTGCACTTGTTCTTCAAGAGACATACATTTTCCTCAAATGGTAAATTTTAGTAGATGGAAGGGGTTTTGACCAATTAAAAATTACCCCGCCTAGACCTCATTTTAGCAAAATCATCGTAACTAACGAATAGCTGTAAGTAAATCGATTATTAATGGAAACGATTTGGACAGACGAGCCATATGAAGCGAGAGCTTCACGTACAGTTCTGTGAGGGCCAAAGGTGAATCCCTCGGCTACTCGGCAGAAAAATTAATAATTTAATTTTTATTATCAATGTTTCAGAAAAATACTGATTTCTGCTACAAATTTGACTTTGTTCACTAAAACGTGTACCATGAATGAAGAAGCGAGACTTGGATAAAGAGCTTAGTCGTTGGGGTTGGTGGTTGAAAAGAGAAGGCGGCAACCATGAAATTGGGACCAATGGAGAAGATTCGGAACCAGTTCCTCGTCATAGAGAAGTGAAAGAGAATCTAGCTAAGAAGATATTACAGGTGGCTAGGAATAATCCCCCAAAGAAAAAATAGCAGGGAGAAGTAAAACAATGGAGCTGGAAGGCAGAGTGTGGAAAGATGCTGATAGTTCATGGTGGCTAATTGAAATTTCCTTCTTGGATGTAATGACTCAGGGAAGGACGAGAAAAGAAGCACTAGAAATGATTAAAGATGCCGTGATGGAGCTTCTAAAAGACTCTTACGAGGGTTTATTGGCTAGGCAGTTTCAACTTACTGTTAATCTTTATGAGGATGGTGTTATTGGCATGGGTGCTTCCGATGATAAATTGCTTTTTGCGTTGGGTTTAAAGCGACAAAGATTGAGAAGTGGTTCAACTATTCGGGATGTTTCCAAAAGACTGAAATCAAAATCACCCAATGCATATGCCCGTTATGAAAGAGCCCAAGCCAGACCGAGCATTGAAAAATATGCTGAGCTTTTACATGCTGCTAATCCAAGCAGAAGGCCTCTACTAGTAAGCTGATTCTTAAATAAGCAATGATTTTTTAGATCGAGATGGCTTTTAAAACATCATTAGGCCGATCTACAGGATTTTTTTTAAGATAAAATTAAAAAGACGCACATGCGGAGAGCCTATTTTGAGAGGAAGGCTTTGATGGCTTCGATGCGCAGATCGTTTGTTGCATCATATCCTTCCTGCCGGTGAAAGGCGACTCTTCCAAAGTCATGATGATCAGTTTTTAATCCTTTCTTTTGTGCAAGAGTGTAGGTTTCTCCATAAACTGCGTGACGCATTGAATCTCCAGACAGTGTATCAAATAAGCGCATGGCTTCGCTTGCGCGATCTGTCGTGAAAAGATCTGCAACTTCATTAAGTAAGAGTCTTTCGAGGGCTTTGATCCGCGTAGCATCGGTCACATCCACATCTTCCTTTTTATAGAAGATCGCATTGTCTTTCTCCACCATCCCATGATACCCTTTTGCAGCAAGCAAACGAGCGAGGTCCTCAAAGCGATCGACCTCTTGCAGGCAGATGAGATCGGGATCTAAAGTGACAATTCGTTTCGCTAAAGCTTCCTTGCGCGATTCCCATTGATGTTTGAACATGGGTTTACAAGGTTCGACGTATTTCTCGGCTAAAACATTGTAACAAGCAATTTTTAAACTCATATAAAACCATTTATTAATATTGAAATATTATGCTGTTTTAATATTAATAGTAAATAAATATTAGAACATTTATGTAATTAAAAAATAATATCTCTAAAATTAAAGAAAAAAGTTGAAAATTGATCTAAATTACGATATTGCATGATACTTTGGAGCCAACTTTGGAGTGATATCGATGTATTCAAACGAAATCAAAATAGCTGAAAAACTTCTTAAAAATAAGAATGAAGATGGGATTAAGCTGTTAGTCAATTTGATCATTCGGATCAATCAGGATCCCAAGCATCTCTCTTCAGAACATGAGAAAACGGCTGTTTTATTTGGGAAACTTTTAGAGCACAAAAAAGATCGTGAAACGCTGTTAAAAATCCTCCAAGGAATTCATCCTGCTTCTATTCAATTTCTAGCGAATCTTGCAGCGGAGTTTGGTCATTTAAAAGAGGCTGTCTTCTTTACAGAAGAGGCTTGTTCTGTGGAAGCCATGCCCCTTCATCTCATGAACTTTTATCTGGATCTAATGGATTCTGCCATGCTGCGAGAAGAAGCTCTAGAAAAAGCTCTTTTCTACTTAAACTCTCATCCACAGCTATCCTTGGGCGATCTGACCGCAGACAAATTCTTAAAAGCCTTGGATAAGTGGGATCATGTTCCGATCCAAGGACAAGCTGCAAAAACGGATGAGGATCTGGAGTTCTTAAATCTGATCTTCAAAATGGTTAAAATCTGCTATTGTCAAGAAAAGCTCGATCTCGCTTTCCGCATTTGTCAGATCATGGAGCCTACCGTTGCAGTATGTGAAAATTTGTCTTCCACATCCATTAAAAATGGATATAGCTATTTTCAATACATCGCCGACTTGCTTCCCTTGAAAACCTTCGATCACAAGTCTGAGGATCGTGTTTATCTCATTGGCGACAGTCATTGTCTTTCTCCTGCTTGGAATGAGGTTGAAATAGAACATAAGAAGTGGTTGATTCAACCTGTTTTGATCACAGGTTGTAAGCTATGGCATTTACGAGATGCCAGCCTTCTCCACGCCAAGGTCAATTATCAGGAAGCTCTTCGCTTAATTCCTGAGGGATCGACCCTTATTTATCTTTTCGGAGAAATTGATTGCCGTGAAGGGATTTTGCCCTCAGTAGAAAAAGGGCGCTATCCGAATGCTGAAGCGGCCATGGGGTTGCTACTAAAGGTCTACATGGATAGGGTCAAGGAAGCGATCAGAAGTAAAAAGTTAGCTCACGTCTATATCCACGAGGTTCCTCCGGTTCTTGATTTTAATCGATCAACGGTTATGCTGTTCAATCGCCTTCTCAGAGAGAGTGTATTAGTAGAAAAGAAAAAGGGACTCAAGATTTCTTGGTTAGGATTTAAAGATGATTTACTGCTTGAAAACGGTCAGATCAATCCTCTTTTTGATATCGATGGCACACATTTGCATCCTCGTTATTTTGAGACTCGGCAGATTGAATAGTGCTAGTCTCGACTTTGTACAATTTTCACCCGAGTGCCTCGGCCTATTTGTTTTCTGAGGCGTTTATTTAAAGGGGATGGGGTTTAAAAAACCCTTTCCCTTTAAATAAATCGACTAGTTTGGCCCTGTAGGCCAAACGTCAGGGAGCAAATGGGCTAAAAATTGTACAAAATCGAGCTAGTATGTTTAAAGGAGAATGTCATGAAATCACATTGTGAATTGTTCAAAAAATCTTGTGTGTCTTGTGAGAAGGGAGTTCCACCTTTACAAGGTGAAGCACTAACGCTTTTATACCAACAATTGGATAAGGGATGGAAGGTGAAGGAAGAGCACCATCTGGAAAAGGAATATCCCTTTCAAAATTTTAAAGAAGCGCTTGAATTTACCAACAAAGTAGGGGAGTTAGCAGAGCAAGAAGGGCATCATCCCGATATCCATCTTTCCTATGGAAAGGTTAAACTACTCATCTGGACTCATAAAATAAATGGGTTATCTGAGAGCGATTTTATTTTAGCAGCTAAGTGTGATGAACTTCGCCGGAATGTGTAAATGATGTATAAGCTATTTATTGATGGGAAAGTTGCTCATGGAAAAAAAGAAAAACTATCTATTGGGGTTGATATTACCCCTGTTGGTCAACCTATCTAATTGTTTTGGAGTGATTGTCGGTGAAACACCTATCACCGTGATTAGAGCAGAAAACGACTCAAAGTTAGATCGCCCTGAATCTGTGGCTTTTACTCCTTCTGGAGATTGCCTAGCTGTTGCCAATTCTTTAGCTAATTCTGTAACTTTTTACAAACGCGTAGGAGGAGAAGGGTATGTTTACGAAACAAAGCCCTCGTACACTATCGAAGGCCTTCAATCGCAATTGGACTATCCTCATGATCTCAGTTTTTCTCCCGATGGAAAACATCTTGCGGTGGCCAATCGGGTAGGCAACTCCATTACCATTTATAAAAGAGATCTTTCTCTCAATCGCTATGAGTCTCATCCTATAGCGAGCATCCAAGGGTCTCGCTCTCAAATTTCGTTTCCAGATGCTGTTCGATTTTCACCCGTTGAAAATGTGATTGCAGTAGCCAATATGTATTCCCACACGATTACTTTATACCATTTTCAAGGAGATCATTACGACAGACGGCCCTTTCAGGTGCTTACTCACCGCATTTTACAGATTCCAGATGGGTTAGATTTTTCAAAAGATGGCCAATTGCTCGCGGTCACTTCTCATGACTCGCACTCGGTAGTTCTATACCAACGCAAAGAGGGTTCTCAAGGTTTCTATGTAAACACTCCGATTCAAGCGTTACAAGGCCCCCAGACGCTGTTTTGTTTTCCCCACTCAGTCGCCTTCCATCCCGTAAAAAATGATCTAACGGTATCATGTTCTCAAGGAAGAAAGAATGTGCACTTTTTCTCAACAACAGAAAGCGGTTTGTATGCCACTGCTCCAGAATTGAGTTTGGAAATTTTAGAGATGTATGATGAATCGACTATACATTTACTAGATCAACTTCATCAGGAAGGTGGTGTAAAGGGAATTGCTTTTACACCCGATGGAAAAGGATTGGCTATCACTCAGAATTTGTGTCAAGATTCTTTGCGTTTGCCCTTTCCAGTGGGAGTGCTTGCCATTTATCCGGTAAGCGTGGAAGCTCATTGAGAGTGCTTGAATGATCGAGGAATCTATGTCTTTTAAGGAATGTCTAATGGATGCTTTTCGCGTCAGTGAACCTTGTGCAGATGAGATCGTCTCAAGATTACGCCCTTTCAGTGGCGATTCTCAGTTTAACCAAGCACTAGCTCAGTTGATCGAAAAGAGCAATCAGTTAAACTTGCCATTTCTAGAGGGATTTGTTCCTCAAAAGCCAGTTAGTGAAGATGCAGTTACTGTTGCTCCTGAAACGCATGAAGTGCTTTTTGAAAGTCCTTTCATAAGAATTCTTTACACAGAGTTGCAACCAGGGGACAAAGTCGTGCCCCATATCCATCAATGGGATAGCCTTCTATTCATCATTTCAGGATCGACCTTTGCTATGGAAAGTGGCGACACGTGTGAGCAGGAAAGTTGGCCTTGTGGAGTGTACGAGCTTTCTGGTGATATGACGCCTGCAGGATTTGTCAATCTTGGTTCTTCTCCTTATATCGCGCTGAATATAGAGATTAAGAAATGCTAAAGATCTTTTGGTTTCTTTTAACATCATGGGTTATGGGTCATGCTCAAGAATTCACCATTGTTAAAACAGAGTATCTTTCACCTGACCTAGCTCAATTTGATTGTCATAGCTCTGATATTGTCGAAACGACTCCCGGTTGTTTTTGTGCCGTGTGGAAAGGGGGAAGTGGAGAGGGAAAAAGTAACATTGACATGAAGGAAAATGTAGGTATATGGCATTCTTTATACGATGGTGCATCCTGGTCCTATCCACATGAAATTGTCAAAGCTGAGCATTCTGTTTGTTGGACTCCGGTTCTTTGCAAGCTATCAGAAGAAGAACTTCTTTTGTTCTTTCGAATAGGGAAAGATCCGCGTACTGTTGTCAGTTTCTTAAAGCGCTCTTTTGATCATGGCAAAACATGGTCTGAAGAAGAAATTTTACCTGCTGGGATAAACGGTCCGACTAAATGTGCTCCCCTTGTACTTGCCGATGGCGCTCTTCTTTGTCCCTCTTCTTGCGCGGTGGGTAATCCTGATGAGAAGCATAAGGCTACCGCTATCTGGTTTGATCTTTCTCCTGATAAAGGGATACATTGGAGTAAAATTGGCCCCTTAGAAATTCCCGGAAGAAAGTTTGGAGTGATTGAACCGGCACTGTTTGAAGATGGTCGAAGTAATTTACGGATTCTTTGCCGCGATCGCGCTCACAAAATAGGGGAGAAGGGATACCTTTGGACAGCTGAATCTCAAGATCAAGGAGTATCTTGGTCTGAATTAACTCCTACCCATCTTCCCAATCCCGATTCGGGTATCGATACCATCGATTTAGGAGAAGGGCGAATTGTGCTTTTGTATAATCACTCGCATGACAACCGCTATCCCCTTCATTTAGCGATTTCCTCTAATGGAGGAAATTCTTGGAGTTCTCCTTATGTTATTGATAAAACAGGGGAATTTCCAGCTGGTTGTATTTCCCAAGCCGGTCAATTGCACATTACATATGCCATTTCAGAAGGGGTCTGAACAAAGAAGAATTAAGCATATTGTTGTAGACTTTCCTTATTAAATCCATGCCAGTTTCAAAAATTAAAAAAAAACTTGCAGTAATTCATAATAGATCTTACAAAACTGATTAGAAGACATGAAAGTTGCAATTGGCAATTTTTCCTGAAACTTTAAATCCGAAGGGAATGTTTATGGCAAAAGCTAAAAAGAAATCAGCCAAAAAGAAAACCACTGCAAGAAAAGCAGTAGCTAAGAAAAAACCTGCAAAAAAGAAATCAGGTGCTACATCTGGTCTCAATAAAACCACTTACTCTTTATCTCCTGAATTGCAAGCGATAGTGGGTTCCAAAAAAATGACACGTCCTCAGGTTGTCAAAGGCCTTTGGGCTTACATAAAATCACATAAATGTCAGGATGAAAAAAATAGACGTATGATTGTGCCTGATAATAAATTAGGCGAAGTAATTGGTAAAAAGCCTGTCGACATGCTTAAACTAGCAGGACATCTCAATAAGCATATCTTAAAATAGTATTTCCTCGGGATTCCGTTCTTCAACGGAATCCCATTTTTCACTTAATTCACAGGGACGACAGCAGGCACGGGCCATGATTTTGGTGTGTTTAAAATAGCAATCGTCTCTGGTTTGGGTGCATAAGAGCGTGGAATGAGATAAAACTTCCCAGAAGGAGCTGGAAGCCAGTTCGATTCTTTATCTTTTCCAGGACTGTCTTTCTGAATATAAATTGTGAAAGAGCCATCTGCATTTTTCTTGAGGTTAGGTGTATCGCTGCCTAGCATGTAGCGGTTAATGGGATTAGCTACAGTGTAATTGTTTTTGGCATCATATAGGGTGATCGACCAAAAGCCGGGTTTCATGTAGGGGATTTCTTCTTTGAATGTCATCGTGTACTTTTTTGATCCTGTCAACGGCTGAGTGGAGCTATCTAAGGAATACATCCAGTAGACAGATTCAAAAGGGGTGTTAGCTGTTAACCCTATGCGTGCGACGACAGCTCGTGTTCTATAATCAGCACCCGGATTGCCGATGGTTGGCGGAGGTAAAAAAGCTCCTTGAAACAGTTTGCCTATCGGTAACACATCGAGCATAGATCCAATGGTTGCAGCAGCTTGTTTCATCACTGCGACAATCTGAGGATGAAGTTTGTTGGGATCCCAAGGCTTACCCAATTCTATGCCTAAGGTTTGGAACATAGGAAGAAGGGCTTCTATTTGATTTTTTGGCGGAGGGTTTTCATTTAAGGCCACCATGAGAAGTTCCCAAAATTGTAAAGGGTCTTTGTATTCCAGCGCACTGACGGGCATATCGGGGTTCAAAGGGTCAGGAGCTGGGTAATTGTAAGTTAGAGGAGAAAGTGGGGGTTGACCTATGTATTCCGCTAAACCTATAGGGCGTATCGCTTGGAGAATTTTTTGTGCTCCCGGGAGATCCACTTGTCCATTGACATAAAGATGAACGCGAGGCTGAAGAAGAATCCAGGGAGTGGGACAGTTAATCGGTTGAACATCTGCAGGTAATTCACCTTTCCATTCAGGACCGACTAGAGCAAATTTTCCTCCTTGATAACCCGTGGATTTCCCACCGATGTAAGCAAAGGCATTAGTCCACATGTCAACCACTTCCACCATGTAATAGCGGTTATTCGAATCGGGGACCTCTAAAATAATGGGCTCTTGTCGCAAATCCATGAATCCAAAGCCATAAATGACATTGACATTCGGAGTGACATAACCTGCTTGCTTGGAGAGTTCTGGTGTGGAGATATCTTCCATGCGCCAGATCGTGTTAGGTCGGGCTTTTGCTTGTTGTCCCAACGCATCATGATGACGCAAGGCGTACATCGTAACAAGAGGACTCCCCCATGTCGCTGCTTGCATCGCTAAGGTGTAGGTCCATTCTTGCCAAGCTTTAACTTGAGGAGCAGTTCCTTTTTCTTCTGCATGAATCAGGGATGCTGGTAAGCTTAAATTCAATGCGGTTACTAAATAAAAAGTTATTCTGGATAACATAGGATCCTCACGATGACTTTGTGGGTTTTTTAGCTAAGATAGTCGGAAACTGGTTAAAAATATCTAAAGAATGTTATGTTTGCCGAGACCGTTGCTCTTTAAAATAATCCAATAGACTCATTGATGTTTACATTGTAAAGGAAAAATCATGTTGGAAGAATCTGAATTTGTGACCATTGTGGTAACCGTTCCTGAAACGCATGCCGATTTAATTCGAGATGTCATGGGAAAAGCGGGTGCAGGTGAAACGGAACATTATTCCCATTGTAGCTTTTCCGTGAAAGGAATCGGTCGATTCACTGCCAAACGAGGAGCTCAGCCTTTTTTAGGAAAAGAGGGGATTCCTGAGACAGTCAATGAAGAGAGGATTGAAACTATTTGCGCGCGCGTCCGTTTGGAACAAGTGATTGCAGCGATTAAAAAGGCGCATCCTTATCAGGAAACTGTTATCGATATTTATCCTGTTTACGCTTTAGGCAGGAAACAATAACTGGTGACTATTTCAGATGACTAGTGTTTGCGTGGGCGATACTGTCTAGTCAATTTAAAGAAGATGGGATTGATGGAGATGGAGATCAGGGCGCAAGCGACAATCATGCTGTAAATTTCATCGGGCAACAGACGATAGGAAATGGCTTCTTTTGCTAAGATGAACGAAAATTCTCCGATCTGCGCAAGTCCTACAGCAACTGTTAGGGCTGTTTTGATGGGATGTTTGAGGATCAAACACAACAGAAATGCGGTTATGGGTTTAATGATGAGAATCGTTGCCAAAATGAGGAGTGTGATGGAGATGTCTACTGAGAGCCCTAGTGGATTGAAGAGCATGCCCACCGAGAGAAAAAAAACCACAACAAAGGCATCTTTTAAAGGCGCAATTTGAGCTGAAACGAGGTGTCGATCTTTGGTTTGTGCAATCACCATCCCTGCGATAAAGGCTCCTAGTGCAATTGAGGTCCCAAAAAGGGAAGCGGAGCCAATGGAAATTGCAAACATGATGGCAAGTGTAGTCAATGTGAATAATTCAGGATACTTAATGACCTTGATCTTTTTGAGAATAAAGGTGACCAGTCTGAATCCGAGCGTTAAAAGAAGAACTGCCATTAAAAGAAATTTGAATAAGGCCCCTAAAATCGAGAAGGTGAGTTCTTTATAGGAAATTTGTTCTCCCACCAATGAAGCTGCCAAAACGGGGATGAGAAGTAACATGAAAATGGTAATGATATCTTCTACGATGAGCCAGCCAACAGCGATATGCCCTTCTGCAGTTCTCAAAGCGTGATTATCGTGGAGAACGCGAATGAGCACCATGGTGCTGGCAACACCAATCGAAAGACCGATGATGATACCCGATTCTTTAGCCCAGCCCATTTTGTGAAAGATCATCGTGATAAAGACAGTGGCGACAAGTACTTGAATGATGGCGCCTGGAACGGCGATGCGTCGCACGCGGATTAAGTCTTGCCATTTAAAGTGCATTCCTGCACCAAACAGCATGAGCACGATTCCGATTTCAGAGAGTTGCTCGGCTGTGTCTAGATCAGCAACAAACCCTGGTGAGTAAGGCCCGATCAAATAGCCGGCTAAGAGATACCCGAATATGGGGGAGAGCTTAATCTTGTGAGAGAGATAACCTAAAAGAGCTGCGAAAGATAAGCCGATCGTCAAAATGAGCAAGATCTTGAGATTCAGAGACTCGAGCATGTTCAGTTCTCCGCTAGCTATTGAGGCAATTGCAAAACTCCACGCCACAGCAAAATCGCCCTTTTGAGCCATTTTGCCACCCCATCCCCAAGCCCTACTCGCTTGGAGTATGTGCTTGGGGATGGGGCATGGCCGCTGAAGCGGCTGGCAAATTGACTCAAAATCATCGATTTTTCTGGGTCGGGGAGTTTTGCAATTGCCTCTATTCTTATGCTATATCTCAAATCGACAATCGATTCTATAAATTTATAATTGACGTGAAAAGGTGTTGATGTCTTAAATGCATGTTATCATGATGTCACTAAAGGAGGTATGTCATGGTAATGGGAACGATTCTCTATTTAATCAGCACATGTGTAGCGCCGCAAGAGCATAACGCGGATGTTAATTCATGCAAAGAGTGTGTCATTCAAGAAGAACTAGTGACAGATTCTGTGTTAGTTAAACCAGATATGGTCTGTAAGAAGAAGAAAAAATAAGACAGTTCAAAGGGCAAAGAACTGTCTTTGCCCTTTGTTTTTATAATGGCATAGGTTCATGGTATGATGGCGGGTTTGATCTTTCTTTATCTCGTTTGTCTTTTTCTCATTGGTTGGGGAAAGAAACGAGTAGCTCTTTGTCTTTCGCTGATCAATCTTGTTCTTGTGATGCTTATGTTATGGCATCACATGACCCTATCATTGAATATAAGATTGTGAGGCACCTTGATCCTGGCACAAAGAATTCTTAATTTGGTATTTGTGTATGTGCTATGCGGTGTTCTTCTAGGGGCGTACGGCTATCAGTATCTCATGCATGAACATCCGTGTGCTCTTTGCTTATTACAACGCATAGGAATGATTGGAGTGGCGATTGGCCCTCTCATGAACATGCGATTTGGGATCAAGATGGAGCATTATGCTATTTCCTTGCTTAGCGCCATCATAGGACGCATCATTTCCTTACGTCAGATAGCGCTGCATATTTGCCCAGAATTTCCAACTTTTGGAGAGCCCATCTTAGGATACGATCTTTATGTATGGGCAGCTATTGTTTTTGCATGTTCGATGTTTGCAGTGGCAGTTCTTCTTTTTTTATTTGGTATTTCTCGCCACCGTGAAGTGCCCGCTTTTTGGCATAGTGGATGGGAAAAATCAGCTTGGTTCCTTGTCGGGATCATTACGATAGCAAATATCATCACGACGGTGGATTTGTGTGGGTTGGGATTTTGTGATTAATACAGGAGTAATATGATCAAGAAAATCATTGCATTATGGGTGGTTTGTTTCTTGCCTTTCTCTTCTGTTTTTGCTGAGGGAATTGAAGGATTTTGGAAGGCGGTGAATGAAAAGGGGAGAGAGGATTGTATTGTTGCCGTGTATGAATACGATGGAATGTGGTATGGACGCATCATCGGCACTTATAACGACGAGGGTGTGATGGATGATACCATCTATCATCCTGTAGAAAGAGCGCCTGGTGTGAAGGAAAATCCCTATTATTCCGGGATGGATATTATCTGGAATTTACGTCCTACTTCAGGTGGAAAATACCGCGGTAAAATCGTCGATCCAGAAAAGGGGAAAGTCTACAAAGCAGAACTTTGGGTTAATCAATACGGGGAACTCGTTGTCAGAGGTGAGCTTCTATTTTTTGGAAGAAATCAAGAGTGGCCTGCTGCACAAGATAGCGACTTTCCAAAAGGGTTCCAAAAGCCAGATGTATCGACCTTTGTACCCGAAATTCCTCGTGTCAAATAAGTCATTCCCAAGGGAGCCGGGACTGTGGTAGAATACACCTCATGTCTTTACTCCCTCAAGATTCTCATGGCTGTCCCTTTTTGATACTTGCTCCAATGGAAGGAGTTGGCGATCGCTGCTTTCGAAAAGCGATGGCGGCTGTTGGTGGTTTTAACGAGGCGGTAAGAGATTTTTTACGAGTGCCAAAGAATGCCCATGTAGAAAGCTTAGCTTGTCAGTATCAAGCAGATGAGTTAGCGCCTGTTCCCTTAGTGGCGCAGTTGATGGGATCCGATGTGGAGCTCATGGGTGCAATGGCCTGTGAAATCCAGAAGAGAGAAGCTCCACGGATTGACTTGAACTGTGGATGTCCTTCGAACACAGTCACGGGGCGGGGCGCGGGATCCAGCCTTCTTAAAGATCCCCATTTTTTACATGATGTGGCTCGATCTCTTGTCAAAGCGACTACCATTCCTGTCACCATCAAGATGCGTTCTGGCTATGAAGATATCTCTTTATTTCGTGAGAATCTATTGGCAGCTCAAGAAAGCGGAGCTCGTTACATCACCCTTCATCCTAGAACTAAGGTTGACGGTTACGGCCCGCCAGCTCGATGGGATTTGATTGCCGAGGCAAAATCTTTGCTTAAAATACCTGTCGTAGGAAATGGAGACATTGTGACGGTCCAACACGCCCTAGACATGTTAAAGATGACGGGATGCGATGCTCTCATGATCGGTAGAGGAAGTATTATCAATCCTTTCCTTTTCCACCAAATCCGAGCCCACTTTTCTGGAATAGCTTATCAGCCTTCCTGGGATGATTTAATGAGATATTTTACGACCTATCTTAAGGAAATTCCCGAAGAAATGACCGCTCGTGTGAAGGTCAATAAATTGAAACAACTGCTGAGCTTTATTTTCAAAGGAAATCCCACGTTGCTCGAGATGCGTCCCACGCTTCTCACCAACCAATCTGCCGATCCCCACAGTTTCATGGAGTTTGCTCTCACCCTCCTTAAAAAAGGATGGTATTGAAAATATAGTCTGTAACTATTATTGTATTAATGAGATTAGTTAAGTTAATTTTAAAATTGATTTTTGCAAACAATTGAAATCAAAAGAGGAATATATGAAATTCATGTTCAATCTAGGAGCCATGCTGGTAGCTACTTTCGCCCTTTCTGCTGGGACAAAAACCAACGAACAAATCGGCCAAAAGATTGGTAAAAAACTCGACAAAGTCGAAGAGAAGATTAAAGAAAAGGCCGAAGCTGTAGGTGTGCTTGTCGATGTAGCTAAGGAAGAAGCTGGAGAAGCTGTTGATGCAGCCAAGGAAAAAACCAAAGAACTCTGCGAGAAAGGCAAAGACAAAGCGCATAAACTCATCGATAAAATCTAGGATTTTTATCTGTTGAGTCACGCAAATGAGCGTGGCTCAATAATTTGTAATTAAAAATCTATTTACCAATAACAAATGCCAATAATTTCTGTGTATGATAAAAGGGTGCGCCGTTTTTCAGTTAGATATTCATGTGCGAGGGTGGGGCGAAAATCCACATAACGGTCCTTGATCAGGCCTACGACCACTTCCTTTAATCCTGGGGGCAAATGATGATTGCTCTTTTTCCCCACCTGCCAGGAAATCAGCCCTTTCGCCCCTTCAGCTCTTAATCGTTTAGAGAGCCGTTTGACTTACCTATTGCTAAGTCCTAAATATTCAGATGCTTGCGATATTGTTAGCCGTCTTTCATACAGCTTTGTCATTACTGCTAAATGACTTAGTTCCTTATTACTCATAAAAATACGTTCTTCCATTCTTGTCAACTCATAAGTACCAATTACTTCTGGTTAATAAAGGTGATATTTTAATTTAACGCCTACATAATTAAAAATTTAATTATAAATTTATTTACTAAAA
>JABDFI010000053.1 GCA_013286595.1 Chlamydiota bacterium | reverse complement strand
GTACGCTGAAATTATTAAAGACTTACAAAATTATTCCATTCCACCGAAAAAAACAGTGCTTAATGTGGCTACAGTCTTACGATGAGTTTCATGATTAAATGTTTATGATCAGAGGCTTTTTTGACTTTCACTATTAACAAAAGAGCAATATCTCTGTAATCTCAACACACCTTATTAGGAAAGACTATGCAATGCATTAGATTCTAATTATGATACAATTTGAATAATGGAAGATGATGTGGAAGTCTTATCCGACCCATGTAAAATCCCGGATTTAATCGAGCCTACTACGTGGGTGATATGATCCAGGAAATTAGCACCTCTCAATCTCTTGCCATCGATTGCCAATAGCTGATCTTTCAATGCGCCTGGAATTTTTCTGAACCATTTTTGAATATAGCTCTTAAGAGCCCCGGCGGGGGTTTTTTACCAAAAACCACCAGAGAGCGCCATGAGAAGGAGCTGAGACTCTCTCTCCAAGGAGAGAGGAAAACCAGTCTTCTTGAAGATCGGCATAGTCGGCAATTTCTTCAATTGTATTGCATCCGCAAAAAAAGCCATAAAGAACTACAAGAGACAGATACCAAACAGGATACAGTACTCGGCTTTGATTGCATCGATAATCAGGCAAATCGGCGAATGCTCCCTTAACTGTCTCTGCGAAGACCTCGGCATTAAATTCCTTGCTGGCTTCCCGAATTTTGGCATCAATTGGTTTGCGGCGTGACATAGAACCTCCTTAAATTTGAGGTGTTTACTATGCCATATTACCTGATCTGCTATCAAAAATTTTTAGTTAAATAGCCCTGGGGCACGGGCAGGGAATTGTGGGGTTATGCAAGAGGTTTAATGTTCGAAGACACGTCTGGAATTAATTATTGTCCTTTTCATTAATGGGCACTAATGCTTTTTTGAGCTCTTTCTTGTCGATCGTAGCAATCCATACTTCGCAATCATCTTTTCCATAGGCCACAAAGAGCTTATCACCTGATTCGACCAATCCTCCTGGAAAAATCACACGCTTTACTCTGTCAGAATGCGTATAAAACCCTTTTCCAATGATCGGCTGATGGGTCATTTTAGTTAACTGAAATGGGGGCTCAGCTGAAAAGGTATATGCCCCCATGAAATAATGCCACAATTCATAACCATCCGAAAAGGGGGAAGAGGTTGGTATTCCTGAGTGGAAAAAGGCTAAGTATTCCCCATCGATAAACAAAGGCGAAGTACTACCTCTAATTCTTCCCAGTTTCCATCGTGTGGCAACTGAGCTCTCATAAAATCTACAACATTGACCATTAAGGAGATTAGGATAGAGCACTTCATGGGGATTTAACATGTAGCTCAAGAACAGAGTATTGTCGTGGACAAATGGAATCCAATTTTTTTGCCAATACTGTGAATCGTATTTTTCTTCGTAAACCAGTTTGAGCCCTGGGGCCATTTTATAGCGACCATTGTCAAAATAGAGTTCAGCTATGAACATATCTCTTCGTTGATGCACGGTAGGCGCTGTTACCTCGATGTTGTCATTGTAAATGAGAAAGAGTCTTCCCCTGTAGGAAAAGAGCCTTGCATCTTCAGCTTGAGAAGGGGTTTTGCTATTGTTGGGTCTTGTATTGAGTAATTCCGGTTTAGAAATCGGCTCCAGGGAATCATTAAGCAGAACAATCCCTATGTAGGAAAGCCAATGAAGATCGTATTCATCGGGAACAAAACGAAACGACAGTAAATACCCCTGATCCACTTTAATCATCGAAGGATTGTGCGCCTTGGGAAAATCTTGGAATTCTAAGCGCTTGGTTGCTATGACTATGTTTTTTTCTGCAAGGTTCTCATAGTCGACGTTCACTACAGGAGGATTTTTTTTAAAGTAAAAGTCAAAATCAATGTGAGCAAATGCGCATGGAGAAAAGAACAGTATGAGTAATCCTAAAATAGACCTCTTTCGAAAATAAGGTTCTGTCGATTTTCGGGTTCTTTTGAGCCGAGTTTTTGATTCTTTTTGCGGGGATTGTATCTTGTTTCGTATACTATCCCCGCAAAAAGAATCGAAAATTGGCCAAAATAGACATCTTGCATAACCTGCTTTGCTCAGAAAAATCAAAGATTTTCTAGGCAAATTTTTAGAATCTACGGTAGTAGATTCGTGTAGCGGAGGCGAAGCGACTTTGGTAAGTCGCTGAGATGACGATACAAAAATTGGACAGAAAATATTTGGTTTTAATGAGTAAATGAGGTTACGCAAGATGTCTAATAATCCCGAAAATCGACGAACCCTTAATTTCGAAAGAGGTCTAATACATTCCTTGATTTTCATAGTAGCTCACTTAGGTTTGAATGCAGGGTCAACAACTAGAGGAGGTAATGGTTCTAGCAAAGAGCGAATTGTATCCATGTTGATAATGCATAGATAGGCTTCTCGATCTTCTATGCCGACTGAGAGGATCATGTTGGAATTTTGGTGATCGGATGTCATGCCACAGCAAAATTCAATGCCTTGATGTAAAAAAGTAAAGGGCTTCGATACTTTTTGTAGGGTGAAATGGCTGTCAAGGTAAGCAAATCGATGTAAATAACAACGCGTATAATCTTCACGAAGAACGACTTCGTGGGATACCATGAGGTATCCTTGATCAAAAGGAATAGGCGGGGCCGAGCCTCGAAAAGCAGTGAAGTCATGGTTGGACGAGTACTCACAAGCGATTTCATATTCTCCTGTTTTAAGATTGGGTTTGAATACTTGAAACGGTTCATACCCATAAATCAGATAGAGCGTCTCGTCTTTAATGAAAGGTAACCAGTTCTTTTCACAGCGATACGGATCGGGGCCTAATAAAGGAAGGAGCGATTCGACATAGACTTTCTTATTGGTTTGTGGGTTTCCTAGTTTACAGAGGGAAATTTGAAAATTGCCGTAAGGGTTAGTATCTCCTGTTGTGCAGGTAAACCATAAGCTATTGTGGTACTCAAAAAGGCGGCAATCATCTAATCCTTCTAAGCTAAAAGTACGGATATGCTCGCGTGGGAGATTTTCAATGATTTCGTGTTGTGAAAGAAGGTTAAATTGTTTGTCGTAGTTGAGGAGAAAGTTGCGGGTGCGAAAGATTCCCTGTTCATCAATCGTATTAAAGATCTTTGCTCCGGTTTGGGTATAATTGACTGTGCGACAAATCACTTGATACCCTTTGTCTGTGCGAAGGATGGAGGGGTTCATGGGATTATACCTGTCTTCGTAATCTTTTCGAATCAGAGGAAGTTCTAATTTAATCGTTACAAATTGTGCATTCTGTAACGGTTGAACGTAAAACAGAGTATTCCGTAAGGAATAATCTTTGACATACCAGGGAAGATTTTTTCGTAAAAGAAGCTGGTTAACCCCGTCAAATCCATCTTCCTTAAATCGGGTATAATAGGCTGCAATAGACACTTCTTCTTCAAAACGAAAGGGGGAGAATTCTGGATCGTGGAAGATGTATGATTGATCTGGAATGGGAATGCGAGAACCATACTTGGCAAAGATGAGAGCAATGTCATGTTTGCTTTGATTGCGATAATAAGTGGCGATTCTTCTTAGCGCTTCTACTCGGTCGGGATTACACTGGTAAGCTTCCAAATACCAACTTAGAGCAAGATCCCAATCTCCTTTTGCTTCATAGCATTCTCCAATCATGAATTTATCTAAACAAATCTCAGCAGAATCTGAACACTCATTCAAATGGTTGACATAGGCTGCGATTGCTTCATCATATATTTTTAAACCTTGATAAGTTTGAGCTAAGAAAAATTTGTATCTTTTCTGGTTAGGTTTTTCTTCTAGCTCTTTATTCAGAAGTTCTAAATCCAATGCCAGACGCTCTTTGAGTCTTCCTTCATCGGATTTATCTTCTACCATCAATGTGGTCAATTTCTCACAGTGGGTCGGATGAACACTGCTCCAGAATTCGTGTGTCACTCCTTGACTTTTCCACTGTATCGATGCGCGCAAGAAATGCACATCGTATTGATGATAGGATAGGGCTGCAGATTTCTCTAGGATCATGTAACAATCAGCAGTGAGAGCGTCTTTTTTGAATCCCACGCCTTCTTTAAGGATCATTTCAGGCTCGATGGCAAGAAGATACCAGTCTTCTAACCGATGACCTGCATCCTTAAGGGCTTGTTGAGCGGCTTGAGCAGCTTCTGTTTTGTTCTTCCCAAAATTTTTCCATTCACGATGATGAATGGTGCCCGGAATTTGATGCTGATCCATGAATTCTTCAATCACTCTGATCGTGTGATCTGTGGACCCTAAGTCACAAATCGAAACATAATCCACGACATTCTTTACACTATCGAGACACCTTCTGAGAAAAATCTCATCATCGGCAACTACCATGGTTAAACATATTTTAGGAGCTGCATAGATAATACTAGAACCTATGGTAAGAAATGCTAGCGTGATTAAAGACGTAATTCGATTCATCGTGGCATCGTGGGGTTAATAAGGTCTTCTGATTCTAAAAAGCCTCGATTTCTTGGATCTTTCCGCAATTCGTTGATCGGGCTAGATCCGATAGCTACTAAGGAGTAAATTTTCTTAGGGCTATTGATATTGCTAAATTGCAGTTTGTAGCGATCAATGAGGTCATTGCGAATGAAAAAAAGGTGTCCCCCTCCTTTATCCGCATGTACAAGTGAATATCCTTTTGATTGTCCCAATTTAAATAAGGCGAGAAGACTGGCTCCGTAGTAAGTTGTATTATCTCCTACGTAATAGGGATGATACACAACGATTTTATCTTCATGAGGAAGAAAAAATGGGTTGTAGGAAATCAAAACAACAGAGGGTTTATAGTGGGGATCGATCGCTTGCCAGATATAGTAATCATTATACCCTAACGTGATGACAAGAAGATCTAAATCATAGGGAACTTTGTACTGCTCGAGTAGAGAATTAATATTGTCTGAGGTGATGAATTCTCGGTGGAGACTCCATTGAGGAATATCATAAGTCCGATCAAAAAGAGCACATTTCCATCCTTGTGTTCTTAAAAGATAGGTCGAGCTCCCTGTAATTCCATCAAATGCGCCACATTCTACGCAAAATCGGTTGGATGGTTCTATCAACTGAAAAATCTTAGCTAAAACGCCTTCTTCACCAAATTGTCCGTACAGCGATTGTTCATATTGATTTAGCTCTATCGGTTCGGCAGAAATGGCTAAACGCGAGAAAACGACAAAGAGCAAAAAAAAATGATACTTTTTCACCATTTACCTCTTTTGAAATAAGATACAATTTCCATTATCGATCAACTTAATCACATCGCAAGATTGCAAAAGCAGTTCCACGGCCTGTTGAGAATTAATGTTTAATACATCATTGAACCAGATGTATCCGCCTGTTTTTACTTTGGGCAAATAGAGCAACACTTCTTGCGTTCTGATGATCTCACTGGGATTGCCATCGATATGCAAAATGTCTATCTCCCCTAGATCAGTAACGGCTTTGATGGAGGATTTGCGTAGAAGAACACAGGATTTGTCCAATCCATTGCGTCTGATGAATTTTTTCAAATTCACATAACAGTTGCTTAAATCAATTTTTGTCCACCAAGCGAGGTGATGTTCATCTTCTATGGGATCAAGATACTTAACACATTCTAATTTATCCCAAGCATCGATACCTATCACAACCCCTTCATCGAGATGTTTTAAGGCCGCAGCCACAGGATAAAGAGATGCTCCACAATATACTCCTAGTTCAACACAAACTTGGGGTTTGCATTGAAAGACTAAATCAATGAAATGTTGCGCCTTTTCCTTAGAACACCATCCTTCAAGAGGA
The DNA here is from genome assembly GCA_013286595.1 of Chlamydiota bacterium. GTDB lineage: Bacteria > Chlamydiota > Chlamydiia > Chlamydiales > Rhabdochlamydiaceae > JABDFI01. The sequence continues at coordinate 8,504 of JABDFI010000053.1, read as the reverse complement.
GGATTTTGATTGAGGATGTGGTGTTTCATTTCCTGTATTTTTTTTTCTTGAAGACTCTCTGCAGATAGGGAAGAGATTCCGCATACACATCCTAGGATAAGCTGTCTTATCGCTTTAACCATATGCCCCAGCCCCCATCTTCTTGATACTCTGCGATTTTGTTGCAATGGTTACTAAGCCAATTGACAGCCCTTGCAGTCGTAAATGTGCCCTTCTCTGCCCATCCCATTCCGTCAAAAATGATCCACCCTCCTCTTCGGACAAGTGGAACCCATTTTGTCACATCTAAATAGGACATATGATCACTGTGATTGCCATCAATGTGTAAGACATCGATATCATGGATAGGTGGAGCGTCTTCGGAAGACGTTTTAAAGATTCTAGTGAAGTAATCCAAATCAAAACGCTCTAAATTGATGATCAAATCTTCCCTAACACGTTGATGATCCACTTTCGACCAGAAAAGAATGTTATTTTCTTCGATCATATCTTCAACAGAAGCAAGGCGATCCCAAGGATCAATCCCATATACAATCCCTTGCTCATTGGCGCGCACTGCAGTTGCCATGGGAACAAGCGATTTGCCTCCCCAAACTCCAATCTCCACGATCGTCATAGGTTGAGCCTTGAGAACAATGTCGATCAGGATCGAGGCTTTTTGTTTGGTACACCATCCCTCTAAAGAGTCCATGTAATAAAAGGCTTCTTCCTTAACTCTCATGGCATGAGCGGGATCGACGATGTGTTCCAGGTGGGAGATCGGTTGTGCATCAGCTGGTGGTTGATAAAGCATCCCTGGCCTTTAGTTCGATGTATTTTTTTTCTTATCAGACTCTGAACGTTGAATTTTTGAGACCACATCTTCCTGAACAGTAAAAAACCGAATATCGTCTGGTAAACTAATTTCTAAATCATAAGGTAAAAACAACTGGTGCTTATTGAAAAAATCGAGGATTTTTTTCACTCCTGAGCGCCTGATGACCATGGAATAGGTTCCATAGCGAGCGCCAACCTGTCTAAAATCTGAACTGATGCTCTTGTTGAATGAAAAACGTTTGGGGTCGGAAGGACCAAAATCAGGGCGCCATGCATAGGCTTTGCAAGGTATATATTCTCCGTCTAGAGAATTTCTAAAATCCCGATCCGTAAATAAAATATCCCATCCACGTTTGCCGACTAAAAAGTCGAGTTTTACGATGAGATCTGAGATTACATGAGGGTTTCTAAGAATGTGGAAATCATCTTCTAGGACCCAGATTGTTTCATAACCAGAATCATAAGCATCTTGGAGCACAGAAAGATGACTGAGGATGTGACCGATCGCGCCTCTTGTTAGATCATAACTGAAATAAGTTCGCCCGACAGCTGTGAGTAGCTCATGGTGAGCTTGACCACCTTCATCAGGAGAAAATGTTGTAGCCCAGTTCTCTCCCGACATCCAAGGCTGATACTTGAGTCCGATGTCATTTAAGACCTCAATGGGTAATTTCCAACCATTGATCGCCGAAAAGCGAAAGGGCTTAATCTCATATTGTGCAAATTTCTCTAGGGATGCAGCATATTTTTCATGGCGGTGGTCAAGATTGATCAGGTAGATAAAATCGATGTTGCGCATCTGGTGGCCAGATGATTTGTTCGGCAGAGTGATTAGATGATCCTTTACATCTGCCGTTGAGTGTGTAACACATAAGATTAATAAGCTTGCTAACTGAAGGATCGTTTTCAGCATTTTGTTTCTATTCGCAAAATTTGAAATATGATGTTACTTAAAAGAAAAAATAAAGCGAACAAATTTTTTTTCTAACACTCTTAAATGTAAGTATTTAATGTAAAATGTATATTATTTTCTTTGAATTCATTTGTGTATAGATTTTTTAGATTTAGCTAGTTGAGCTTGCAGTTTAGCCACTGGAAATGTCCGATTGATTTCGGCTTGATTACGCCAGCTTTCAGGTAGCGATTCGCAAGCAATCAGGTCATCACAGGCTTCAATGGACTCCTGATAATGCCCAAGGTAATACGAGCAAATGGAGAGTTGAAAATTAAGTCCATACTCATCCATCCAGGCGATGTTAAAGAGGCTATCTCTTTCTTCTGGTTTGGGGATAGCATAATACTCTTTCAACCATGCATAAGCTTCAGCATGATTACCCTGTTGATTATAGATTTCGCTTAAGTAGTAAATGGGCTCAGCTCGATGGGGACGGTATGCATGAGCTTCTTTGTAAGCTTCAGCTACCACATTTAAAGGAATGCCCATCCTGTGCAGCATGAGGCCAATTTGCAACTTGGACCAAAACACCTCTTCTTCCCAATTTCCCATCTCGACCCGTTTTTGATAGGTCTCTAATGCTTTTCCTATCTCGCCTGCATCGCGATAGCTCTCTGCCAGATAAAACATGTAGCGGCTGTTGTCGGGCTCTTGTTTTAACCCCTCTGTAAGCAATCTGACATTTTTCAGGAATTTTTCAGGATCGTAGGTGCTAGCGCCTCCATCTCCTGATATGTATTTCACATGGGCTATTACGGCTGTTGTAAATGGAGTGTCACAGGATAAATATTCGTGGGTCACACCTACCCATTTCCAGGGTAGATTTCCTCGAGCAATTTGGGGCTTAAGATAATTGAACTCTTTTGAGCCGCGGACCATTAAATACATATCCTCTTTCAGAGGAGGGAACTCAATTTTATCGGCAAACTCCAAAGTGTCATCCGCATCCATGAATAAGATATAATCTCCTTTTCCTTTGGCTAGATTAAACGCTTCAGAGCGATTTTCACCGAAATTCCTCCATGAACGCTCGTGTAATTCTCCAGGAATATTCTTGAGATGCTCTTTGATGATTTGCTGCGTTCCATCGTTTGATCCTGTATCCACAATCACCCAATAATCGATCACGGGTATCACTGAATCAAGACATCGTTTGATGACGCGGCTCTCATTCTTCACGATCATGTTGAGACAGATCTTATCCTTAGCATGTGCCAATAGTGGAATAAGAAAACACAGAGCAACTATAAGACGAAGCATAACCATTCCCTCTCTTGATGCATGAGAGAGGGAATTGTAATCTGTAAATTTGAATTTGGCAATAGGTTATGGCAGGAAGTTAACAGATGTAATGGAACTTTGTGAGCTTTCGTCATCAATAACGGCAACACCGTACTTCACTTGAGGTCCGGTGGGACCAGGTGGGATGGCATTGGGTTGATTGTGATCGACAAATTGCAAAGTTCCATCAGCAGCTACTTGATTAACAAAGAGATCATCGCGAAAAATAACGTATTTAATGAGATTGGGAGATGTACTTGCGGTCCATGTGAGTGTATTCACATGATCCACATAGACTCCGTAATTAACATCCATTTGTGACACCATGAGACTTGAAGGCGGATCGAGCAATATGGCATTTCCCTTTTTTAATTGAAGATCGTTATTCGTCATGTTGTTGTGTATCCATAGTGCTGCAGCATTCGATGTGTTCAAGCCATCAAAACTGTTGGCTACTCGAGCAAATCCATCTGCGCCTCCTGTCGAAAGTGTCGTAGGATATCCCCATCCGGGTTCGACAGAAGCTAAATCTGAATCCACTGAACGGACAACCATTCCCGTTGGATTTTCATTGTAAGTATAGGCTGTCACTAAATTCGATTGTGAATCAATGGATAGATCAACTGTGAAAGCAAAGGCGTTTTGACGAACAATATCGATGAGAGTGCTATTCGCAAGCGTTGTGTAAAGTGACTGGATAGCAAACACGCTCCCATCGTACGACATCGTCCAAACAACATTGCAATTCTGATTGTTATTCGCTGCCATACGTAAAAAGAGATCATTGGGATCTATCATTCCGGGGAACTGAGTGACATCCTCTGCAGGCGTCCATGTAGTAGAATCCATCTGTGGGGCTATTTGAACGAATACATTCGAAAATTCATCTGCTGTTTCTTCGAATCGAAACCACGTAGCAACGGCAAATCCATTGATCGTGTTGGGGAAAATGGTCAACTGGGGATCTTTACTTCGAATATTCATGTCAGAAAGTTGAGTAGTCGTTCCGAAGAAACCTCCAATTGCTTTAGTGGCAGCAAACACAGTTTCAATACTAGAAATGACATCATACCAAATGATTGTTTGATTCCCATTTCCCAAAGCAATTTGTGGCGCTGCAGCTGCTGTTCCCGCGACAGTATCTGCTGGATCCCATGTTCCGTTTTCCATTGCATCAACCGCAAAAGGTTTGTATCTGCTGACTACGTCGGTGCTTTTTATCCAAACGGCGGCAACACTGCTATCATTCCCTAATGTAAAGTCTCGTGTGACTTGTACTTGAGAAACTCCTGTCATGTCCAGTGTTGTTGCCGCGCTCCACATTCCACTCATAAATCCACTATAAAAACTTGAATTGTAGGTCGTAGTGAAAATAGTATCATTTTCAACCCACACAACAGTAGCATTTCCAACAGGATCCACCACTATGACAGCTTCAGTAACCGGAAACGCCCCTGATAATTGTACTGTCCGTGTTAGGTCATAGGTGGTTCCAAAGGGCATTGTATTTCCATAGAGAATACTATTCACCCCGTTCGATTCAATCCAAGCAATAACAATATCGCCAGCAGCGTCCATTCCAATCAAGGGATTAGAGGCATTATAGGTTGCCCCATTAAATGTGGGAATGGTGTCGGTCGTCATATTCCAGACTACGTCTTCTGCATGCACTTTAAGAAATGCAAAGAAAGCAAAGACAATTACCCATATTTTATTCATCTTGCACCCGCATGGTTATCACATCTTCAAGCGTTTGAGCATTTCTGGCACATAGCGATAAATGAGTCGCTCTTGGTCATTAATTTCATAACCGATTTGCAGCAGTTCACTCAATTCATAGTGCGTCAGTAAACGGTTATCTATGTCTAATTTTTCTTTAGGTTTACCAAAGGTCAAGTATCCCATGTACCGATTCGTGTACTGATTTATCCTCATTTCTTGTGAAGAAACAAGCGCTGCTTCTTTTTCGTTCTTAAAATAGCACTTGTAAGGTGGCCATGTGAAATAAAAGAGTTGATCTGGCTTGAAGATCGTCTTTTCAACGCTTTTTTGAATGTTCAGTTCAGGAGCAGATGTCATTTCCAACGTTTCAATGAGTAAGATTTTACGTGGAACAACATCGATCTTAGAGGCATCATAATAGGTAGATCTCATGGTTACCCCTGGAAAGTCATCATATCTAGTCAACACTTCATTCAAAGAATACGATTGTGTGGGAATGAGAAATTCGTTGATATCGATAAAGGCTAACCATTTTGTTTCGTGCAGCGCAACTTCTCGCGCTGCATTTTCATAAGCGGGAACTTGAGTGCTTAATGCCCACATGAACGCATCTTCATCCCGATCGGAATTCATTAAATCGGGCCAATGAATCAACGTGACAATGCCTTCTTTGATGTATTTAGCTAGCACGCTATAATATCTATCTTTGCTTCCATTATTATAGAGATAGAAATGATCTACACCAATCAAACGATGGTATTCAATCCATTCTTTTAAATAGCGAGCTTCGTCCTTAAAAAGCGTACAAACAGACAAGTTATACTTTTTTAGTTCTGTAACTTGTGCTTTTTCAACATCTACTGCTTTTGCCTGATGAAAGACACTCATGAGTGTGATGATCAACAAGACAATAGTGCGTTTACTGTACATGATTTACCTATCTAATTTCAGGATGGTCACAAATGAAGCGGGAGCACTACCAGGTCCACATTGCCTTGGACTTCCTATCACAGTTGTGCAACCTGTATTTAATACTTGCAATTGAGATCCTAGTGGATTCGTCAGCTGCACAATGCAAGTTAAGTTGTACATGACCTGTTCCATAGTCCCGAATAACGTTTGTGCTGCAGTCTGCGAGAACTCTATGATTTGTTGAGAAGGTGCATGATTTTTCGGCACAAAATTATCAATTCTCAACTCAAATCGTCCTCTTTCGACATTGCCATTATCTGGCATCACCCCAAATGTAATTTGATAGTACCCCATATCCATGATTTGTATTGTACCTCCCGGAAGGAGTGACATTCTCGTATCAGGTGATGCTTGAGCAAGAGACGAATAGATAATATTGGTTCCTGCCTCTACAGAAGTATTTTTTCCATTGGTTATGAACATTCCCCAATCAGCCAATCCCGAGCTTATCGCTGCAGGACCTGTGGGTCCTGTTGGCCCACTCATTGCAGGACCTGTAGGACCTGGATCACCTGTAGGACCTACAGGTCCACCAAAAGGACCGGTTGGACCTGTAGGTCCAGGAACCAATGATCCTGGTCCAATGGGACCTCTCCTTCCCATGGGACCTACCGATCCTGTTGCTCCCTCTGGACCTGTTACTCCAATTCCCATTGGCCCAGTTGGACCGGTTGAGCCTGTTGGACCTTTTTGTCCGGGATTACCTTGGAGGCCTCTTAATCCTGTTGGACCTTTTATACCAGTTGGACCAGTTGGACCAGGTGAGCCTGTTGCCCCTTTTTGTCCGGGATTACCTTGGAGGCCTCTTAATCCTGTTGGACCTCTCATTCCAGTGGAGCCTGTAGGACCTGTTGCTCCAGTTGGACCTATTACTCCGGCTCCAGTTGCCCCTTGTATACCAGTTGGTCCAGTTGAGCCTGTTGGCCCTTTTTGTCCGGGATTACCTTGGAGACCTCTTAATCCTGTTGGCCCTTGAATGCCGGTTGGACCGGTTGAGCCTGTTGGACCTTTTTGGCCTGGATTACCTTGGAGGCCTCTTAAGCCTGTTGAACCTCTGATTCCAGTGGGGCCTATAGGACCTGTTGCTCCAGTTGGTCCTTTTTGTCCGGGATTACCTTGGAGACCTCTTAATCCTGTTGGACCTCTCATTCCAGTTGAACCTGTTGGACCTTTTTGTCCGGGATTACCTTGGAGGCCTCTTAATCCTGTTGAACCTCTTATTCCAGTGGGGCCTGTTGAGCCTGTTGGCCCTTTTTGTCCGGGATTACCTTGGAGGCCTCTTAAGCCTGTTGAACCTCTCATTCCAGTGGGGCCTGTAGAACCTGTTGAACCTCTCATTCCCGTAGGACCTATTGGGCCTGTTGAACCTCTCATTCCAGTGGGGCCTGTAGGACCTGTTGAACCTCTCATTCCCGTAGGACCTATTGGGCCTGTTGAACCTCTCATTCCAGTGGGGCCTGTAGGACCTGTTGAACCTCTCATTCCCGTAGGACCTATTGGACCTGTTCCTCCCCCAACTGGTCCAGTTGGTCCTGTCGAACCAAATCCTGTTGGACCGGTCGGGCCTCTTAAACCTTGCGAACCTTGTTGTCCTCTTACACCTGTTGGACCAGTAGGACCGCTCATTCCAGTGGGGCCTGTAGGACCTGTACTTCCACCAGCTGGTCCAGTTGGTCCTGTCGAACCAAATCCTGTTGGACCAGTCGGGCCTCTTAAACCTTGCGAACCTTGTTGTCCTCTTACACCTGTTGGACCAGTAGGACCGCTCATTCCAGTGGGGCCTGTAGGACCTGTACCTCCACCAGCTGGGCCAGTTGGTCCTGTCGAACCAAATCCTGTCGGACCAGTTGGTCCTCTTAAACCCTGGGCACCTTGTTGCCCTCTTATACCTGTCGGACCAGTAGGACCGCTCATTCCAGTAGGACCTGTACCTCCACCAGCTGGTCCAGTTGGTCCTGTCGAACCAAATCCTGTCGGACCAGTTGGGCCTCTTAAACCTTGCGCACCTTGTTGTCCTCTTACACCTGTCGGACCAGTAGAACCAAATCCTGTCGGACCAGTTGGGCCGCTAAAACCCGTTGGTCCAGTTGGTCCTGTCGAACCAAATCCTGTCGGACCAGTTGGGCCTCTTAAACCTTGCGCACCTTGTTGCCCTCTTATACCTGTCGGACCAGTAGGACCGCTCATTCCAGTAGGGCCTGTAGGACCTGTACCTCCACCAGCTGGTCCAGTTGGTCCTGTCGAACCAAATCCTGTCGGACCAGTTGGGCCTCTTAAACCTTGCGCACCTTGTTGTCCTCTTACACCTGTCGGACCAGTAGAACCAAATCCTGTCGGACCAGTTGGGCCGCTAAAACCAGTTGGTCCAGTTGGTCCTGTCGAACCAAATCCTGTCGGACCAGTTGGGCCTCTTAAACCTTGCGCACCTTGCTGTCCTCTTACACCTGTCGGACCAGTCCCGCCTTGTATTCCTGTTGGGCCTGTTGATCCAGTTGGTCCTCTTAAACCTTGCGCCCCCTGCTGACCTCTTACACCTGTGGGACCAGTTGGGCCCTGTAAACCCGTTGGACCAGTTGGTCCAATATTCCCTGTTGGTCCAGTTGGCCCTGTTGAACCTTTTATTCCTGTGGGTCCGGTTGCTCCAACATTACCTGTTGGTCCTGTAGAACCTCTATTTCCAGTTGGTCCTGTTGCCCCAAATCCTGTTGGTCCAGTTGGCCCTGTTGAACCTTTTATTCCTGTGGGTCCAGTTGCTCCA
>JABDFI010000052.1:5039-14520 GCA_013286595.1 Chlamydiota bacterium | reverse complement strand
AGTTAAGATCGTCGGAATTAAACCTCTTTCGAGCCTTAATTTCGAAAGAGGTCTTTAAACTCATATCACTGTTGAGAATCTATGGAAAAAGGGCGTTACGACCATCAGCGCATCGAAAAGAAATGGCAGAAGTATTGGGCTGATAGGCAAACATTTAAGGCTGAAGTTGACCACTCCAAACAAAAATTTTATGTTCTCGACATGTTCCCTTATCCCTCGGGAGCAGGTCTTCATGTAGGCCATGTAACCGGTTATACAGCGACCGATATCATAGCTCGTTATAAGCGGCAAAAGGGTTTTAATGTGCTACATCCGATGGGCTGGGACAGTTTTGGTCTGCCTGCCGAACAGTATGCCATCCGCACAGGAACTCATCCAGCGATAACGACAGAACAAAACATCACAACATACAGGCGACAACTGAAGGCGCTTGGATTTAGTTATGATTGGAGCCGTGAAATCGCGACGAGCGATCCCCAGTATTACAAATGGACTCAATGGATCTTCACGTTACTTTTTGCTAAAGGATTAGCCTATGAAGCAGAGATTCTGGTCAATTTTTGCCCAGCGTTAGGCACGGTATTAGCCAACGAAGAGGTCGACAACGGAAAATCTAAAGAAGGGGGATTTCCCATCGAGAGACGCCCTTTAAAGCAATGGATTTTAAAGATCACCGCTTACGCCGACCGTTTAATTGAAGATCTTGCTCTTGTGGATTGGCCTGACCATCTCAAAAAACTGCAAATTCATTGGATTGGGCGCAGTGAAGGCGCAAAAATCACCTTTGTTGAAAAGACAACCAAGCAACCGATCTCTGTATTTACTACAGCTAGTCACACATTATTTGGCGTCAGTTACCTCGTCTTAGCTCCAGAACATCCTTTGATCGAAGAAATCACGGCATCTGAACACCAAGCTGCCGTTGCAGAATACAAGAAAAAGGTAGCTGCCAAAAGCGATCTAGAGCGCACTGATCTTGCTAAAGATAAAACGGGTGTGTGGACAGGTGCTTATGCAAAGAACCCCATTAATGATCGCTTGATTCCCATCTGGGTCGCAGATTATGTCTTGATGGGTTATGGAACAGGTGCGGTGATGGGAGTTCCCGCTCACGATGAGCGAGATTTTGAATTCGCTAAAAAATTCGATCTTTTCATCCTTCCCGTTATCTCTCCCGATATGGTAGGACATCCCGAGGCAATACCAGAGGGTCTTACATCTGAAGACATTCGCGTAGACGTGCTAGCCGGCAGACGTTGTTGGCAAAACGTAGGTACTATGGTGAATAGTTATCACGGCAATTTATCCATCGATGGGCAAGATGTCGAGACAGCTAAACAATCTGTCATCCGTTGGTTGGAGCAGCACGGCCACGGTGAGAGGACGATCAATTATAAATTGCGCGATTGGCTGTTTTCTAGACAGCGTTACTGGGGCGAGCCGTTTCCGATCCTTCATTTTCCTGATGGGACACAACGCGCCCTTGAAATGGATGAACTTCCTTTAACACCTCCGGAATTATCCGATTTTAAACCATCTAGTTCTGGAGAAAGTCCTTTATCCAAGGTTTCTGATTGGGTCAACATCATCGATTTAAAAACAGGGCGTTCTGCGCGTCGTGAGACCAATACGATGCCACAATGGGCTGGATCGTGCTGGTATTACTTGCGCTTTTGTGATCCAACCAACTCACAAGCAGCTTGGGGAGTCGATGCGGAAAAATACTGGATGCCTGTTGACCTTTACGTCGGTGGCGTAGAACATGCAGTTCTTCATTTATTGTACGCTCGATTTTGGCATAAAGTTCTTTACGATTGTGGTGTAGTCACGACCATTGAACCTTTCCAAACACTGCGCAATCAAGGCTTAGTCACAGCCCGATCCTATCAACGAAACAATGGAGCCTATGTTTCTCCTGAAGAGGTGATGGAAAGGGAAGGGAGCTATTACCAAATAGGCACAGAAGAAGAACTTTCTAGCCATGTGGAAAAGATGTCTAAGTCAAAACTCAATGGAATCACTCCAGATGAAATGATTGAAGAAGTGGGAGCTGACTCTCTTCGTCTATACGAAATGTTCATGGGGCCATTTGATAAAGAAAAGCTCTGGAATAACGATGCTGTGATGGGCTGCCGACGCTTTTTAAATCGCTTTTACGACATGATTACCTCGCCAAAAATGTGTGTTGAAGAAACTCCAGAAGCTTTAAAGCTTGGCCATCGACTTGTGTATCACGTAGGAAAGGATATCGAGATGATGCAATTCAATACTGCCATTGCAAAGATGATGGAGTTCATGAACGATTTTACTCCTCTTAACGCTTATCCCAAAAGTGTTCTAAAGATGGTCACGCAAGTCCTCTATCCCTTTGCCCCGCATATTGCTGAAGAAGCTTGGGAATATCTAGGTGAAAAATCGACCATTACTTTTGCAGCGTTCCCTACTTACGACACTGCCTATTTAGTAGATGATACAGCGCTTTATGTCGTTCAGGTGAATGGCAAGGTAAGAGGAAAATGGGAACTACCCAAAGATCTATCGGAGCAAGAGTTGCTAGACTTCGTTAAAAAAGAGCCTAATATTGCCAAGCACTTGACAGGGGAGATTTCACGCATAGTCTACGTGCCCAATAAATTGATGAGCATTGTTTGCAATGATTAGTATTCTCTATAGTACTGTCTTATTTTTTTATGCTCTATGCATCTTGCCTAAATTCTTATGGCAAAGGATAGTACTAGGTAAATATAGAGAGACAATCGCACAACGTTTTGGCTTCCATCTGCCGCAACTCAACTTAAACGCAGGGCAAAAAGTTCTATGGATTCATGCGGTTTCCATGGGGGAGACACGCGCTGTGATTCCGCTTTGTCAACTTCTTGCTAAACAATTTCCTGAGATGGCCATCGTGATCTCTTCCACAACAGAAACAGGATATGCTGAAGCTAAAAGAAGCATGCCAGAAGCCAATGCTCATTTTTTCCTTCCTTTGGATTTTTCCTGGATCATTCAACGCACTCTCAATCACTTCAAACCTTCTTATCTCATCTTAGTAGAAGGGGATGTGTGGTATCATCTGCTTTCTTTAGCCAAAAAACTAGGACTTAAGATTTTTTACGTTAACGGTAAGATATCCGAACGCTCAGCCAAGCGATTTAGTTACATCTCTTCTTTTGCTCGTCGATTGTATTCTTACTTTGACGTTCTATGCGTACAAAGTGAGCTCTATGCAAGTCGTTTTCGATCTTTAGGGATACCTTCTGATCAACTCATTGTTACTGGAAACATGAAGTTAGATGCTTCACCCAAGCGATTAACTGACGTCGAATTAGACCATATCCGATCAGAACTGGGGATTAAGGCAACTGATCGCCTCCTTGTCATTGGTTCGACACATGAGCCAGAAGAAGAATGGCTCCTTTCAGCCTTGGATAGCGTATGGAAAAGGATACCCACGCTTAAAGTGGTCATTGTGCCTCGACATCCTGAGAGATTTGCCCATGTCACAGCTATGCTGAGAAAAAGAGGAGTTGAAACGATCAGTTATTCACAACGTCAACAAAAAACAGGAGCGGAACAAGTGATTCTCATCGATGCGATGGGGCTTCTCAATACATGCTATCAACTAGCAGACATTGCCATCGTTGCTGGTACATTTGTTTCTCATGTGGGAGGCCATAATCTCTTTGAGCCTACTTTATTTCATGTTCCTGTGCTTTTTGGACCTCATGTTCACAATCAACCCAACTTACAACAATTGATTTTAGAAGCTAAAGCGGGCAAGCAAGTTACTCTTGAAGAAGTACCCCAAGCTGTTCTTGACCTCCTCACTCATCCAGAAGTGCATGCGAAATATGTGAAAGCCTGCAAAACCTTGTGTCTATCTGTTCAAGGATCAGTTAAACGCACTTATGATAGTATTTTACCTTACTTGTTGAGGTGATCAATGAAAAACAAATTCCTATCTACCATCATTATAGCAGTTGCTTTATGTCATAGCTTGTCTGCAAAAACTATTGTCATCGTTTCACATCCTGGGCCGGGGCGTCACTGGGCAGATTTGCTTGCTAAAGCAGAAACAGAATGTACTGTTATAGCAGCTGAAGAAGGAGCCAAAGAGCTAAGCAAGCGAGGCATTCCTTTTACTTATTTTTATCAAGATTCTCGTTCGATTAAGAGTCTAGATGAGAAAGAAGCCGATCAACTGGCAGAGACTGTTGTCACAATGTGTAAAGAATCAGATTGCGTGATTACAGAATGTGGTCATTCCTTTGCTGTACGCGTCGAACAAAAACTCGAAAAAATAGCTCCTCATATTGAAAGGGTTGTCTATTATGACAATCCCGAACCTTTTGTGCCTGGTGGATATTCTGAATATACTTCTAAGCAGATCCACTATGCCAATGCGGTGCTTTTCGCCAATAAAAAGCTCGTGGGCGAGACAATATTAGCTAACTCTTCTGAGGTGATTAACCTCATAGGTAAAAGAACTGCGGGTTTGGGATATTATCCTCTTGAAGAAATTGAGAAAATCAAACAGATGCGCAGTCGCAATCAACTCGAATACCGCAAAGCTTTTTTTGACCTTCATGGTCTCAAAGACAATGGGCAGAAAATTGTCGTCTATTTTGGTGGAGCCAATGAAGAGTACTATGATCATGCCTTTCCAGCCTTTTGCACGATCATTAAAACACTTGTTCACAAAGGAGAGCTCACTAACACATTATTTGTGATACAGCAGCATCCACGAGCTAGAATCGAAGGAAACCGGGATATCGCTCGCTTAAATGGCAGTCCCCACTTTGTTGTATCGAAAGAAAAAGATTCAGATGCGATGCTATCTTTAGCTGATGCAGTGCTTTACTATCAAACTAGCGCAGCTCCTAAGTTTGTTTTGTCTGGAATTCCCACGATTCAGATTGGTCACGCACTCTACGTTGACGTTGCCGTATCATCTGGACTAGTTTCAAATGCCACAACCTCACAGACATTTTTAAAGATTTATAATTCTTTGAACCTCTCACCCCTCACTAATGATCAGTTGCTCATGCTCCAGGACAAAGTGGGTATTTCTGAGCATTGGCCCTCGCATTTGAATCATTTTTTGGAAGAAGTTTCCAGAAACAGAAAAATAGTTAATAAACACGTTGAGCTTTAATCATTGGTTTGGTAGCATCTTCATTTCATTTTGACAGTGACTGTCGCGGGGTGGAGCAGTGGTTAGCTCGTTGGGCTCATAACCCAAAGGCCGGAGGTTCGAATCCTTCCCCCGCTAATTTTTTCTGGCGGCATAGCTCAGTTGGTTAGAGCAACGGAATCATAATCCGTGGGTCGTTGGTTCAAGTCCGACTGCCGCTAATCCTCTAATCTACATAGACAAAATCCTTTGCAACTATCGGTAGAAAACTAGCCTTTTTTCATCTATTTTTTTGAAATAGGGACTAGCGAGGGAATTGAATGCAGCGAACAGCAATCGATGGCAATTTATATTCTCTTCCAAAAAATCAGCTTCCTTATCTAAAATTCCGCGCCATAAGAATGCTATACCTATCAGAGGGTAGGTGTCTGAAGGAAGAGTAGTCAAGCTTTAAAGTTAAGAGACTCTGCTGTCTTGGTTTCAAAGACGTAGCCATCTAGTAGACCCCATCACATTCAATCCATTGTGCATTAAATTAGTCTTATTGATAGAAGGAAGAAAAATGGAGAAGGGTTTATGTTAATGAAAAAGGCGCAAAAGATTTTAAATAGCCATAAGAAGGAACTTTTACGCCTAGGCGTCCGCGAACTTTCTCTCTTCGGCTCTGTAGCTAAGAACAGGGCATCATCTAGAAGCGATATTGATATACTCATTGATTTTGATTCAAAAAGGGGACTCTTTGGTTTTATGGGCCTAAAAAACTATCTGGAAGAATTGCTTCATTGTGATGTGACTTGGTGACTAAAGATGCTTTGCATCCTGCTTTAAGAAAAAAAATCTTGCATGAGGCAAAGCATGTCTTCTAGACAATGGATAAATCGCGGTGTATAAGCGATGCACTGAACTTCCTATCCAACTCAAAAATTGGTTTTTGGCTACATCAACTTGGCAGCAAATTTTTGGTCTTCACTCGTGCCTTGCTATTCAGCAATGGTCGCTCGCTTCAGACTCAAAAATTTGCGCCACTTCCTTGCCAAATTTCCAATTTTTGAATTCATTTGTGTATAAATTACGAAAGCTTTTCCCACAATCCCTTTGAGGCTAATTACTTTACATATTTTGGCTGACTCAATTACCAATGAATTGATTGTAAAAGTATTTTTACAAATTGATTCCAAAATGATTTTAAAAGATAATGACAGGCCTTATGAGATGTCTGCTTTCACTTATCTTATTATTGTTAACCATTGCGTGCACAAAATATCACGTATGCACTAACACGTTTGTCGATAGTAAAGCCATCCCTTGTGGCTTTCCTCAAGGCAGTTCTTTTGATCTTATCTCCTTAAACGAAGAGAACCCATTATTTTCCAAAGAAATTGGCTTCAAGATCGAGAAATTATTAGAAGGACAAGGGTACAGCGTTCTCTATAAAGATCGTGCAGATTATCATTTAGAATACGATTTCCACATCGAAAAATCATATGGAAAAACTTATGTTCCAAGTTTTGTTCCAGGGCGGACCTACATTTCTTGTGGCAGGTTTTTCAATAGTAGGGGAAGGAGCTCCCATTTTATTGGACAGACACAGATAGGAGGAAGCACGGTGTATGTTCCCTATCGCTATTCGTATTACACAAGAGAGATCGCATTGACAGTGTACAATCACTCTAATGATCCAGTATGGCAAGGTTGTGCTGTAAGTTCTGGTAAAAACAGCGATCTGCGCGCCGTGGCTGATTACCTTCTTGTTTCTCTATTTGACTATTTCGGTGAGAACACACATCAGTATGTCTCAACCGAAATCTCTGCGAAAAACCCAACTGTGCTTCGTTTACGCGAAGACTCCTGAATCATTGACAATCTAATTTTTAAATGTTGCTAAGGGCTTCAATAGCTTGTTTTAGCAAGCTGTGATCTCGAATGCCTATTCTTTCGCCCCAACGCTCTTGATGTTTGTCAGCAGCAGTTGAAAGTTCCCATACCTTGAAATAGAGCTGATGACGCAAGGTTTCTTGCAACTGATTAAGATGGTGTTGGACAATTTCATGATTGGAGTTTTCATCAAGAGTAGAATAGAGAGGAAAAAGAGGATGAGAGCGTTTATCCATGAATCTCAATGGAGCAACAGCGGCATCAGGTAAAACCCATAGAGGATTTCCATGCGAGAGCTGAGGTAGACAGCAAAAGGTTTTATGCTGTGTGATCCCTTCTTGGATGAGTCGGTACCCCAGAGAAGCTTCTGCTGGTATCACACCGTCGCTTGCAAAATCCTCTGCAGTGGGCAATGTCCCAGTTGGAATCTCTTTGTTGGTTGCTTGCATGATCACTTCATGAATGCCGAGTTGCTGCAATTTTCTAGAAGCCAGCACAGAATCCATTTCAGCTCCACACCAGCGGATTAAGTGCTCAGTAAAAGAGCGAAGTTTTGACCAGACTCTGCTTGCAAATACTCCTGCAATGCGACTTGCCTGATCGAATGTCACTTGACGTATGACACAGTAGCTCGTGTCGGGTTTAAAATGATGCAAAAGAATAGCTTGTCCCATGGCTGCACCCCCAAGGGATAATCCAGCGATGACAATTTTCTTAGCTTTGATGGCAGATTCTAAAAATGAGATCCCAATTTCTTGCGCTTCGCCCATCGTTAGGGGAGTTGCTTCTCCTTCGCTTCTTCCCACTCCTGGTCCGTTAATCAATAAAGTGTTGAACCGTTGCTCCTTGTAGCAAGGAGCGTACAGATAAGCTGAATCTTCGATGGCTTGAGCATTTCCTCCAGCTTGGATGACCCATTGACCGTTGTAAATGGTCTCGCGATGACCGATGAGTAGACCGCTATAATGCGTGCCATTTTTCTCTAAACTCACGTGTCTAACTATGTATCCCCTTTCTTGGAATTCTTCTGTTAATTCTTGACGTTGATGGTCTAAAGCGCTTGTACTAAATTTTTGTCTTGCCAATAGCTGAACAGCACGACTCTGAATGGGATAAAGAGCAGTCATGGCCAAGCGTTGCGTAAGGTAGTTCAAGCCGTCGTATAATCCCCAAGGAAAAAGAAGCGTACATTTTAAGAAGCGTAAAGTTACTTTTTGTAGAGTGTCCTTCCAAGTCAATGGCTGAATATCATGGATAGAAAAATCAGGGGCTCTTTGCGACAAAGGTCCAACGAGATCTTCTTTTGGACTACGAAGAGCATTCCAATTTTCTAAATTTCCTGAAGAAAGAGAATGATATAGTGGGGATATCTTAATTATTTGGTTAGTCATGGATGTTTTGTTTAATTAAACAAGACAACAATATCAGAACATAATCAAATAAGTCAATTAATCAAATTTAAAAAAATCCATGGAGAAGATGATCTCCATGGATTTGAAGACGTTATCAACTAAACTTAAGAGTAGCCAAGTATCAAATCTTTTACAAGCAGGGCAGTTGTCTTCAAAACGATCTGAGACAGAAAACATCTAGCATGAAAAATATGATTACAAGCTATCATCACAAGTTTCTAAATGGAACACTATTTTTTCCTAGGAGCTTCTACAGCGGTTTTTTTGCGCCTTCAGGTCTTAGAAATTCCCAAGTTTAGTGTTTCCGATAAGTCGTCATGATCAATCCCTTAGGTCTCCAATTAAGTTAAATTTGCTAGATCTAGGATGTTGCAAACTAAGATCTAAAGGTTGCGCGCCAAGAAGTTCTCCCCGGGATTTCACCAAGCGTGGTCCTTTCAGTGATAATATATTGTTGCACAACGCCGCTAAAGCAGCATCAGTAACTAGGGAGGAGATTGGGGGCACCTCTTCTTTGAGGACAGCATTCCTCACCAGTTCTAAACTCTTATGTTCAATTTTTAAGCTCATTTTTATTCTCCATTTTAAAAGTTTATTAGTTTATTTTATTAAATTTCTTTGACAACCTATAATTATTATATTAATTTCTATGAAATTAGTAAAGCGTTTATTTGATTTTTTATTTTAAATAATTTTAATAAATTTAAATAATTAAGAATTAGATAGTTCTAGACGTTGGTCAACAAAATTCGCCTCTCTAAACAAGGCTCGGCGGGTTAGGGGAAGATACCTAAAGACCTAACCAAAAAATAATTTGCCCTTCTGCCTTGAAATGAATCTTTAGAGGTTGTTAGAATGCTGCTTCAAATTTAAAAAATCCATGGAGAAGATGATCTCCATGGATTTGAAGACGTTATCAACTAAACTTAAGAGTAGCCAAGTATCAAATCTTTTACAAGCAGGGCAGTTGTCTTCAAAACGATCTGAGACAGAAAACATCTAGCATGAAAAATATGATTACAAGCTATCATCACAAGTTTCTAAATGGAACACTATTTTT
>JABDFI010000052.1:0-4939 GCA_013286595.1 Chlamydiota bacterium | reverse complement strand
AGTTGTCTTCAAAACGATCTGAGACAGAAAACATCTAGCATGAAAAATATGATTACAAGCTATCATCACAAGTTTCTAAATGGAACACTATTTTTCCTAGGAGCTTCTACAGAGGGTTTTTCGCCTTCTGCTCTTAGAAATTCCCCAGTTTAGTGTTTCCGATAAGTCGTCATGATCAAGGACTTAGGTCTGGACTTAGGTCTGGACTTAGGTCTGGACTTAGTTCTCCACTTAAGCCAAAACCCTTTCTCGAACCTAGCGGCTCAAGTTTTAAAGGTTTCAGGCCAAGAATTTCTCCCCGGGATTTCACCAAGTCTGATTCTTTCACTGATAATATATTCTTGCGCACCTGCTCTAAAGCAGCATCGATTGGGGGCAACTCTTTTGTGAGGTGAGCCTTTATAAGCTGTTCAGTGGAACTCTTATGTTCAATTTTAATGCTCATTTTTATTCTCCATGTTAAAAGTTTATTAGTTTATTTTATAGCATTTATTTTACTAGCTATAATAATTATTATAATAATTTTTATGAAATTAGTAAAGCGTTTGTTTGAATTTTATTTGAAATAATTTTAATAAATTTAAATGATTAAGGTTAAGATAGTTCTAGACGCTAGTCAACAAATTCGCTTTTTTAAGGAAGGCTCGGCGGGTTAGGTCGAGACCTAAAGAGGCAATTGCAAAACTCCACGCCCCAGAAAAATCGATGATTTTGAGTCAGTTTGCCAGCCGCTTAAGCGGCTTTGGCCCCATCCCTGGAGCACATACTCCAAGCGACTAGGGCTCGGGGATAGGGTGGCAAAATGGCTCAAAAGGGCGATTTTGCTGTGGCGTGGAGTTTTGCAATTGCCTCTAAAGACCTAACCAAAAAATAATTTGCCCTTCTGCCTTGAAATGAATCTTTAGAGGTTGTTAGAATGCGGCTATGGCTCAACCATTTAAATCACACAAGAAAACCCTTGGTTTTTTTCAATTAGTGATGATCAATGTCATCGCGGTTGATAGTATTCGCACGCTTCCTTTTTCTGCTGTGTACGGCTACAGCCTCATCTTTTTTTACTTAGCTGCCGCTATTTCGTTTTTTATTCCTACTGCACTCGTTTCAGCTGAACTTGGGACGGGTTGGCCCACGCGCGGGGGGATCTACGTATGGGTCAGAGAAGCTTTTGGAAAGAGAATGGGATTTGCCATCATCTGGCTGAACTGGATTTACAACATCATCTGGTACCCGACGATCATGGCTTTAATCGCTGGAACATTTACCTATTTTTTCAATCCGCAGTTAGCAGATAATACGCTCTACATGTGCGTTAGTGTACTCCTCTTATTTTGGGGAGCGACATTACTCAATTGTTTAGGCATGAAGGCGTCAAGCGTATTGAGCACGTTAGGTGCGCTGATTGGCACAATTTTACCCATGGTGTTGATCACAGTCTTAGGCATTGCGTGGGTTGTTCAGGGAAATCCTCTGCAGATTCAGTTCAGCTGGAATCAACTTCTTCCCGATGCTTCCCAATCTAGTAATCTAGCCTTTTTGACCAATGTTCTGTTTGGTCTATTGGGACTTGAAATGTCAGCTACGCATGCAGCTGAAATGCGCTCACCCACTAAAGATTATCCCCGCTCATTAGCTGTTTCGTGCATCATCATTTTATGCACCATTGTCTTTGCCTCTTTAGCCATCGCGATCGTAGTGCCCAGCCGCGAGTTGAGTTTAGTGGTAGGGGTGATGCAAGCCTTTGCTATCCTTGTCGAAGCTTATCACATCCCCTGGATGCTCTCATTGATTGCTGGATTCATCGTATTGGGAGGATTGAGTGCTGTGGGAGCTTGGATCATCGGACCAACTAAAGGTTTACTTGTCGCTTGTCATGATGGTAGTTTGCCTAAAGTCTTGGGTAAGACCAACAAAAAAGATGTGCCCGTGAGAATTCTGATTTTGCAAGCTGTGATCGTTTCGGTACTGTCGTTAGCCTTTCTTCTCATGCCGACAATTAATAGCTCTTTTTGGCTTTTATCTGCCATGACAGCGCAACTTGCCCTTCTCGTCTATGTAGCTCTTTTTGCTGCAGCCCTGAAATTGTATTATCATCAACCACACGTCTATAGACATTTCCGCGTACCTGGTAAGGAAGTGGGAATGTGGACTGTCTGTGGTCTTGGCATCGCGTGTTGTACGACCGTGATACTCTTTGGTTTCATTCCGCCTAGCCAGGTGCCAGTTGGCAGTATCTTTTCTTATGAGCTTACGCTTATTTTAGGCATGCTCATTTGTTGTGCCGCTCCTTTTTATCTCTACCGCCTTCACTCTCGACGTTCGCGATAAAGATACAATTGCAAACTCCCCGACCCCGAAAAATCGATGATTTTGAGCCAGTTTGCAAAATGGCTCAAAAGGGCGATTTTGCTGTGGCGTGGAATTTTGCAATTGCCTCTAAAAATTCTTGTATTTCTTTTAGAGTTCCTTTACAAGTTTAAATTTGTTGTATAACGCCCGGTATGTATGAGAACCTATCGCCTTGGTTTGCTCTGTTTGAGCGCTCTATTAATTGAAACAACCCAGAGTTACGCCGTTTTTATTGGCCCTCCGAATTCCAATGCTGGTATCGTTGAGAAGCAATTGGAACGAGATTCTTCCGTTAAAAAAATCGAGCCTTTTCGACCCATTCCTTTGATTGAGGTTGAAGTTCCTGAAGAACAACTCGATCTTGGCAATGAAACAGTTCATCTCACCTCGATTCAATTTGTCGGCAACTCGATCTATTCCTGTGAATGTTTACAGCAATTAGTGGATCCTTATATCCACTGTGAATTGTCGATGAGTGATATCCGCGACATCGCTCAAGTGATTCAACAGAAATACGCCTGTGATGGTTATTTTCTCGCACGGGTGTTTCCTCCTGAGCAAGAGATTGCTGATGGCACATTATGTTTACAGATCGTCGAAGGTTGCCTTGGAGACATTTGCGTTGAAGGAAACTGCTACTATAAAACTTCTTTCATTAGAAAGTACTTTAAGCGTCTTCAAGGCAAACCGATCAATTATAACACCGTGGTTAGAGAATTACTGCTATTGAATGACAACACCGATCTCGATGTGGCGGCAGTGTTTCGAAAAGGTTGTGAGCTAGGAACCGCCGATCTCGTTTTAAAAGTTGAAGATGATAATCCTATCCATCTCTATGCCAACACGAATAATTACGGAACCCATATCACCACTTTAAATCGCAGTGGAGCAAGACTTGATTGGGGCAATGCCGTTTTTCAAGGGGATACATTGAGAGTTGGAGGCGTGCTAGGATGGCCAGCTGAGGATCTTCAGTTCATCAATGCAGTTTATAATGTGCCCATCAATACGCGAGGCACGAGCATTGATGCTGGATATGTCTATACCAACTTTGAAGTGAATCGCGATACCGAGTTCGATTTAGAAGGTAGATCTCAAGTAGGAACTATCGCTGTTAATCAAGCTCTGCATCGAGCACTTTATTTAAACACAGATGTCTACCTAGCTTTTGACTACACAAAAATCCCCAATTTTTCCCATGGAAAAACCATTAGCGATGATAAATTGCGCATTCTCTATGGCGGGTTCTCTTTGGATGGAATGAACGGATGTGTGCGCCATTTATTTGAAACGAATTTGTCTGTTGGTATTCCCGATTTTCTGGGGGGACTCCATTCTGTAGATAGCCGTTGCAGCCGAGTAGGTGCTGGGGGACAATTCGTCTATCTCGATCTCGATTGGAGACGACTTCAATCGCTGCCAGGACATTGCTTTCTCTTAACCAATGTGACAGCACAGGCCACTCCCTATAAACTTCCCATTCCTGAGCAAATCTACATTGGCGGTGTGGATACAGTTAGAGGCTATCCTCTGGCCGTGGGTTTAGGCGACAATGGCTATTATATTAACCTTGAAGGGCGCACGCCCTTTCCGTGGCTAGTCTGTGACAAAGTGCCTTGGATGAAACGCCAATGGAAAGACTTCTTACAACTCGTCTTTTTTGTCGATCATGGCGGAGTGTTTCTCAATGGTGGGGGGGAAGATCAAAAACATTCTATTTTCCTAACCAGTATCGGAACTGGATTTAGAGTTTATGGCCCTTGGGGCTTCGATGTGAGTTTTGATATCGGATTTCCTATGACCACGGATAAAAAATCATCCGATAACGTCTTCTATTTCAAAGTGGATTGGCAATTGTTCTAGAACAGCAAAAAATAAGGACGCCATTATGAAAGAATCATGGAGCTTGCTACTAAAGAGCAGTACGTGGTTGAGTCTATTTATTCCAGCGATTCTCTCAGCTTTGCCAGAAGGGGAACAGGTTGTTTCAGGCCAGGTCTCGATTTCTCATCCCGACGCCAACTCTCTACAAGTTCATGCCTCTGATAAATCGATCATTAACTTTGATTCCTTTAACATCCAAAAAGGGGAATCCGTTCACTTCATCCAACCCAGCAAAAAAGCAGCTGTATTAAATCGCGTGGTGGGAAAAGATCCCAGCAAAATCTTTGGACAACTCAAAAGCAATGGCAAAGTGATCCTTGTCAACTCAAATGGCGTTTTCTTTAGTCCTACAGCGCAAGTGAACGTGGGATCACTCATCGTTTCAACCCTTGATATCAAGAACCAAGATTTTCTTTCTGATCGCCTGCAATTTCAACTCGATCCCGACAAACAAGCTTCTAGCATTGTGAACCAAGGTCAACTAACAGCTGATGGATCAGTAGCTCTATTAGCTCCTCATATTCAGAACGAAGGGATCATCTCTGCTCGCGCGGGCCGCGTTGTTCTCGCCTCAGGTGAAAAAATCACCCTCGACTTTAGCGGTGATGGATTGATCAACTTCATGGTCGAGGGTGAACTTAAAGATACTTCCATTGAGAATGATGGTTCTCTTCACGCGCCAGAGGGTGACGTCTACATCCATCTCAAG
>JABDFI010000051.1 GCA_013286595.1 Chlamydiota bacterium | reverse complement strand
TCAATGTGGGAAGCCCTGATCCACGTCGAGAGAACCCTCCCTTAGGCCAAATGCTGATCATCGATTGGCGCGTGCCTCAAGAGGTGATCGATCAGCAACCCGAAATTCTCTTAGATCTTATTTTCTGGGATTATACGACAACAACGATCCATATCCCTGTCGATAAAAGGATGGATTACACCACGTATAAACTACTTAATGATGACTACCATCAAAAAGGGGGGATACTGACCTATAAAGCAACTCTTGTCACTGGCAAGGGGGAAGTATTTCGGCAAGCGAAACATCAATTATGGGTCAATTTGATTACAGTGGATGAAGAAGTTTCTCAAGAAATTAAACAAGAAGACAGTACCTGATGAGCAGAGAGGATCAACGTCTCTGTCGTCTCCCAATCGATGCAGGGATCTGTGATCGATTGGGAGTATTTTAGGTGCTCAGGTTGATTGGTCATCGCTTGATTACCAGCTTCTAGATGACTTTCTAGCATCAAGGAAAAGATCGTTTCATTTCCTCTTTCCCACTGTTCCATGACATGGTTAAACACGTCAGCTTGTTTGTGAAACTGCTTTTGACAATTTCCATGAGAACAATCGATCATCAAACGAGTAGGAAGATCCCATTTTTTTAATTGATTGACTGCATCGGCTACAGAACAGACATCGTAATTGGTGCAATCATTTCCGCCTCTTAACACAATGTGTGTTCCAGAATTGCCTTGGCTTTTAGATAAAGCAAGACGTCCTTCTTCATCGATAGAAAGAAAGGAATGGGGAATGTTCGCAGCTGCAACTCCATGGACTGCGTCATCGACCGTGCCATCTGTGCTATTTTTAAAACCGATGGGGATGGTGAGTGAGGAGGCAAACTGACGGTGTGGCTGTGAGGCAGATGTCCTAGCTCCCACAAATCCCCAGGTGATGAGGTCGTGAAAGTAGCAAGCAACTAAAGGATCGACAAATTCTGTTGCAGTAGGTATTCCCAAATCGGTTAACAGATGGAAAAGTTCTCTTGCCCACATGAGCCCTGTTTGCACATCATGAGTTCCATCCAAATAAGGATCGTATAATAATCCTTTCCAACCCGTTACTGTACGAGATTTTTCGACGTAGACGCGCATGATCAAAAAGAGAGAATCTTCGACTTTTTTGGCAAGTTCCTTAAAACGCCGTGCATATTCCATGGCAGAGCGCTTGTCGTGGATGGAGCAAGGGCCGACGATCACAGCTTTTCTTGGATCTTTACCTTTACAAATGTGATTTGCAGTTTTCTGAGATTTTAAAAGAAACAGTGCCCCATCATTAGTCAAGGGATAATGCTGTTTCATTGCAGCGGGGGACAAAAGCGTGGACACATCTACCATCATGAACTATCAAATCAGCATGCGTACGCTACCATAGTAGGAATAAATTGGGCAATTGATAAAAATCAAAAGAGCACTCATATAGAAAAGTATGTCAGAGCATAAATTAGCAGCGGCCATTGCCCATTTAAAAAAAACGACCTTTCGAAGGGTTCTTGGTGTATTGGATCTCTTTGCCATCGGCTATGGAGATTTAGGCTCATCGATTTACTATGCCTTAGGTATTACAGCACTTTTTGCTTTAGGAGCTACCCCCATTGCACTCCTCTTGGCAGGCATCGTATTTATTTGCACCGTTCTCACGTATGCAGAAATGACGTCGATGTTGCACGATTCGGGAGGATCAGCGACCTTTGCACGCCACGCCTTTAACGATTTGATCTCATTCATCGCAGGTTGGGGGTTGTTGCTTGATTACATTGTCACCATTGCTATATCTGCTGTGGCAGTAGGTCCCTATCTCTCCTATTTTTTCTCTGATTTGAATCAAGTACCGTTAATGATTGGGTTTACAGTCGCCCTGATCATTTTACTGTTTGTGATGAACGTTTTTCGCGTGACGCAGTCAACCCGCATCAGCTTTCTCTTAACAGCAGCTACGATCTTGGTTCAGGGTGTGATTATTGTGATCGGACTGAGTACATTGCTCAATCTTTCTCTTATCTTTGACCACATGAGGATCAATGTTGCAGGTGCAGGCTGGTCTCCTACATGGGCACAATTTTGGAAAGGAACGGCTATGGCGATGGTTGCCTATACAGGAATCGAATCGATTGCGCAGCTGGGAGCTGAGGCGAAACGTCCCATTCAGACAATCCCTCGGGCGCTTCTGACCACGATGACATTTTTATGCGTCATTTATCTTGGGATCTCTGTTGTCGCGCTTTCCACCGTAACACCCTTTGAACTAGGAACCACTTATCTTCTCAACCCGATTGCAGCCATCGTCGATGGATTGCCCTATGGAAAAGCGCTGTTATCTCCCTGTATTGCAGCCATTGCTGCCATCGTGCTGACTGTGGCGTCCAACGCTGGTTTGCTAGGAGCTTCACGACTTTCTTTCAACATGGCGCAACACCATCAGCTGCCTCAAGCCTTTTCCTATGTGCACCCCCGCTTTCGTACGCCATTATTTTCTCTTGGTTTTTTTGCATTAATTGCCATCCTTATCGTTTTAGTGAGTCGAGCACAACTCACTTTTTTGGCTGATTTATACAATTTTGGAGCGATGTTGGCCTTTCTCTCAGCACATCTGTCGCTTATTGCCTTGCGCATCAAAAAACCAGAGTTAAAACGCCCTTTTAAAATCCGATGCTCAATCCCTTTTGGCCCCTATTCGATTCCCGTCACAGCTATTATCGGAGCCTTAGCCACCTTTAGCGTATGGTGTCTTGTCGTTATCACCAAGCCGGAAGGAAGATGGTTGGGTATTGCTTGGATGATCGGAGGGATAGCAGTTTACTATCTTCATAGCAGAAAAAAAGTCGTTCACCCTTTTCCCAAAATAGAACCGGTAAAACTACCAGAATTTAAACCCGTTAAAATCGAACACATTTTAGTTCCTATGCGCACGTGGAGATATACGGAAGCCGTTCAAATGGCTTGTCAGATGGCAAAATTACATCAAGCCAAACTCACTGTACTTCAAGTGGTGCAGATCCCCCTTTCTTTGCCCCCTGATAGCCCCATTCCTCATCTGATCCAACGGGCAGCTGTCACCTTGCAACACGTCGAACAGATCGCTTCTGAATTTGATGTTGAGATCGAGTATTCATTTGTCAGATCCCGTTCCATCGCAGACTCGATTCTGGAAGCTGCCAAACTGGGAGGATGCGATCTCATCGTTCTTGGCGAGTCTAAACATGTTCAACTTCTCAAAACAAAGGGAATCGGTGCGATCACGGAAACTATTTTACGACGTGCCACGTGCCGAGTGATGGTATGCACCACAGGTTTTCGTTAAAGAGGCAATTGCAAAACACTTGTGTTTCTTTGTGTTTTTTAGTAAATTCTTCCTAAAAAAACAGGAAGGATTCTCTATGTTAACACATGCAGCCCCACCTCAATATTCTCAAGAAGCAAAATCCATTGTCGTTGGTGATTTTTACGAGCATTACAAAGGACCCCATTATAAGGTCATTTCCACCGCACGTCATAGTGAAACTTTAGAAGAAATGGTTGTTTATGAAGATGTCAAAGGAGAGATTTGGGTGCGCCCTTTAATGATGTTCATCGAACAAGTTACTATTGATGGGAATTTGAAACCCCCGATTCCGACATCTTAGCTAGGAGATAAGAATGGATACATTTCTTTTGGATTTAGATCGTCAGATACAAGCAAAGCATTTGCTCAATCATCCTTTTTATCACGCGTGGTCACAAGGGCGTCTTTCTCGAGAATGTCTCCAAGAATACGCTCAAGAATACTATCACCACGTCAGAGCTTTCCCAACTTATTTATCCGCTGTGCACTCTCACACAGAAGATGCGGAGACACGCAAAGAAATTTTGCGCAACCTTATGGAAGAAGAAGGGGGCTCACCCAATCATCCTGAATTGTGGAGGCAGTTTGTTCTCAGTCTTGGCGTAACATCTGAGGTACTTGACCAGCATGTTCCCAGCGCATCCATTCAAACCCTCATTAACGAATTTCGCTCGATCTGTCGGGACCAAGGAACGGCTGAGGGGATTGCTGCTCTGTATGCTTATGAGAGTCAAATTCCCGCTATCTGCACTTCAAAAATTGATGGATTAAAGAGATTTTATGGTCTCGAAAAACCTCAAGCCTGGCATTATTTTAGCATCCATATCGCAGCAGACGAAGAACACGCTCGTGTGGAAAGAGCACTACTTGCTCAACATGTCAGCTCACAGAACGCAGAGATCTCTCTTCAAGCTGCTGAACGCGTCCTCAATGCTCTCTGGGATTTCCTTACTCACATGTGTGATCGCTATCAGATCGCCTGCTAGCTACTTGGTAAGTTTTTCGGTTTCCTTAAGGCGTTTTTTGAAACCACACCGCTTATGACACTTTTTGTAGGTTCTCGATTTATACACAAATGAATTCAAAAATTGGGATAAAGTTTCAGCGCCTAAGATCTTCTCTCATGTTCACTCTTTTTTAAAAATATTAGTTTACATTTCTTCTTTTTGAAAAATTCCTAAACCCTCTTTTCTTTGAATAAACCTTCTAACCTGTCTACAACTTAATGCCTAGAATATCAGCTGCTTGGATCTGTGAAAGCATCGTCTGATTTAACTTAGAAAGGACTTTCGGCCCTATTTAACTCTTTGGTACTCATAATCCTCTCCCTATAATTGCCTTAGTAATAAATACTTTAGTGCGAGGAGAGGACATTTCTAAAACACCTTACATAAAAAATGATAAAAAAATAATCATTTACAAAAAATGAAATTATTAATATAATTATAAACTATAAACAATTGCAATTATGAGATTAACAATGTCATTATTCGGCTTAGATCCTTCATTATTCCGCTTAGTTCCTTTAACTTTACCAGTGGCAGCTGAGCCTGCGTATGTACGTTTACAACCGACAATGCCTGTGGCCCCTTCTTTACGCTTAGCTCCTTTAACTTTAGAGCTGCCAGCGCCTGTGACGGCGAAGCCCGCGTCAGCACTTTCCCGTTCGCCTGTGATTAACATAAAGACTCTCCTTGGTTCTAGAGACCTTTCCGAACATATTTTAGGCTTCCTTGGTGCTACAGATTTAACTAGCCTCCGTCAAGCATGCAAAGATTGTAGTGAGCTATCTCGCGTTAACGAAGGTTGTCTAGATTTTTCTGACCGGTCCGATTTATCAGATGACAAACTTAAAGAAATTCTTGATCAAGAAATTGCAAGTGGTGCTCGCATTACCTCTATTAATCTAAGTGGGTGCACTAAGATCACAAATGATGGTCTTGCCCATTTATCAAAACTCACATCTCTAGGATCACTTGATCTAAGCGGGTGCCATAAGATCACAGATGCTGGCCTTGTCCATCTATTAGAACTCAAATCTTTAAGAATACTTGATCTCAATAGGTGCCTTAAGATCACAGATGATGGCGTTGCCCATCTATCAAAACTCACACTCTTAAGCTCACTTGATCTAGGTGGGTGCTTTAGGATCACAAATGACGGTCTTGCCCATCTATTAGAACTCAAATCTTTAAGATCACTTAATCTATGCGGGTTAAACATCACAGATGCTGGCCTTGCCCATCTAGCAACTCTTACACTCTTAAGCTCACTTAATCTCAACTGGTGCAATAACATCACAGATGCTGGCCTTGCCCGTCTAGTAACTCTCACACTCTTAAGCTCACTTAATCTAAAGGGGTGCGATAAGATCACAGATGGTGGCATTGCCCATCTATCAAAACTCACACTCTTAAGCTCACTTAATCTAAGCGGGTGCCATAAGATTAGAGATGCTGACCTTGCCTATCTATCAAAACTCAAATTTCTAAGCTCGCTTGATCTAAGTATGTGCCATAACATCACATATGTTGGCCTTGAGCATCTATCAGAAATCACACTCTTAAGCTCACTTGATCTAAGCGGGTGCTATAAGATCAGAGATGCTGGCCTTACCCCCCTATTAAAACTCAAATCTTTAAGATCACTTAAACTAGTTGATTCGGGAATCACCTATGCTGCTGCAAGAACTTTTTTTGAGGTGACACTGAACCTTCAGAAGGTATTATTTCTTGACGGAATAGTTTGGACTCGAAACGGAATAGTTTGGACTCGAAGTTAGGGGAACTCGAAGGAACGGCATTTTTTACGAGCGATAACTTTAAATACATGGCAGTGGACGAAAGAACTATTCGTCCACCACTCGTCTTTTTCTACTTCATCAAAGAATTCAATCTCAAAATCGTCAAAGAGTGAGATCACTTGATCACAGTTTAAAAAGACCACCGACGATCCATTTAATCCACGGAAATTGACTCCATAAAACTGCCCGACAAATCTCCCACCTACAACTAACTGATTGCAGAGGTTTCTCCATATCCGCATGAATCGATCGGGGCGACAAAATGCCAAAGCGTGATCTGCGACAATTAGTTGCGCAGGGGGCAATTTTTTCCAATGCAACGATTCTAACGAGCACTTAAGAGTTGTTAGTCGATAGGGCGCTTCGATGTCACCTCGACTATTCAATAACTGTAGCGATTTAGAATGAGAATCGATTGCCCACACTCTCCAGCCTTGATTTACGAGAAAAACGGTATCATTGCCTACACCACATCCCAAATCGAGGGCAACTCCTTCGCCTTCACACCAACGCAAGGCATGAAGTAAAAGAGAAGAAGGAGGTAAATAGAGCTCCTGCTTCCACCATTTTCCATGCCCATGAAGCATGCTGAGTGAAGCAGTAAAGGTTAACAAACAGATGAGCAAAGATCGAATACGCATAGGCACATTCTGCATCACTAACGATTATTCTCAAGAGCTTTCAATAAACCTTTTGTACCATTAATTGGGGCAAGGGCACGGGCAGGGGATTCTAGAGTAAGTGACAAGCCGCCGTATGACCGGGTTTGATCTCTTTCATCAGAGGGCGTACGTGATGGCATTGCTCTTTAGCTAAAGGACAACGCGAGGCGAAGGGGCAACCTTGTAAGGGGGTAAGAGGCGAGGGGATTTCTCCTTTGAGGATAATTCTGTGTCGTGAGCGTTCTACTTCAGGATCGGGGATTGGAATTGCAGAAAGAAGAGCCTGTGTGTAGGGGTGCAGTGGAGAGTGATAGAGCTCGTCAGCAGGCGCTACCTCCACAAGATGGCCTAAATACATGACAGCTACACGATCGGAGATGTACTTGACCATTGCCAGATCATGCGCGATGAGCAAGTAGGATAATTGCAATTCTCGTTGGAGCTGCTTGAGAAGATTGATGATCTGAGCCTGCACAGAAACATCGAGAGCTGAAATTGGTTCATCACAGACGATAAATCGAGGACGCATGGCCAATGCGCGCGCAATCCCGATCCGCTGTCGTTGTCCACCGCTAAATTCATGAGGAAAGCGCATCATGCTCGATTGACTTAAGCCCACGAGATCAAGAAGGCGTGAGACTTCCTTAGAAATGTCTTGATCGGGGACCAGTTGATGGATCCTCAAAGGCTCTGCGATGATCTCTCCCGCTGTCATGCGAGGGTTGAGCGAGGCGTAGGGGTCTTGGAAAATCATTTGGGCTTGTTGTCGAAAAGCACGGATCTCTTGCGGTGTCATCACAGCGAGATCTTTTCCTTGGTAAGTGATTTGACCTGCAGTGGGATTTTCAAGACGTAAGAGACAGCGTCCCGTCGTCGATTTCCCACAGCCACTTTCTCCTACTAATCCCAGCGTCTCACCTGAGGCAATGGCAAAGGAGATCCCCTCAAGAGCGCGCAGCATTTTTCCTTTCAGAGAATAATGTTTGGAGAGCTGTTTGACTTCAACAAGAGGCTGTGTCATGGGCGAGCTCTCTTATCATGTTTAAAACAGGCTGCGCGATGGTGGGGTCCCACATGGATTAGTTCAGGACCTTGCTCAGCACAGATATGCATCGCATCTTCACAGCGGGTACAGAAACCACATCCCTTAAGAGGCAAACTTAAATTGGGAGGCATTCCCTCGATGGGGTGAAGCGATTGGTTTTTAGCTTGATCTAAACGGGGAATAGCTAGTAATAATCGCTTGGTATAGGGGTGTTGAGGTTGTGAAAAGAGTTGATGCACAGGAGCATCTTCCACAATTTTACCGGCATACATCACGAGCACGCGATCGCAAAAATGAGCGACAACACTTAAGTCATGGGTGATGAGAATGATGCTCATGTTGCCATCTTGTTTGATCTTTTTCAAAAGATCGAGGATTTGAGCTTGGATCGTCACATCGAGAGCTGTAGTGGGCTCATCGGCAATGAGAAGGTGGGGTTGACACACAAGAGCCAGTGCGATCATCACTCGCTGTCTCATTCCTCCACTTAAAGTGTGAGGATATGCATCAAAACGCAATTCTGGAGAGGGGATCCCCACTTTGGACAGCATGTCGATCGCTTGTTGTCGTATGGCTTGAGAAGAGAGTTCGGGGTGATGCCTTTTAATCCCTTCAGTAATTTGCGTTCCGATTTTCATTGTGGGATTCAACGAGCTCATCGGATCTTGAAAGATCATGCTGATCTCTTTACCTCTTACGCGTTGCATCTGTCGATCAGAAAGTTCGAGAAGATTCTGCCCCTTATAGAGGACTTTGCCTTGAATGGTTGTATTGTGACGCGGATGCAATTGGACAAGCGCTTTAGCTGCTGCACTTTTACCACATCCCGATTCTCCGACAATCCCAATGGTCTGTCCCTCGTGAAGAGTAAAGGTGATTCCACGCACGGCGTGTAAGCTGCGATGGCGCATGTGAAAGGAGACGTTGAGATCTTCTACATCAAGAAGTGACGTTGTCATTTTTTTAACCTGGGGTCAAAAGCATCGCGCAGGCCATCGCCAAGAACATTAAAGCTGAACATGGTTAAACTGATCAGGATAGCAGGGAAGAATAAACGCCACGGGTAATATCTCAACGCAGGAAGGCCGTCATTAGCCATTGTTCCCCAGCTAGCGATGGGCGCTTGTACTCCCAAACCTAGAAAACTCAAGAATGCTTCAGCAAAAATCGCACTGGGAATGGTCAGGGTCAGGGTCACGATGATCGGAGCCATGGCATTGGGAATCAGATGGCGGAATAATATCCTTCGATTTGAGGCTCCAATCACATGCGCTGCTGTGACAAAATCTTGTTGTTTTAGCTGAAGGATTTGGCTGCGTACAATCCGCGCCATGTTAATCCATCCTGTGAGGGTCAAGGCTAAGATGATCGAGGTGATGCCGGAGCCAATGATCACCATGAGCAAAATGACAACAAGTAGGTAGGGAATGGCACATAAAACATCGGCGATCCTCATCATCCATTCGTCCGTTTTCCCACCAAAAAAGGCTGCAATTGATCCATAGAGTACGCCGATGATCAGATCGACAAGAGAAGCTGTAATTCCCACAAAAAGAGAGATGCGCGCTCCCCACCAGCAACGAGTGAAGAGATCGCGTCCGAGCTCATCGGTGCCCAGCCAAAATTGGGCGTCTGGGGATTGGTTTTTTAGCTGTAGATGCGTTTCATAATAGCTGTAAGGAGAGAGAAAAGGCCCAAGGATTGCCATCACAATCAAGAAACACAATGCATACAAGCCAAACATCGCCAGGCGATTTGCTTTGAGTCGGATCCACGCCTCTTTCCAATAGGAAGAGCTAGGAAGAATTTCCGCCTCTTCTACTGTTGCGCGAGCAGAAGAACTTAAAGGGGTGAAGAGGATAGTGTCATCAGACATCAGATGCTGTCAATTTAATACGTGGATCCATTAAGCAGTATAAAATATCGACGATAAAAATGCACAGCATCAGAATCGCGCTGTAAAAAATGGTCGTTCCCATGATCATCGTGTAATCTCGGTTGGTGATGCTCGTGACAAACCACTGTCCAAGGCCTGGGATCCCAAAAATTTTTTCAATGGCAAAACTCCCCGTAAAGACAGCGGCACTTAAAGGTCCTAGGTAAGTGATGACAGGGAAAAGCGCATTGCGAAGAGCATGGCGCACTGTGATGCGGAAGACACTCAGACCTTTTGAGCGCGCGGTTTGGATGTAATCCTGTTGCAATACCTCAACCATGTTGGCGCGTGTAAGGCGAGCGATAAAAGCCATAGGAAGCGCTGCCAAGGCAATTGCCGGCATGATCGACTGGCTGAAGGTGCCCCAACGAGCAACGGGCAAAAGATCGAGCTTCATCGCCAATAAGTACTGCAAAAATGAAGCGAGGATAAAACTGGGAACCGAAATGCCAATTACCGCAACCACCATGGTCAGATGGTCTTGCCAGCGGTTGTGATAGAGAGAAGCGATTGAACCCAAGCTCACGCCGCCAAAAACAGCTAAACACAGAGCCTCTAATCCTAAACACAAGGAAACGGGAAACCCTTGCGAGATGATCTCATTGATCGTGCGCCCTTGGTACTTAAAAGAAGGGCCTAGGTCAAAATGGATGATCCCATTTAAGTACTTGCCAAATTGAATCCACAGCGGTTGATCAAGCCCATAATGCTGATGCATCGCCTTGAGAATTTCTTCAGGGATTGCCTTATCCTGGATGAACGGATCCCCCGGTATGGCGTGCATGAGAAAGAAAGTCAGAGTGATCACAATGAATAACGAGAGCAGAAGGATACCGATCTTTTTAGCAAGATAAGTGATCATTGCATCTCCACGTAAGCCCACTTGAGATCGACATCGGATAATTCTGAGACATAGACCCCCTTGACATAGGGCTGTTTCATGTAACTACCCGTATAAAAATAAATGGGGATGACCGGCATTTCATCCATGAAAATTTGTTCGGCTTCGGCAATGAGCTGCGTGCGCAACGCCTCGTCGATGGTTTGATCGGCGCTTTCTAATAATTCGGTAAATCGGGGATTTGTCCAATGAGAGAAATTTTCCTCACTTGAGAGATACCGGTACCGGTCGAGAAAACCGATCGGATCGTAGTTGTTGGCAATACCTCCCATACGAGCAATCTGGAATTTCCCATGTCGTTGTTCATCCAGAAATACCTTCCATTCTTTATTCTCAAGAGCGACATGAATCCCAAATGCTTTGAACCATTGACCTTGGATCGCCTGAGCAATTTTATGATGAGAATTCATCGTGTTGTAGCTCAATGTGATGATCGGTAGTTGCTCTTTTGTGAGTTGCAATTCCGTTAAAGCTTCAGTAAAAAGGCGTCTTGCTCGTAAGACATCATTGTCTTGGAAATACTGTTTTTCTGGAGATAGAGCGGGAGGGATGAAACAGGTGGCAGGAGATTGTCCTGATTGGATCACATTGTCAATCAATTCTTGTCTGTTGATCGCCAGGGCAAAAGCTCGCCGCAACTTCACATTCTTTAATAAGGGATCTTGCGTATTGAGGATGTAAAAATAGACGCCTGCCATGGGGAAAGTGGTCACCCGTTTTGTCTTGATTAAAGCGGGCATTGCATCTAAAGGAAGCGTGGATAAAGGGCTGCCAGCCCAATCTAATTCCCCATTGTCAAACATCGTCAATTCCGTGTTTTCATCCTCGATGAGCAACATCTGAATCCGATCCAACTTAACATGGGCGCTATCC
Source organism: Chlamydiota bacterium (assembly GCA_013286595.1). Classification (GTDB taxonomy): domain Bacteria; phylum Chlamydiota; class Chlamydiia; order Chlamydiales; family Rhabdochlamydiaceae; genus JABDFI01. Next base: position 4,425 of record JABDFI010000051.1, on the reverse strand, counting down.
CAGTAAGTTTCACTTTTTTCTAAAGTGATGTGATCCGATTGTTTCCATTCTACCAGCTTAAAAGGCCCATTGGTCACATAGTGAGGATTTGCTTTATCCGCCCAATGAGGATACTTCGAAGTAATATGCTGAGGCGAGGGGTAAAAGGCATGCGTGGAGAGTATCGATAAAAACAGGGGAGCTGGATGATCAAGTTCGATGCGCAACGTGTACTCATCTAAAGCGCGGACACCCACTTCATCCATGGAACATTTTTTATTTTTGGCAGCCCTTCCATTCTTGAGAATGAAGAGATCGGAAGCATACTCACAAGGAAAGAGAGGATCGAGCATGGTTTTCCAGCTGCCCTCAAAATCGTAGGCAGTGACGGGCATCCCATCTGACCACAACGACTTTCTTAACTTTAAGGTATAAATTCTTTGATCTTCTGAGACATCAGCTGATTCAGCTAGGGACAATTGAAGTTCCCCATCTGGTCCCATACGCGTCAAGCCATCAAAACACATCTTGAGAAACTGAGAGGAGGTGACATCATTGGGTTTACGCGGATCGATACTTAAAGGCTCACTGCGGAAGTTCAGTCGAAGTTCCTGGCCTTGAGGTTTTCTATCGATTTGGTTCTTGGAACAACTGCTAAGAAGCAGAGAGACGCTAAGCGATAGATAAACCCATTTCCTCATGAAACACTCCTCGTATCTTTTGCATGTTATACTGGAAAGTTCAATCTTGTGAATAGGATTTTCATTTGCCAAATATCGGGAAGAAATGTGAAAGCACTTGATTACCCCGGCCTGCCCCTGCACACGATGTACGGGATATTAGAGAGGTAATAACCCAACTTGCCCCCTATCCTCCTTTATCCGCGAGCTGCGACAGGCAATCTGCTGCGCTTCGTTCGTCGCCAAGGTGAACTACCTTGGCTTCCTCACGAATCTTGCATCTTACCTATCTCGCTTACGCGTCTAAGGGAGGATAGGGGGCAAGTTGGGTTAATAGCAAAGCAGAAAATCGCCCTTTTGAGCCATCTTGCCACCTCATCCCCGAGCCCCCTATTCTCTTGGAGTATGTGCCTCATGGGGCAAGATAGCTCAAAAGGGCCGGCAAACGGACTCAAAATCATCGATTTTTCTGGGTCGGGGAGTTTTGCAATCACCTTCTCATTTATTTTCAATAACTTAAGTCAATTTCCAAACAACAAAAACAAATAGAGCAGATAAAATCAATGCGCAATAAATTAAATAAATATAGAAATTAACATCATAATAATTAGTTAATTGTCAATATTTTTAACACGTTAATTTCATTAACAATAAATTAATTATTATTTCATGTTACTTATAATTAAACAATTGCACTTTTATTAAATAAAGCGACATAAAACACTGTTTTGTTATTTTATTATAATATATAAACAACTGTAAATAAACTTGGGTATTATTATGTCGTTATCTTCGATAAAAGACTTTGATAGAGTTTTGAATACTAACGCAGATATATTGGCTTATAATATTATAGGTTCGGCAAAAGCAGCCTCTAGAATCCATAGTATTGTTGAGGCCGTAATACAAGGCGTAATACAAGAAAAACCTACGTCAGAAGAGGAACTCAAAAACGCAACAGATTTTTTGAAAAAAATTGAAGAGATTAATAAGGAAATCAACAAAAAAGCTGGTGGATCTCCTTTGTCTCAAGCAATAAAAGATTTAAGTCGTAAGCTTGAAGAGCCAAGTTCGGTGGCATCGCCTCCACTTGCACCTAAACCCCCTGAGTCTCCTGGACATAAGATTCCTTCACCTCCACCCGGACCTAAGCCGCCCCCTAAGGTTCCTTCACCTCCATCCGGGCCTAAGCCGTTCCCTGCATCTCTTCCTGGAGATAAGGTTCCTTCACCTTCTCCAGTTAAGATCTCCCTGCCCGATTTAGCACCGACTAGTAAAGTTTCAAGTCTAAGAGGACGGTTCGAACCTGCACAAGCCGCACCTAAACCTCCTGGTGTTGAAAGAGCAGCACCAAAAATCTTGATCGGAATAAAGCCAGCCTCTTTTGATTCGATCAAGGAAAAAACAAAAGGGCTTGATCTCGGTGATAGAGAATTATCCGAAAAAATTAAAGGGATTCAAAGCGATTTAAAAAAACTCAAAGAGTCAGGTGGAGTTAGCAATGAGCAGATGCAAACTCTAAATAATGCACTCGACCTGCTACATAGTATAACCTCTTTTAAACCTTTCCCTTTTGAAATGATGTTACTTGAACATTTAGCTCAAAAATACCCCAATCTTGAGAAAGCATTGCACGATTTTCCAGATATCATGAAACGCATGCAGCAAGAAGGGAAGTCTCAAATGTTCAAAATCATTAAAGAATCTTTAGATAAGCCAGATTCTTTGGTTACTAACATTTCCAAAAAGCGTAAGCAACTTGAAACCGATCTAATCAAATTGCGCTTCTCTAGTTTGCCACCAGCACTGAGGAATTCTCCCCCATTTAATAAGAACTTTATACAAAACCTTCCAGAGTTGCTTCAGGCATTTGAGAAATTTTCTGAAAGTGCTTTTAAAAGCTTGAAAGACAGCTGGGAAAAACATTTAGCGGAGATTGATCAAGTAAGTGAGGGTGAGTTTTCCAAGGTATTGCAAAAACTTCCCTCCTATAACCCAGCAGAGCATTACGAAGAGTTATTAAATAGACTGCAAGCAAAATATCTGAGATTATTAGATCTAAATGCACTCAATGACAGTGACTCAATTAAAACATATATTGATTCGTTTACACGCAAGGCCGAGGAGCACGCGTCGGGTATTTTTGACAAAGCATATGAATTTCTTTTTAAGCGAAGACATCTTTGGCTAGCAACAAATTATGACCATGTTGAGAAAAGCTATGATCAATCTAGGGCACTGGACACCAATTTAGGTGCTGGTGTTTGCTATCACAATAGTCTTGCTCGTCTTAGAAAATTATTAATAAAGCCTGATTTACGTAGTGAAGAGATAGAGATGGGCAGCTCTGCAAGCTCTCGAGTTGCTCAAACCAAGTATAAACACGAATACAATGCAGCCAAAAGAAAAGGAGCGGGTGCGCTTACCAGAGAAGAGATTACTAAAGTTGAAGAAGAGATTACTAAAGTTGAAATAGATTCAGCAAAACAAGCAGGGTTAAATCTGATTAAAGAAGTGGCTGTTCCTTATAATAAAGACAATCCTACAAAAAACCTAGGAGCAGCCCTAGACCAAGCTTACCAAGATAATGGACAAAAAGTACTAGCTCTTTTTTCACTTTATGCACCAGGAGCCGGCCACGCAATAAATATCCAAATGGATTCCTCAACAGGGCAATTCCGATTTATGGATGATAACTTTGGTATATGCGGAAAGTATAATAGTTACGAAGCTTTCAAAGAAGCATTTGTAACATATCTGCAAGTGTCTTATAAAGAATATTCAATTTTTTCTCTGGCATATTATAATACAACTTCTTAGAGTTTATCCACGAACCTGGTCTGGATTTTTAGTCACTTCCAAAGTAACAGTTCACACGCCCTCGCAGAAGGAAGGGGTATGTGAACTGTTACAGTTGTTGACGGGTTGTAGTATGTATTAACCCAACTTGCCCCCTATCCTCCCTTAGACGCGTAAGCGAGATAGGTAAGATGCAAGATTCGTGAGGAAGCCAAGGTAGTTCACCTTGGCGACGAACGAAGCGCAGCAGATTGCCTGTCGCAGCTCGCGGATAAAGGAGGATAGGGGGCAAGTTGGGTTATTATATTAAGTTAATCTCGACCGGAAAAAGCTTCAATCTATCCTGAACAGTAGCAGCAGTATTATTAACTTGAATCATAGTTGGGATAAATTTACTCCTATTTTGACGCGCCATATTCAGTTTTGACAAAACTTCAGTTTTAGTTACCCCTGCACTGAATAAACGAGTCAATAATTCCTCTGCAGTCATAACTTGTGCAGTCGTAAATTGATTGGTTTTTCCATTCATATTGAAAGAAATCAAATGCAAAGCAGTTTCATCCTCGGTTGTAACCCCATTAAAGTAATCCAATTCTTTTTTAATTCTTTTATCCTTATTAAACTGATCTTTCAACTGAGGTTGGATCACGTCTGTTGAAAAAGTTGATAGATTATCTCTCAAATTTTTGAGCTGCCTCAAGTATTCATTATTGTGAGGCAATTCTAGCGCGTCAAATTCTTTAGTGAAATTATCTATATCTATCTTTAATCGAGCTAATAATATTATAGCTTCTTCAGGTGTCACTTCTTTTGTTTTTGATACATGTTTAACCGCGTTTAGTAATTGGCGGCTCGATAACTGAACCGAATTCAATAGTGTTGAGAATTTTTCTGTAAGTTCATTTGTGCGGCGATGAATTAATGCTTCCTCACGGTCCGATATAATGTATAGAAGTTGATGAAATAT
>JABDFI010000050.1 GCA_013286595.1 Chlamydiota bacterium | reverse complement strand
TAAGCTTTATTTATTTTAAATCATTAAATTATTATTTAGTAATACTTAACAAATAAATGTAATTATTAGCTTCTGATTAAGAAAAACGAATAATTTTCTTCTAACTTGTGCCATTTTTAGAAAAATCGTTTAGTGCATTTTATAACACTATCTGAATTTAGTGCAGAGATAATCAGAGAACATACGCTAATAATCCTATCCAGTGCGGAACAAAAAAGTTCATTGAAGTAGGTTGTTGCAATGTGATATACCGTTACTTTGTAACAGCTTTTTTATACACAAATGAATTCAAAAGTTGGGAATTTGGCAAGCGGAGTAAATTTTTGTGTCTGGAGTGAGCGACCATTGCTGAATAGCAAGGCGCGAGTTGCTGCCAAGGTGACGCCGCCCAAAACCAACTTTTGAGTTCATTTGTATATACATGGCATCTCATCGATGAAGCTCCAAGAGCTAGTTCATAAAAAAGATTCGATCCCGATCCCCTCAACAGCCGCGGGGAAAATCGTCTCCATTTTTCTTCTTCTCGTTTTTTTTCTTCTCCCTTTTCAACCCAAAATATTGCGCCACCTCTTTAAACAGTTTTCTGTAGCTAGTATTCCTGATCATCTCCTCCTACCTCAGTTTTTCTCGAAAACAATTGCCTTTTTCCCTACTGATCTTGTTCTGTTGACGCTTACTGGCACGATTCTTGTGATTTATAGAAAGAAATGGAAAGAAGTATTGTGGGCTGGTCCCTCAAAGTTTCTCACACTTCTTGCGTTGATCATGCTGCTTTCCATTGGATGTTCGATTAGCTCCCATTATCCCCTTCAGTACTTGCAATGGTTTCAGTTTGCGATGATGGCGATGTTCTTTCATGGTTTAAGGATTTCTTTGAGTCGTGAGCACTGCACATCTTTTATTCGAGCGGTGGCTTGGCTGATGTGCGTGCTTGGACTTGTGGAGTGTTTGATTGGATGCTCTCAATTTTTTTTGCAGCATGAAGTGGGGCTTAAATGGTTGGGAGAGAAAAGCATGAAGTACTGCACTTTCCCGCTTCCCAGTGGCGAACGATGGATCTTTGATCGCCTCTTTCATGTGAAAACAGAGATGACACACATCAAACGGATCTGCGGGACAGTTGCCAATCCTAATGTGTTAGGGGGATTTTTATTCTGTTCCCTTTTATCATCGACATATTTGTTTTTTACATCAGGAAACAAAAGGTGCCGTTGGTTTCTTGGGGGCTCTATTGTCTTTCAGATCATGACCTTGCTATTGAGTTTTTCACGAGCTGCACTTCTTGCTACACTTCTTTCCATGACAATCTGGTTCTATTTGCAATGGAGGGCTAAGGTTAGGGTAAAAAAAACCCTCATTCTGTTCTTAGCGAGTATAATGGTATGTGGAGCTGTTTTCTATCCTTCCTTAGCTTCGCGCGGAGGTATTTTCAATTACAATTCACAAACCGAAGAAGCTGATACAGAGAGGATGATTTACCATCGCATTGCATGGAAAATGCTAAAAGAGAATCCTGTGTTAGGAGTAGGCTATAATAACTTCCAATTGCATACGTCTCGTTTTGCTCCAAGCGATTGGCCGCTGCTTCATTCAAAGGTGCATAACATCTATCTGCTCATTGCAGCAGAAACGGGAATCTTAGGGATTACGTGTTTTCTACTATTTCTTCTTGCCATTTTAAGAGAAGCGGTGAAAAACCTTTATTCCTCAGAAACGATGTTTTTGTTTTCTGTTGTTTGCGGATTGCTTGTCATCGGATGTTGTGACTTTTATCTTGTACAATCCGCTTTTGGACAAGGCTTGTTTCTGGGTATGACCGCTCTATTATATAGCTCAAGAAGACCAGTTGATCACTGTCATCATTCTTGAACACGCGGTACATATTGAACCTCTTGCGTAATTAACGCAGGAACCGTTAAAAGGGGAACATGATAGACAGGATGGACATGATGCGCATGATAAAAAAAAGAAGGTGCGGCGGAGCCGCATGCCGCTTTGCGGCAATAAACCTATCATGCGTATCGTGCATATCCTGTTTATCATGTCCCTTTTTCTAATGCGTCAGTTCTTTCAGATGCTTTGCCTAGGTTAATTACGCAAGAGGTCTATTTTCATTTTTTTACCACAGAGAAAGGGAGAGCACAGAGAGAGATTTTCAAGGAAGATTTTTCTCTGAGCTCTCCCTTTCTCTGTGGTAAAAAAACATGCAAACTGGAATTCAAGGAAGCGTTGTGTCTTACTTTACAGCACAGTGAAGAGCGTCGTGTAAATTTTTGAACAATTGCTGGTTTTGGGAAAATTTCACTTCATAAGACAAAAATTGCTCATAGGCTGTTTTGAATATTTTTTTTTCTTCGAAATAGTGAATGAGGTCGACAACTTTTTTACCTTCCTTGGTTTCAAAGACGTAATCATGCTTTGGACGTTGTAAGGCAATCTTCCTTAAATCTTGATTAATCTCCTTAGCGTAAGCAAGTGAAGAGGGCATCATCGTTGTCAGTTGTCTGCCGAAGAAATATTCCTTAGGAAAGGGGATGAGAGGCATGTAGGTGTCGCCATCTCTGATGGCGGGATCTTCCATGAAGTAAATCACTTTAGGAACGTAGGCCCATGAAATGCCCATGATGCAATAAGGACATGGTTCTAGAGATGAGTAGAGGGTTGTCTTATCTAATCGCTTTTTCACTTTGTTATAATGCGATTCGGGACTGTCTTTACTGTTGTTTGTTTGAGTGTGTTCCAGTGCGCTTTCAATGACCATCATTTCTGCATGAAAAATGCTTCCCTGTTTTTCAAAAGTGCGGTTGCAATCGATGATAAAATCAGGAACATGGTCGATGTCTTCTACATCCCAAGCGAGGATAGAGGCGATGTCATACCCGACTTGGATAGGATTCTGCGCATTAACGTGGAGATATGATAAAGTGCAAAGAATGAATAGCTCATTTCTTTCTTCAATGATTTCTGCAGTAGTTATTTCAGAGCCGCAAAGCAACTGCATGAACAAGGTCAAACACGTAATCAATAGCTTTTTCATATTCACCTAAAAAACGAAGAATTTTCCTAAATCAACAAATTTCCGTCCATCAAAAACCAATCGTTTTTTTTTCAACGGTATGATAGCGTCTCTTGTTAAATGATGGGGAACGCTGATGAAAATTGCTGTGATCGATCAAGTGACCAATCCAGGTGGCGGTGCTCGTGTGGTCAGAGCCTTACTTCCTGCCATGAAGAAACTCGATCGCGCGATCGATGTGACTTTTTTTGGCAATCCTCATGGGATCAAACGGGAGCGACTCGACGAGGTTGCGATGCGCCATCAGATCCATATCGTTCCTTTATCTGCGACCAAATGGACAGGGAAAGATTTTTTCGGCATTCGAGGCAGCCGGCATGTCGTTAAACTCGTTCAATCCAAATGCAAACACTTAAGCCCCGTGTTACCTCTTTCTCTTTCAGGGGAAGTGCATCGAGAGCTAGAGAAAAAGGTGCAAGGGTTTGACATCGCATTTTTTTCTTGGCCCTTTCATTTGGAATGCCCCGAGTTAAGCTGTCCAATGGTGGGGACGTTCCATGATTTCAATTACAAGTACTATTTTTCGAGTCATTGTGGATCTTCTTGGACATTGGATGCCTTGAATCGCCATGTTCCCAAACTCTTATCTCGTTCTGTTCCCATTGTTTCGACTCAGTTCATGTTTCAAGAGCTGCAAAAATTTTATCCAGAGTATGCTAGCAAAGCTAAAATCATACCGATAGCTCCGATGAGTCGCGTGGGTGAGGTCCCTTTAGAAATAGGAACTAAAATTTTAGAGAGATTGAATCTACGTAATCGATATCTTCTCTATCCCACCAATATCGTCAGCCATAAAAACATTGGTCCGCTACTTACTGCGCTTTATCTATTGAAGCAGCGAGGTCATGATCTGTCGTTGATTCTCGTAGGAAATGGAACAGAGGGGATTAATGGAAAAGCCTGTAGGGAAGGGATTGAAATTGGCAGGGAAGAGCAGAATGTATTTGGTTTAGGTTATGTCTCACATGATGAGGTGGATGCCTTAATCCAAGGAGCTGCTGTTTCCCTTAATACGTCGTTGTACGAAGCAAATAATGGCCCAGGCTTTGATTCGTGGGCGCTGGGAACACCTGTTGCGATGTCGAATATCCCACCCTTTCTTGAGCACATGAAAGTGCATGATGTAAGAGCTGCGGTTTTTGATCCTCGTAGTCCAGAGGATATTGCGGATAAAATTGAGCAGCTTCTTGTCCAGCCCGAAAAAACTAGTCAAGATGCTCTCCATTCCCAACAATCGATGAAGAATTGGACTTGGGACAAAACTGCTGAAGACTACCTGAAGGTCTTTGAAGAAACCATTAGAATGAATCGATGACAGACCTTGCGCTTTCTCAAACTAAAGCTTTCGAGCGTGCCAAACTCATACGATGGGGTGTCTTGACGACGCTGCTCAGCGGCGGCGCAGCGGCAATCGTTGGAGTGTTTTCCGCGCCTATTACAATCAATTATCTAGGAAAAGATCTCTATGCTATCTGGGTTCTCATCAGTTCGTTCTTTCTTTGGATGCAGCTTTTTGATTTTGGTCTTTTGAATGGGTTGACCAACGCCTTGACGGAAGCTTTGGGCAGAGATGATTATCGATCTGCGCAGAGCTACGTAAGTACTGCTTTTGCTATCTTAATAGGGATTAGTCTGATTTGCCTTGGCCCTACTATTTATCTATCTCTAAATATTCCCTGGGAAAAAGTGATCAATGTAACCGATCCTGAATACGGACTCGCCTTTAGAAAGGGGTTGTGCGCCATGGGGGTTAATTATCTTCTCATCTTGCCTTTCACTCTCTTTGGACGAATTTTAGTGGCTTGCCAACGTTATTACCTTCTTCGCGTGGTTAATTTTGTCTCCTATCTATTGAGTTTGATTGCCTTAATCATGGGTGTTTACTTTCGTTTTAAGATTCTTCCTCTGCTCATCTTTGTAACGCTAGCTCCTTCCCTTTGGTATTTTGTGTGCAGTATAGCATGTTTTAAGAAGATCTCCTGGGCCAAAATTTCTTGGGCAACCATTGAAATGAAAGCTTTAAAACGGATTCTTCAATCGAGCATTCCCTTGCTCATCTTTCAACTGCTCAACATGCTGATCAATGAAATCCTTCCGATTGTTATAGCTAGTATGGCTACGTTGCGTTTTGTTGCTGATTATACGATCACGTGGAAAGTACAGTTATATGTTTCGTCTCTATTAATCGGCGTTGCCAGTGCGTATAGCGCAGGCTTTAGAGACGCCTATGAGCGAAAAGAAACAGGGTGGATCATAGCTCATGTGAAAAAATTAGTCTTTGTGCAAATGGGGTTGCTCCTAGCAGCTTGTGCTCCTTTACTTCTAGCAGGAGATGACTTTATCACGACCTGGATTAGGATGCCCTTGGATGAGCCATTGGGAACTAGTGGATGGATCATTGTCTCGCTGTGTTTAGTCATGACAGTTCTTCAATCAACGCTTAGCAGTGTTCTGATTGCCTTAGATAAAATTGTTCCTCAAATCATCTTTCGCCTATTCTCGGGAATCTGTCTATTTGCAGGTTTAGGCTTTGCCGTTTCCCGTTTTGGGATTAAAGGGGTGTACTTGTCAATCTTAGTCTCGGTCATCATTCCATTACTATGGACAGTGGTTTCCTTAAGGCGCATTGTTAAGTTACAGATGCAACACTAGACCTCTTTCGAAAATAAGGTTCTTATGAAAATTGCCATTAATGCCCAGAACTTAACGCACCGCGAAACCCATGGCATCTCTCAGTACCTATTTAATTTGATTGAAGCTTTACAACGGGTCGATTCAAGACATCAGTACGTATTATTTTCAGGCAAACCTCTCGTTCACTTTCCCGAAGGAAAACAGTACGTAGGTCAACTTGTGAAACCAAAAAGGGGTGTTTCTTATTTAGGTATGCCTCTAGCGATGCGAAAGGAGAGTTTTGATTTGGCGTTTGTCCCAAGAGAAACCGTCCCTTTTGGGTTAAAGGTACCCACTGTCATTACAGCCTTTGATCTGTTTGCCTCCATTTGTTCACAAGAGATAAAAGCAGAGTTTTCTATTCTGAGTAGAATGCATTATTACTTAGCTACGCAATTTCATTTTAAACGCGCCGATAGGATTCTGACTATATCAGAAGATACAAAAAAGGATCTCATCGAACACTGTGGTATCCCCTCTGAAAAGATTAGAGTTACTCCTCTGGGTGTTGATCCACTCGTTTTTCATAAACGACCTTCTGATGAGATGATTCCTGTCCTGAAAAAATATGGGATTGTATCTCCTTATTTTATTAATACGAGTAGCAGGTGGTGGTCTCGAAAAAATCTGGTGCGCGTCATAGAAGCATTTGCCTTATTTCGTTTGAATAGCCAAGACGCTTTTCAACTCATCATCACGGGAAGCAAAGGTCCTGTATTTGATAAGATGCGAGACACGATCGCCAAGCATGCTCTTGGAGAGCACGTAAAACTACTTGAATATGTGAAAGATGGTGATTTGCCCTATCTTCTTTCAGGTGCCATTGCATTGGTGTTCCCTTCGCTTCATGAAGGGTTTGGATTACCTATTCTCGAAGCGATGGCTTGTGGTTGTCCTGTTGTGACCTCAAACACTTCTGCCATTCCGGAAGCTGCAGGGAAGGCCGCTTTGTATGTAGATCCGTTCGATTGTGGATCGATAGCTGATGGAATGAAGCAAATTTGGGAAAATACAGTAATGCGTGAGAAATTTGTTATACAGGGACTTGAAAGAAGTCGAGCTTTTTCGTGGGAAAGCACTGCAAAAAAAACATTACAAACTTTTGACGAGCTCATAGGTTAAGTCATGTTAATGCGAATCAGAAAATTTATTCCCACACCTGCCAAGGCAAAGATGTTTTTTTTCGTTCTCATGCACTTTTTAAAACGCAAAGACGACCGTTTAGCCTCTTGGGTCAAGGAAGAATGGAACCAGCCCGAGCCAACTTTTGAATCGTTGACCTCACAACTTGTTACAGAGAACCAGTTTCGTTCTCCTGATTACCGTCATTGGTGTGAAGAGATGAAAGAAACACCTGTCCCTCGTCGCAAACAGTGGGAATTCTGCTATGTGCTGCAAGCTTTGCGTCAGCATGGACTGATCAAACAAGGATCTAATGGGCTTGGATTTGGGGTAGGGACAGAACCACTACCCGCTTTATTGGCTCGTCATGGTTGCCACATTGTTGCAACAGATCAACAGTTGGAGCAAGCAAAGCGTCAAGGGTGGACAACCTCTCAAGAACATGCCTCTCATCTATCGATGCTCAATACCAAAGGGATTTGCCCTGACGATGTGTTCAACGCTCGTGTCACATTCCAAGTGGTGGACATGGCAAATATTCCCTCTACTTTGAGAGAATTTGATTTTGTGTGGTCGTGTTGCTCTCTTGAACATCTAGGCAGTATTGATAAAGGGATTCAATTTATTTGTCAGAGCCTCTCGTGTCTTAAAACAGGAGGGATTGCGATTCACACTACGGAGTTGAATCTAAGTAGTGATGAACACACAATCTCTAAGGGGCCGACCGTGCTATTTAGAAAACAAGACATCGCGCGCCTTATCGAAGAGGTTCAACGAGCAGGAGGTACAGTCATGCTTGTGAATTATCATTCTGGCACGGGAAGATTAGATCAGCATATCGACGTGCCTTATTACAAGTTTAATCCCCATTATAAATTGCTCTTAGGTTCCTATATCACAACATCCATTGGACTCATTATCCAGAAAATTGAAGTCGTTTGAAGAAATTCAAAACATCGTCTATACTCAAACAACTTGAAATCTGGAGAGTTTTGCAAGGAAGCGGTATAAATTTTTGTGTCTGGAGCGAGCGACCATTGCTGAATAGCAAGGCGCGAGTGAAGACCAAAAATTTATCGCCAAGCTGACACTGCAAAAACTCTAGACTTCAAGTTGTTTGAGTATAAAATCATCTTTTCTTCATATTCATGTTAGGCGATTACAATGAAAATAGCGTTTATTACGGGAGTAACTGGACAGGATGGATCTTATCTAGTGGAATATCTATTGGATAAAGGATACGAGGTACATGGACTTGTCAGAAGATCCTCTTCTTTCAATCAAAGTAGAATCATTCAGAGTTCGAACAATCCCCGTTTTTCTAAGCGGTTTTATTTACATGATGGCGATTTGAGCGACAGCGGAAATCTTGAAAAACTGATCGCTGAGCTTCAACCGGATGAAGTGTATAATCTCGCGGCGATGAGCGATGTAAAAGTGTCGTTTGATATTCCTGAGTACACAGCTGATGTCGATGCACTGGGCACTTTGCGTCTACTTGAAGCGATTAGAAAGTCCTCACCCAAATCTAAATTTTATCAAGCTTCGACATCAGAGCTATTTGGTAAGGTCAGAGAAATTCCACAAACCGAAATGACGCCTTTTCATCCAAGATCTCCTTATGGTGTTGCCAAACTGTATGCTTACTGGATCGTGGTGAATTATCGTGAAGCCTATGGTCTTTATGCTTGTAATGGGATCTTGTTTAACCATGAAAGCCCAAGACGTGGAGAGACATTTGTCTCGAGAAAGATCACACTTGCAGTCGCTCGCATTAAATGCAAGCTTCAGAAAAAATTAGTGTTGGGCAATCTCGATGCTAAAAGGGATTGGGGCTACGCAAAAGACTTCATCGAAGGGATGTGGATGATGTTGCAATGCGATTCTCCAGAGGATTTCATTCTTGCTACTGGACAAACATCCACTGTTCGTTCCTTTGTTGAACTTTCCTTTAAAGAGATAGGTATAGATATCGCATGGAAAGGTGAAGGAGTAGAAGAAAAAGGGATCGATTCTAAAACGGGCGATGTGCTGGTAGAGGTGTCACCAGAATACTTCAGACCATCTGAGGTAGAACTGCTCATCGGCGATGCCACAAAAGCCAAACGAAAATTGGGATGGACGTCTCGTACCTCTTTAGGAGATCTTGTGAAAATCATGATGCAAGCAGATCTCGACCTGATGGAAAAGGAACAAGCTCAGTATTTAGCTGCTTGTGAAGCATGAAGTCAGCTCTTGTTTACGAATGGCTCGTGACACATGGGGGAGGAGAAAAAACTCTAGCGGCAATCGCAGAGTTATTTCCCTCTCCCATTTATGCTTTAGTCAAAGATGACAAGTACATCAAGAGCTCTCCCTTTGCGGCCACTTCAGTTACCACTACTTTCTTACAAAAATTTCCCAACGCAACTCAGTGGTACAGGTACTATCTACCTTTTTTTTCCTCGGCTATCGAAACCTTGGACTTAAAAGAGTATGATCTTGTCCTCTCTGTCTCTCATGCCGTAGCTAAAGGTGTTGAGACAGGACCTCATCAGCTTCATCTTTGCTATTGCCTAACGCCGATGCGCTATGCGTGGGACTTAGAAAATGTTTATCTCGACAAGCTGGGGTTTTTACAAAAGCAATTTGCTCGGATGACCTTGGAGCGCTTGCGTCGATGGGATGTAAAATCAGCTCGTCGCGTCGATCATTTTGCTACCATTTCTCATTATGTTGCGAATCGGATTCATAGAATTTACGGCAAAGAGTCTGAGGTAATCTATCCTCCTGTGGATGTAGAGAAGATTACTTTGGAAGAAAACAAAGAAGACTTCTATCTCACTGTGTCTCGTTTGGTTCCCTATAAGAATGTCGAGTTGATCGTCGAGACCTTTGCACAGCTTTCCGATCGGCGGCTAGTCGTTATCGGAGATGGCCCCGAAATGGAAGCGATCAAAAAAAAGGCGACAAAGAATGTTGAGATATTAGGATCACAACCTGAATCCACTGTGCACCACTATCTAAAAAAAGCGCGCGCTTTTATTTTTGCAGCAGAAGAAGATTTTGGGATTGCTCCTGTGGAAGCACAAGCTGCAGGAACTCCTGTCATCGCTTTAGGAAAAGGAGCTGCTTTAGAAACGATCCTTTCGAATAAAACCGGTGTATTTTTTCAAGAACCTACTGTATATCATTTATTGCAAGCGATTAAAGCTTACGAAAGGGCAGAGTTCGATTGCAAGAAGATCAGGCAGCATGCTGAACGGTTTAGTACTGAGCGGTTCAAGAGGGAATTTTCTCAATTTGTTCATGGAAAATTAGACCTCTTCCGAAAGAGGTCTATTGGAGGCATATTATGAAAGTGGTAATTTTAGCAGGCGGTAGTGGAACGAGATTATGGCCTTATTCCAGAAATAGTCTTCCCAAGCAATTTCTGCATTTTGGGGATAAACACTCGCTTCTTCAAAAGACCATTTCTCGATTTTTGCCCCTTGTCCGCCCCACTGATATCCTCATCATTACTAATCAGCAGTACTATCATCTCGTCAACAGTCAAGTTTTAGCCTTAGATCCTACTCTACAATGTTCTATCCTCGTTGAACCTGAACGGAAAAATACAGCTCCTGCTATTGCGCTCGCACTTTCCTACATCAAGGATGTTCTTGGTTGCGATGAACAAGAATGTCTACTTATTTCCTCGTCGGATCACATTATCTCTCCTGAAAACCACTTGCTAGAGAAGATCCAATTGGCTGAAAAACAAGCACAGGAAGGAAACCATGTTGTCTTTGGCATATCGCCCAATAAACCAGAAACAGGATACGGGTACATCAAAGCTCGAGCGGATGGATCTGTCGAACAATTTGTGGAAAAACCCGATTTACAGACAGCTCAAGAGTATGTGTTTTCTGGAGAGTACTTGTGGAATTCAGGGATATTTTTATTCCAAATCGGTGCACTACTTCAAGCCTTTCAAGAACATTGTCCAGCCATTTTTGACAAGATTGGCGAGAGCTTTCCTCTCACAGTCAGTCAATTTCCCGACATGCCGACGATCTCGATCGACTACGCTGTGATGGAAAAATCGAAAGAAACCGTAGTCATCCCCTTAACTGTCACATGGTCAGATATCGGATCATGGGATAGTGTCTATGATATGTTTGACAAAGATGAACATTCCAACGTTAAAATTGGAAATGTGCTAGCTATCGACACCAAAGATTGCTTGATTCTTGGATCCAAGCGCTTAATCTCTACCATTGGATTAGACAATCTCCTCATCATTGAAACCGATGATGCTCTGTTGATCGGCAAAAAAGGGGAATCTCAAAAAGTCAAAGAACTTGTTCAAACCTTGATAGAGCGCAAGGTGCAACAATCTACCGAACACCGCACCTCAATGCGTCCGTGGGGATCGTTTACTATTCTTGAGGAAGGAGAGCGCTATAAAATCAAACGGATTGAAGTGGATCCCTTACAAAAATTGAGTCTTCAAATGCATTATCATCGCAGTGAGCATTGGGTGGTTGTCAAAGGAACAGCACAGGTTGTCATCGGCGAGAATGAACACCTGCTTCACGAGAATGAAAGCGTGTTTGTACCCAAAGGATGCGTCCATCGCCTTGAAAATCCCGGAAAGGTCCGCCTTGAGTTGATCGAGGTCCAAGTGGGTGAATATGTGGGGGAAGATGATATCGTGCGCCTAGAAGATGTCTATGCAAGAGTCTAGGATTATTAACTGGTTTTTGGTTCTAGTTTTTGTGTATTTTGTCACCCTTTCTGCTGACCTACTGCAGATTAAACTGTGGCTCTTCAAACCCAAAATCAATCATCTCATTGCCGTGCTGCTTTTTTTAGTTGTCTTTCTATCAGGGCAATTTCGGGTAATGGACAAAACTCTTTTTGTCTGTTTTTTGGGCTTGTTATCTGCTTGCTGCATCTCTTCCCTTTTTAGCTGTAATCCCTTGCGCAGCCTAGGCTATGCAGCGGTGGCTGCGTTCAGCTATGTGATGTATTTCTTGCTTCCCTTAAATCTCTTTAGGTTATTCGATAGACGTCTTCTTTTGCGTCTCTATTTTGCTTCTTTTATCGTCATTGGCGTCCACGCCTGCAGTCAATTTTTATGCGGTTTTTTTGGCATGATCGATCCCTTTGTTACCCAAGTATATGGGGATAAACTTGTGAGAGCGCAATCCTGGACCTATGAACCTTCTTATTATGCTCTTTTTATGACGCCCTTTGTCGTCTACATGAACGCTCAATTTCTGATAGCGGAGAAAAAAGAGCGTCTTTCGTTCATTCTCATCGTAGGCTGTAATGCACTCTTGTTGGTGTCGACAGCAACGAGTGGATTTTTCTCCTATTTTATTTTTTTACTCACCTGTTTATGTCTTCTTCCGCAATACAGGGGGCTATTTCCCCAGTTTTTTAAAAGAATCTGCCGTTTTGCTTTAGCGTTTCTTGTGTTTTGTTCTGGAATAGGGATTTTGTTTACGCAGTACATTTCCCTCACTTATTTCAAGTTTTTTAATTGGGAGTTTTTTAAGCATATCTCCTTTAGAGAGCGCTGGGAAAGGATTACATTTGCTTGGAAAACTTTCTGCGAACATCCTTTATGGGGAACGGGATTGGGCGATCCTGAGCAGCAGCTGTACGCAACGACCCATTTTAATAATCCCCATATTCTCTTACACCATCCAACGTTAGATATGTTTGATACCTTTACGATGACCAATGTATTCACGGAAGTTTTAGCTTCTTTGGGACTTTATGGAATCAGTGTTCTTCTTCTGACAATCTACATCATGATCAAAAAACTACACATGGCCAGAAAAAATCTCCCACGTCCCGATCAAATCATCATAGTACCATTACTCACATCGCTTGTTGTGATGGTGCTCTGTTTGCAATTCAATCAAGGAATTTTCCGCAACTATGTATGGGTGCACATGGCAATCTCGATGGGATTTCTATTTAGTGCTCAACAAGCTCAAAGGAGAACTATATGATGTTCCTAGTCCGCTTACTACTGGTATGTGCTTTTTTTACTCATTGTTATGCCTCTGTTCCTCCGGCTAGTGAGATGATCCAGTTGTGTAAAAAGAAGCACCATCACCACAAGAAACACTCTACTCAGGAAGAAGTACCAGCGCCACCTCCTAGCCATCCAGCTCCTGCTGAGTGGGCTCGTCAACGCATACAAAACGACTTAGCGTACTATCAAGATAAAAGACTATCTTTAAGTAAAATGGAAACACTGTTTCACCAGCAAGTGCACAACCTTCTTTTGGTAAAATTTACCATCAACAATAATCAAGTCGTTGTTGAGGATATTCTCAAAACTTTTGTAGTTAAAACGCGCAGCGAAGATTTTGCAAAAGCGATAAGAGAGGTATGCAGAACCTACACATTGCCTAATATGGTCTTTTATATATCCATGGAAGATAGCTTGATCTCTTCCGAGTACGATGGTGATAGCCTTCCCATCTTTGCTATGGCCAAACTGCATGATGATCAGCGCGTGATCCTCATCCCCGATTTTGAAGCCTTGGTTCATTCTACTTCCTTATTGGCACAAGTTGAAAAGGGAAATACTCGTCCCTGGGACAAAAAAATTGAGAAAGCGATCTGGAGAGGTTCTACAACGGATAGAGTTTATCCCATCACAGTGGATACTTTTTCCCAATTGGCTCGTTCACAAGCGATTATTCAATCGCTTCTTTATCCTGATTTGATTGATGCGAGATTCACTCAACTTGTGCAGTGTTCTCATCATGAACTAGTAAGGCAACGGTATCCTTATTATTTTGGATCCAACTTATCAATCCCAGAACAATTGCAGTATAAGTACCAACTCTTGATCGATGGCAATTCATGTTCTTACTCACGGGCTTATTGGCAATTATTTTCTAATAGTGTGATCTTGAAACAGCAATCGCCTCATATCCAGTGGTATTACGATGCACTTCAACCCTATGTTCATTATATTCCCTTACAAGAAGACATGGGGGATTTGTTCGAGCAAATCATGTGGGCAACCCAGCACGATGAAGAAGTTCGTCAGATCATGTGCAACGCACAGCAATTTGCAAACAACAACCTCAAGCAAGAGCACATTTACCTCTACCTCTATCACCTTCTAAAGGAGTACTCCAAGCTACAATTTGTCCCTTAACCGCTCCACGCCCTTACGAGTAACAATTATGGCTAAAGAAAAAAGTACTTTTAGAAATAGAGGCAATAGCAAACTCCCTGACCCAGAAAAATCGATATAGGAAAAGCTCTCAATACACTGAAAATACAACCAACATGACAGCTTAACTTATGTCATTTAGCAGGGAGGATGCGATTTTTGATCACCTCGATCACAGCTAGCCTCCTAAACTGTGCTAGCTCATCAAAGCGATGTTTTTCTTCCCATCGATCGCCCTCTTTTGGCTCAGGAGCTAGTTGATAGACTTGGTCAATATCATTGTTCTTTTCCCCCCAGTTATCGCTCTCTTTGGGCTGTGAAGCCAGCATGTAGATGTAATCGTCCATTCTATCTCTAAATGCTCCGTTTTGCCTTAAAAGCTTTTGCAGCGTCCCAGAATATGCCCGAAGGATGTATAAGTGAGCTTAAGAGTGTGAGTTTTGATAGATGGAGAAGGCCAGCATCTGTGATGTTACCGCACCTGCTTAGATCAAGGAAGCTTAAGAGTGTGAGTTTTGATAGATGGGCAAGGCCAGCATTTGTGAGGAAACCTGAGCACTCTCTTAGATTAAGTGATCTTAGAGATGTGAGTTTTGATAGATGGGCAAGGCCTGCATCTGTGATCTCAAGAGCTACCTTGTCAACAAAATATTTTTTGCAGTTGCTTAGATCAAGTGATCTTAGAGAGGTGAGTTTTGATAGATGGGCAAGGCCTGCATCTGTGAGCCTATCGCACGAGCTTAGATCAAGAAAGGTTAGAGATGTGACTTTTGATAGATTGGCAAGGCCAGCATCTGTGATCTTATCGCACGCTCTTAGATAAAGTGAGCTTAAGAGTGTGAGAGTTACTAGATGGACAAGGCCAGCATCTGTGATGTTTTTGCACAGTGTTAGATTAAGTGAGCTTAGAGATGTGAGTTTTGATAGATGGGCAAGACTAGAACCTGTGATGTTGCACTCTCTTAGATTAAGTGAGCTTAAGAGTGTGAGTTTTGATAGATGGGCAAGACTAGAACCTGGGATTATTTTGCACAGTTCTAGATTAAGTGAGCTTAGAGCTGTGAGTTTTGATAGATGGGCAAGGCCATCATCTGCGATCTTCCAGCACCCTCTTAGATTAAGCGAGCTTAGCGCTGTGAGTTGTGATAGATGAGCAAGGCCATCATCTGTAATCTTGCAGCAGCTTAGATCAAGTGAGCTTAAGAGTGTGAGTTTTGACAAATGGGCAAGGCCATCATCTGTAATCTTGCAGCAGCTTAGATCAAGTGAGCTTAAGAGTGTGAGTTTCGACAGATGGTCAAGCCCAGCATCTGTGATGTTTTTGCACGAGGTGAGATTAAGTGAGTTTAAGAGTGTGAGTTTCGACAGATGGTCAAGCCCAGCATCTGTGATGTCATAGCACTTGCTTAGATCAAGTGAGCTTAAGAGTGTGAGTTTTGATAGATGGGCAAGGCCAGCATCTGTGATCTCATAGCACCAGGTTAGATTAAGTGATCTTAGAGATGTGAGTTTTGATAGATGGGCAAGGCCAGCATCTGTAATGTTTTTGCAAGCAGATAAATTGATAGAGGTAATGTGAGTACCACTTGCTTTATCAAGAATGGTTTTAAGATTGCTATCCGATAAATTGGGCAGTCCAGTAAGATTTAGATAGCCGTTGTTGACGAGAGATAGATTACGCCAATCTTTGCATACATGATGGACGCGAGTTATTTGTTGAGCAGGAAGGAAGCTCAATATACGTTCAAAAACGGTGCTAGGGATAGCCTTTATGCCAGTCGTGGCGTATTTAGGTGTAGCTTGTGAAGGGGGAAGCATAGGCGTTGGCTGTGGAGTCGCTTGTAAGGTCGAAGGAACTCCGAAAACGGCGCTAAGGATAGCCTCTATGCCAGTCGTGGCGTATTTAGGTGTAGCTTGTAAAGTTAACGGAGTTAAGCCGGATAATGACATTGTTAAATCTCCTAATTTTGTTGGGATTATATCTATAGATCTGTTTTGTTTAAAGATTAATTTTTTACAGTTTATTGCTTTGAATTAAATAAATATATTTATAAATGTAG
>JABDFI010000049.1 GCA_013286595.1 Chlamydiota bacterium | reverse complement strand
AGATCCAGTGATGTGAGAGAGGAAAGCTTGGAAAGATGCTCTAATCCTTCACCTGTGATGTCATGGGACCAGCTTAGATCCAGTGATATGAGAGAGGTGAGTTTTGAGAGATGTTCTAGCCCTTGATCTGTGATGTTAGTGGAGTCCCTTAGATTTAGTGATGTGAGAGAGGAAAACTTTGAGAGGTGTTCTAGTCCTTCATCTGTGATGTTGCAGTCCCTTAGATTCAGTGAGGAGAGAGAGGGAAGCTTTGAGAGATGTTCTAGTCCTTCATCTGTGATTTTGTTATAACCGCTTAGATTTAGTGATGTGAGAGAGGTGAGCTTTGAGAGATGCTCTAATCCTTGATTTGTGATGTTAGGGCATCTCTCTAAATTCAGTGATGAGAGAGAGGTTAGCTTTGAAAGGTGTTCTAGTTCTTCATCTGTAATATTGTGACAACCACTTAGATTTAGTGATGAGAAAGAGGAAAGTTTTAAGAGGTGCTCTAATCCTTGATTTGTTTCTCTAAATTCAGTGATGAGAGAGAGGTTAGCTTTGAAAGGTATTCTAGTCCTTCATCTGTAATGTTGTGACAACCGCTTAGATTCAGTGATGTGAGAGAGGAAAGCTTTGAAAGGTGTTCTATTCCTTCATCTGTAATGTTGGGGCAACCGCTTAGATTCAGTGATGTGAGAGAGGCGAGCTTTGAAAAGTGTTCTAGTCCTTTATTTGTGAGTTGGGAGCACCCCTGCAAATTGATCGATTGGATTTTAGTTCCTTTGAGTTGTTCCAGAATGGTTTGTAATTGATCATCTGATAAATTCTTATATCCTGATAAATCTAAATGATGTCTCTGAAAGGGTAAGCGTTCCCAAGCTTTGCAGGTCAAGCGCATTGAAATCAGCGCTTGTGGAGGAAGGAAAGTTAATACATGCGCCAGAACTGTATCAGGCAATGAGTTAATCGTTACTTGTTTAGAAGAAGTCTTAGATGGCACAACTGCAGGCGTTACAGCTGCGGGCAGAACAACTGTAGGCTGTGTGGAGGATAAGATTAATGGAGCTAAAGCTAGTGATGATACTGATGTCATAATTTTTCCTTATTTTTTAATATATATTATTATATTTTTATTAATATTTGCATTACTAGATAACCAATGTAGGCACCTTTATTCCACGGAGCGGATTTGAAGATTAGCTCTGGGTTTAGGGAGATAAGCAGGAAGAACAATCCCTTTAAGGACAGCGATGACCGCAGATTTAAAGGTAGATTGATCATCGAAACAGTGGCTCTCACCCCAACGGTCTTCATCTTGTCGCTGTGGGGATAAGACGTGGATCTGGTAGTAAATGAGATTGCGGATTCTTTCAGATAAGTTTTGTAAAAGCGGATGGATAGTTTCTTTCGAAAACGTGTTCTGATTGATGAGATTGAGGAGAGGATCAATCGAAGAATGTCGAGGATCTGCACTTTGTGTCATCTTGAACAAGGTAAGGGCTTGAGCCAGTTTGAGGCGCTCGAGATCCTCGTACCGATGTTGTTCTCCCCATTTATTTCCCCCTTTTTTTGGCGCATCAGCTAATTGATAGACATGAGTGTCTGTTGTAGGATTGAACGTTGGAGTTGTGTGCATAAAAGTCATAAGGCCCGCTTCCAATGCCTCAATAGCGTTTGCACTGATTATATTACACGGTAGATCCAGTGCTGAGAGAGAGGTGAGTTTTGAGAGATGCTCTAGTCCTTCATCTGTGATGTTTACACACCCCCCTAGATTCAATGAAGTGAGAGGGGTGAACTTTGAGAGATGTCCCAGTCCTTGATCTGTGATAACACGGCAATGTAATAGACCCAGTGAAGTGAGAGATGTGAGTTTTGAGAGGCGCTCTAATCCTTGATCTGTGATTTTAAAGCAACCGCTTAGATCCAGTGAGTTGAGAGAGGCGAGCTTTGAGAGATGCTTGAGTCCTTGATCTGTGATGCTGTTCCAGCTTATATCCAGTGAAATGAGAGAGGTGAGCTTTGAAAGATGTTCTAGTCCTTGATCTGTGATGTTGCACCAGCTTACATCCAGTGAAATGAGAGAGGTTAGCTTTGAAAGATGTTCTAGTCGTTGATCTGTGTTTTTAAGGCTCTCCTTTAGATTCAGTGAAGTGAGCGAAGTGAGCTTTGAGAGATGCTCTAATCCTTTAGCTGTGATGTTGGAGCACCAGCTTAGATTCAGTGATGTGAGAGAGATGAGCTTTGAGAGATGCTCTAATCCTTCACCTGTGATGTTGCTGCACTCCCCTAGATTCAGTGATATGAGAGAGGTGAGCTTTGAGAGATGCTTCAATCCTTCATCTGTGATGTTGCTGCACTCCTCTAGATTCAGTGATATGAGAGAGTCGAGCTTTGAGAGATGCTCTAATCCTTTAGCTGTGATGTTGGAGCACCAGTTTAGATTCAGTGATGTGAGAGAGGCGAGTTTTGAGAGATGTCCTAGCCCTTGATCTGTGATATTTTTGTATTGCGCTACATTCAGTGAAGTGAGCGAAGTGAGCTTTGAGAGATGCTCTAATCCTTTATCTGTGATGTGATAGCAATACGCTAAATTCAGTGATGTGAGAGAAGTGAGCTTGGAGAGATGCTCTAATCCTTCATCTGTGATGTTTCCACATTGCGCTAGATTCAGTGCTGTGAGAGAGATAAGCTTGGAAAGGTTCTCTAGTCCTTGATTTGTGAGTTTGGAGCATCCCTGCAAATTGATCGATTGGATTTTAGTTCCTTTGAGTTGTTCCAGAATGGTCTTGAGTTGATCATCCGATAAATTCTTATAACCTGATAAATCTAAATGATGTCCCTGAAAGGGTAAGTGTGCCCAAGCTTTGCAGGTCAAGCGCATTGAATGCAGTGCTTGTGGAGAAAGGAAAGTGAATACATGCGCCATAACTGCATCAGGCAATGAGTTAATCGTCACTGGTTTAGAAGAAGTCTTAGATGGCACAACTACAGGCGGTACAGCTGCATGCAGAGCAACTGTAGGTTGTGTGGAGGACAAGCTTAATGGGGCTAAAACTAGTGATGATACTGATGTCATAATTTTCCTTATTTTTTAATCAATGTTTTTTTACCACCTGCTTCGCTAGAGAGCACAGAGCACACAGAGGGCGGCTTCGCCGTCTTTTGTGATGGCGAAGCCGCCTTCTGTGTGCTCTGTGCTCTCTAGCGAAGCGAGTGGTAAAAAAAATATAATTCTTTGTCTTGAGTTCGTAAGTTATGCAACGGTCTCAAGATTGAAAAATGATATCAAGCAAAAGATATGAGTAAAAGTATGCTTGCGTCTTCTAAATAACATATTCCAACAACTATAATATAAGGACCTATGTTATTTCACGTTAGAGGTGACCGAAGAGCACTGCTTCGCACTGCGTTGATTTCCCGTTTACTTTTTGCTGAGCAGATAAATCTAGGATGACTTATGATGGAGAATACCAATTTTCCATCCTATTCATGACAACTTTATTTGAGCATCTCAACGCAGAACAGCAAGTGGCCGTCGCTCACGTGACAGGTCCTCTTCTCGTACTTGCTGGCGCAGGATCAGGAAAGACCCGTATCGTCACCTATCGAGTTGCACATCTCCTCGAATTGGGAGTGCCTGCTTCTGAAATTGTGGCTGTTACCTTTACCAATAAAGCTGCGGAAGAGATGCGCCAACGGATTCTGCATCTCACCCACCAATCTGTTCTTACTTCAACATTCCACAGCCTATGTGCTCGTATTTTGCGCGAATCCATTCCTCATTTGGGCTACTCAAGGGATTTCACGATCTATGATGAAGAGGAGAGTGAAAAGGTTTTAAAAGAATGTCTTGTAGAACTGAATCTGCAAGAAGACAAAACTCTTCTCAAAGCCTACCGAGCACAGATCTCTCAAGCAAAAAACGCCATCCTTCACCCCGATCAAGTAACCGATGATGTCCAATTCCAAAGCGCTTATCGCCTCTATCAAAAAAAACTTCGTGAGTACAATGCTCTTGATTTCGATGATCTCCTATTTAAAGTGGTTGAGATCTTTCAAACTTTTCCCGATGTCTTGAAATTGTATCAACAGCGATGGAATTTCATCTTAATCGACGAATACCAAGATACCAATGTCGCCCAGTACACCCTCATCAAGCTGCTTTCTGCTCAACATCACAATGTGTTTGCAGTCGGCGATCCCGATCAATCGATTTACTCCTGGCGCGGTGCTAATATCGACAATATTCTCAATTTTGAACGAGATTTTCCTGGAGCTAAAGTAGTACCACTCGAGCAAAACTACAGAAGTCGTTCCACTATTTTAGAAGCCGCCAATGCCTTGATTCGCCACAATCAACATCGCTATGAAAAGAACTTATGGAGCAGTCGGGGGCAAGGAGAAAAAATTGGATTATACATCGCAGAAAGTGATCGCAGAGAAGCGGATTTTGTCATCACGCGTCTATTGAAATGGCATCGAGAACACAAGATTCCTTTAAGCCAATGCGTTATTTTCTACCGCACAAACTTTCAATCTCGCATTTTTGAGGACCATTTACTGCGTGAGCGCCTACCCTACGTGATTGTCGGAGGACTATCCTTTTATCAGAGAAAGGAGATCAAAGACATCTTGTGTCTCTTGCGCATGGTCATCGGCGGCTCTGATTTTCTCGCCTTTGCTCGCACTATCAATTGCCCCAAACGGGGTTTTGGCGAAGCTGCACTCCTTAAACTGCGCGAATGCGCGGCAGAAAAGCAACTCGATATCTTTTCTACCTGTCAGAAGATCGTTGAGGGACAAATCCCTTTTAAACTTTCGGTTAAGCAAGCAGACGGACTAAAAGACTACGTAAAGATGATTCTCTTCTTGCGCGACATGGTCAAACTCAACATGCCCTTGCATAGCATCATCACCGAGGCTCAAGAGCGCTCTCACTATGTGCAGTACTTACGCGAAGATCCTGAAACCTATGAAGAACGACGCGGCAACGTTGAAGAACTCATCTCCAAAGCTGCAGAATGGGAAGAAGAGGTAGAACACCCTTCTCTTGTGGCTTTTTTAGAAGAGCTTTCGCTCAAATCAAGTGCAGATGAAAAAGATCCCTCCCTAGATAGTCTGCGTCTGATGACCATTCATCACGGGAAAGGCTTGGAATTCACTGCTGTATGCGTAGTGGGGATGGAAGAAGATCTCTTTCCCCATGTCAACTCCCGTGAAAGCCCGGAAGCCCTTGAGGAAGAACGCCGCCTGTTCTATGTCGCGATGACACGCGCAAAAGACTATCTCACTCTTTCTGCTTCTTTATATCGTTACTTATGGGGCGTTCCTCGCACCATGCGCCCTTCGAGATTTTTAAAAGAGATCCCCGATCAATATCTTAATTCCGTCCATCTCTCTTCTGTAACAATTCAGACCAGAGAGGACACGCCTTCCTCCGATGAGGTTTTTGAAATTGGAACAAGCGTTTCCCATCACGATTTTGGAGTTGGCTTTGTCCAGAAAAGCTACAACACATCGCTAGGCATGACCTATGACGTCTATTTCCCGCACACGAAAGCCACGCGCTCGCTCGTCGCCAAATTCGCCAAACTGAAATTTGTCAGCAATCCTGCTGATTAAGAAATTCCCTCATCACGCGCTTGACGCTCACCCACCGTTTCCAGTACTGATCGCGCCATCTCATCCCTTTGATGTTGGGGATCCAAGGATAAGGGGTAACCACACTTCCCTGAGACCATCCTGGACGCCAAAATTTCGCTACTTGATGATTGCGGCATACGGTAACTGTAGGCAACCCTAAACACGATGCCAGATGGCCAATTCCCGAGTCATTGCCGATCATGTAACCCGATTCAGCCACATAAGTTGCCATTTCATGTAAATTGCTGAATAGAGGCGCTTGAATCTTAGACAAATCCCATCCTTTCCTCTCTTCTTGACTGAGAATGAATACAGGATCAAATCCCTCTTGATGCAGCAAGTGCGCTAACTCAATGAATTTTTCCATCGGCCAGTCTTTACTAGGTCGCGAGCTCGTGGGATGCAGTACAACGCGTTTAGTATATCTTTTTACCTTCACGCCCTCTGGAACATAGATCCCATTGTCTTTTGTCGCTGGATCAATCTTTAAGCCCTCATGACAAAAAGCAACGAGATTGTCGACAAAAGAGTGCGTGCCTTCAAATTTCCCCTCTGACCAGTAAGGATAATTTTTCCTTCGGGTAGCAATGGGGTTGAGCACAACGGTTTGGAAAGGAAAATGCTGCTCACAGTAGTTCAAAATAGTGAACATCCTCTCCGATTTCTCATAGATGATGTAAAAGGCATCGTACGCAGAAAGAGCGTCTACAGAAGGAAAAGGGGAAATCTTAATGGATGGAAACCAATTCTGCAGTTGCTCTAAAAAGGGATGAAACAGCGTGACATCAACTCCCTGCAAGCGGAGATTGTTCGCCAGAACAAGCGCAATAAGGCCATCTCCCAATCCCAAACAACTAAATACAGCAGCGCATTTTCCACTCATACCTATCAACATAACATTCTTAAGAGTTTTTAACAATTTTAACTCTTCTTAAGCGACGCAATTGATCGCGATAGTTAAAAAAATACCTCACTAATAAATAACGCAATTGATTTTTTATACTTCTCTTAAAACATTTCATCTGAAGCCATTTTCGTTGTGGATCAGCATAACCGTAGGCATGCCCAGTGATAAACGAAGTTAAGCGCACATTCAGTAACCGATTGAATACAGCACTAAAATCAGTGTGATGAACCTGTATGCCAATGAATTTTGTGCCTGGTCGATTTTGTCGAATCGCTTCAACGGACTGACAAAAAAATTGCATGATCTGTTGAAGCTTCCTGTGGTTCGTTAGCTGCTCTTGCTGAGGAGAGGATTCCAGATCGAACCCAAAATCGAAAATAAACAACTTGGCTTTCTCTAAAATTTCCTTTTTATCTAATTCTTTGCACAAGATCTGTCCGCTGAATCCTTGATGGATCAAGTAAGAGCGTAAACGATTAACGAGCTCACGATTGCATCCGATGTAGGCAATATCACACTCTTTGGGAAAATGCGTTAAATGATCGACTAAAAAGGGGATCACTTTCGAAGAATAATAGGTGTGGGTATTAAACGATTCCCTACTTAGAATAGGAGCTGCACTTTTAGTAGAACAATGAGATAGACCGCGAAGATGCAGATGTGAGGAGAAGGGCTCTACGGGTGCTAACCGGATTTCTTCAATGGCTTCAAGGGGCAATCCCCAATCTTCTTGAGAAAGAATAGGCGCAAGATCGGGATTTTCTACAAAATATCCCCAATCATTCTCCGAGTGATTCCCCCGATGAAGTAACGATTCTTTTTGTGTGTGATTACAATGAAAAGACATCACTTGATCTTCAATCGAAGTTCCTAATCCTCTCAGCAGAAATATTCTCTTACTCAAGTTAGAATCCACATGCCAACCGTGACGCATTCTTTCATCGAATCCCTTCAGTGTGAAGATATCCTTCCTTAATATCAGCTGGAAATCACCTGGATTATCGTACTGTAAAAATCCCTCTCTGCGCACGATCATATCGAGATTCAATCGATGCGATTCAGCGCGCAAAAAAGCCATGTTTTTTTGAGGTTCCATGCGGTGTAAGATGCGTTCCCAAAAATTTTCTGGTAATTCAAAACGAGGCAAAGAATAAAAACCATCAGGCAAATCAGCTGCGATGTCGCTTAAAGAACGATGAACTTCTCTGGTGGCAAAGATCATATCCACATTAGTAGACAGAATCCATTTGTTGTTAGAGTTACTTCTTCTAATCCCGATGTTGCGCGCCAGGGGTTCTAACAGGACTAAACTGGTCTGATGAGCCCATCGTTGGTGTACTTGAGGTCGTACTCTCAACACTCTCAGTAGCGATTGCGCTTTAGGAGTTAGGGTATCTTGTATTGCCTCAACAACAGTGGGAAGATCACAAGAAGAATTGTAATCGACGAAGAGGATTTCATCATCTGTGTGATTCAAATTCTCTGCGAGACAGTTCAAGCTGAGTGCTAACCGCTTGTGATAATTATGTCCGTGATTATCATTGCGACCATAAAGAATAGCCGAAAGCATGTTCCATCCCAAAAAAATCTATTCTAGATCATACGTGAATCACAATATTTTTATTGCTTTTTGTCTTCAGTTACCACAAAAAAGATTGAGCTATTAACAAACAATTTGCTATGTATTGCCATCTGTAAAAAAAATACCCGAAGCGAGAATCTATGAAAGTATCAGTGATCGGTTTAGGAAAATTAGGTTCCCCTTTAGCAGCGGTTTTAGCTAGTAAAGGTCACGAAGTAATTGGTGTAGATGTCAATCCTCAGTTTGTGGAAAAAATCAATTGCTCAATCGCTCCCGTGGAAGAACCAGGCTTGCAAGAATTGATGTCAGCGCATCGATCTAGCTTAAAAGCGACCTTAAATTATGATGAAGCTCTCTTTAACTCCGATGTCACATTTGTGATCGTCCCTACACCAACAGGGCAAAACGGTTTATTCAGCAATGACTACTTACTTCAAGCGTTAGAACACGTTGGTCATTCTTTAAGAAAAAAAACAACCTATCATCTAGTTGTCATCACAAGTACAGTAACTCCAGGATCTAGTGGTGGAGAAATACAGCAAACTTTAGAAAAATTTTCCTTAAGGCGCGTGGGAGAGGACCTTGGACTTTGCTATAATCCTGAATTCATCGCTTTAGGAAGTGTGATCAAGAATATGCTTTTTCCCGACATGATACTCATCGGTGAATCGGATAAAAAAGCTGGAGATCTCTTAGAAAAACTTCATCACACTGTCTGCGGTGATAAACCTCTTGTACGCAGAATGAATCTGGTCAACGCTGAAGTGACAAAAATCGCAGTCAACACCTTTGTGACCACAAAAATATCTTATGCTAACATGCTATCTGACATTTGCGAACGTCTGCCAGGAGGAGATGTGGACATTGTCACGGAAGCTGTTGGTTTAGATAGCCGTATCGGTTCTAAATACTTGAAAGCCGCTGTGGCTTTTGGAGGTCCTTGCTTCCCTCGAGACAATATAGCTTTAGGTGCATTAGCCCAACAATTGGGAGCACGAGCCGATATCGCCTTGGCCACACAAGCTGTTAACCATTACCAGTACGAACGCCTTTTTTCCTTAGTTACGCAGCAGGCCCCCTCTCTCAAGGTGAGCATCTTAGGATTGTCTTATAAACCTGGAACAAATGTTGTAGAAGAAAGCCAAGGGATAAAAATGGCTAATTACTTAGTACAACAAGGCTATGAAGTCACAGTTTTCGATCCTCAAGCGTTGATTCCTGCTCAGAAAGCACTACATCCCTCTGTTCAAGCAGCAACATCGCTTCAGCAATGCGTCCAAAGTTCAGATACCGTGTTAATCATGACCTCTTGGCCCGAATTTTCACAACAATTGACACCCGAGCTATTTGCCTCTCATCAAGTCATCATTGATTGTTGGCGTATTCTTCAACGACAGGCTTTTAAAGACGTATGCAAATTGATCTATCTGGGTTGTCATGAAATGAAACACCACGAATTGGAGATATGCTTATGAAAAAAGACGACTTGATTGTAGTAGCGGGCGCGGGTGGATTCATCGGAGGACATCTGATTGCCGATCTCATCGAGCAAGGCTATGAACGTTTGCGCGCTGTAGATATTAAGCCCTTTAAAGATTGGTATCAGATTTTTCCTGAAGTAGAAAACATCCAAAGCGACTTAAAAATGCCACAAGCTTGCGAAACGGCCTGCTGTGATGCGCGCTACGTGTTTAACCTAGCAGCAGACATGGGAGGCATGGGCTTTATTGAAAAACATAAAGCAGAATGCATGCTTTCTGTCCTCATCAATACCAATTTACTGCTTGCTGCGAAAAAATTTGGGTGTGAGCGGTTCTTTTTTTCCTCTTCAGCCTGTGTTTATGCAGCTGAAAAACAAACTTCGGCCCAACTGACAGCTCTTAAAGAAGAAGATGCTTATCCAGCCATGCCTGAAGATGGTTACGGGTGGGAGAAACTTTTTAGTGAAAGGATGTGTCGTCATTTTTCTGAAGATTTTGGCATGATCACCCGCATGGCTCGCTACCATAATGTTTACGGTCCTTCTGGCACTTATGACGGGGGAAGAGAAAAAGCTCCAGCTGCGCTCTGCAGAAAGATCATTCAGGCTAAGCTTTCCGGACATCACGAACTCTCGATTTGGGGAGATGGTCAGCAAAGCCGCAGCTTCATGTACATTGATGATTGCCTGTTCGGCACAAAAGCGATTATGGAGAGTACTATCACTCAACCGATCAATCTCGGGAGTAACCAATTAGTGACCATTAACCAGCTCGTCGATATCATCGAAGAGATCGCTGGGATTAAGCTTAAACGAAACTATCAACTCGACGCTCCTCTTGGCGTTCGAGGGCGCAACAGCGATAACACCTTGATTCAGCAGTTATTAGGATGGCAACCCTCCATCACTCTCCAAGAAGGTCTTCAGAAGACGTACAGTTGGATTTATCAACAAATGACCCAAGCGCCTAATAAACATCATTCGATTTACAACACGAGCCTCTATGAACACAGCGCACGCTAATAAACAAAAAGACATCTTTGTCAAAGTACCGCTTGAAAAGGTCCAAGCCTTTTGGAATGCTCGCCCCTGTAATATACGACATTCTCAGCAACCCATTGGAACTAAACAGTATTTTGAGGAAGTTGAGCAGCGAAAATTTTTCGTAGAACCTCATCTTGTCGAGTTTGCCAATTTCCCCTCTGTAAAAGGCAAACGGATTTTAGAAATCGGCTGTGGTATGGGAACCACCTCTGTCAATTTTGCTCGCGCTGGAGCTAAACAAGTTACGGCTGTAGATCTCTCAGAAAAATCACTCAGTCTTGCTAAACAGCGCGCTGAGGTCTATGGACTGACTAACATCGAATTTTACCATGCTAATGCAGAAGAATTATCCACGGTTGTGCCCTTGCAGGAATATGATCTGATCTTCTCGTTTGGCGTCATCCACCATACAACCCATCCCGAAAAAGTACTGACACAACTTCAGCGCTATCTAGCTCCTCAAGGACAGTTAAAATTGATGGTTTATTACCGCTACTCCTGGAAAGCCCTATGGATTTTGTTTAAATACGGTAAGTGTCAGTTCTGGAAACTATCTGAGCTCGTAGCTAAGTATTCTGAGGCTGAAACAGGTTGTCCCATCACCTATACGTATGACAAAAAAGAAGTAGATCACTTGTTAAACAATCACGGTTTCACTCCCGTCACCATGCAAGTCGAACATATTTTCCCGTATCACATTCCCGACTATGTACAATATCGCTATGTCAAGGTATGGTATTTTCGTTGGATGCCAAAAAAACTCTTTAGATTGTTGGAGAAAATAATGGGATGGCATCTTTGTATCACCGCAAAAAAAGCCCAGTGTAGCAATTGAAATGTCCAAACAGTTTCATTTAAGCGTTGTCGCAACATCTCGCAATGACAATCACGGCGGCAGTCTCACCTACCGCATGCAGCATTTTGTCGATGGCTTTGTACAGCAATGTAGACGGCATCAACTGAAGGCTGAATTAATACTGGTAGAATGGAATCCTCCGGCTGATACCGCTCCATTAACTGAAGAGCTCCATTATCCTTCAGACAAAGGTCCTTGTGCCATACGCATCATTCGAGTGCCTCAAGATGTTCACATGAGCTTTGAACATGGCCGGCATCTCCCTTTATTTCAAATGATAGCGAAAAATGTGGGCATTCGGCGCGCGCTAGGAGACTTTGTTCTGGCAACCAATATCGACATTCTATTTTCAGATGAATTGATGAGTTTCATGCGAAACAAGCTACAACCTGGGGTACTGTATCGCGCCGATCGGCTAGATGTTCCCCATGAACTTCCCCGTACGCAATCTTTTGATGAACTTCTGCAGTTTTGTCGCAACAAGTACTTTAGGATCAATGGAAAACAAGGCACGATTCATCTTCAGGAATCCTCTGAAATAAAAAAAGCATTCAAAAATATCCTCAAATCGATCGTATCCCGTATATATAACAAACGCTCAAAAAATGAATTGCCTTTTCTTCATACCAATGGCTGTGGAGATTTCACGCTTTTGTCCTATGAAGATTGGGCTGCTCTTCGCGGCTATCCCGAATGGCCTATCTTTTCCTTTCACATCGACTCCGTCCTGCTGTATCAAGCGCATCATCAGGGGATCAAAGAAAGAGATTTGCCTAAAAAAATGGCGGCATATCACATTGAGCATAGTTTAGGTTCGGGATATTCTGCTGAAGGCGCTAATCTGTTATTCAAAAGACTAGAAGAAAAAGGAATTCCCTATTTAAATTACTCAGATCTCCTCGAAATTGTTACCAAAATGAGAAATGACAAGCAGTACACATTCAACAAAGAAAACTGGGGTTTGAACGAGTTCTCATTCCAAGAACAATGGGTATAGATTATGGAAGCTCCCAATCATTCTCCTCACATGACTAAGTATGTCATTCAACAAAATGTATTGCAGAGCGATCCTCTATTCCTGATCGATGTCGGTGCAAGTGGAGGTATAGCGCCGCAATGGAAACTTTTCGGAAATTGTTTTAAAGCAGTTGGATTTGAACCCTTGATTGCTGAGTGCGAGAAATTAAATGCGACCAACGAACAGAAAAATCAAATTTCCTATCAACCCTATTTTATTGTTTCCGATGATGAACTAGTTCACAAAGAAGCTGGTTCGCATTCCACTATTAGTTCCCTATTTGAAAAATCCTCTGCTGCACAAATGGCTAGATTAAGAAATATTAATCGCGAACAACAATATTTTAACTCAGGAAAACCTTTAGCATACAGTGAACAATCCATTTCATTGGACAATTTTTTTTTAAACTATTCTGCAGATGCTATCGATTTCATCAAAATCGACACGGATGGCCATGATTTTGAAGTTTTAGATGGAGCTAAACATATCCTCGAAAATCACCATATTTTAGGCATTGCCGTTGAATGTCAGCTCCACGGAAACCTTCTGCCTTATTCAAACACGTTTAGAAATATCGATAAATTATTGACAGATACAGGTTTTTATCTATTTGACTTTCGAATTTACCGCTATGCAAGACAAGATCTTCCTACACCTTTTGTTTACCGCTTACCAGCACAAACTGTTTCAGGTCAAGTCATGTGGGGAGATGCTCTCTATCTAAGAGATTATACGTTGCATAAACAGTCTGATATTTCTCCCACAAAATTAATTAAGCTAGCCTGTTTGTATGAAATGTACGGACTACCCGATTGCTCAGCAGAATTACTGAATTCTTACCGTTCCGAGCTCACTCCCTTGATTGATGTAACGCACTGCTTAAATTTGTTAGTAAAAAATCTAGGGGTAGGGTATTCCTATCAGGAGTACATGAACAAATTTAACAAGAATCCAGAATCTTTTTATCCTAAGTAGTATCGAATATGATGAGTTCACCTGCAATCAAAGACCTCCGTCATGCTCTCATTTCTTGGCGTATTTGGTATTCTTTGTCTATCCAAGATATCAAAATGAGATATCGAGGATCTGTGTTGGGGCCTTTTTGGATCACCATTAGCACTGCGATACATGTTTATGCTTTGGGATTTCTTTATGGCGCTTTGTTTAGCATCGATCGAGATTCGTATTTACCTTATTTTGCTACAGGTCTAATCATTTGGAATTTTATTTCGATGGTAGTGAATGAGAGCACGAAGATTTTTTTGGAATCTAAGCATTATATTGACAACATTAACTTACCTTGCGTGGTTTACATTTTTAGATTGATCTTTAGAAATATTGTCATTTTTTTTCATAATTTGCTCGTTTATCTCTCGATCATTCTTCTTTTTCCTATCGAGATGAATGCCAACCTATTGCTTCTGGCTCCAGGACTGGCTATTTTATGTTTAAATGGGATTTTTTATGGAACCACTATAGCTGTGATTAGCGCGAAGTTTCCCGATTGTGGAGCCATCATCTCAAGTATTTTTCAGGTGTTTTTTTTTATCACACCTATCATGTGGATGCCCAGTTATTTACCTGCCCAATTTCACGCTCTTTTACTATTTAATCCCTTTGTTCATTTTGTGAACTTGTTAAGAAACCCGCTGATGGGGCAACCCTTTGATGGATCATTATTATACGCTATTTCTATGACGACAATCGTAGGGTTAATCCTTTTCCTAGCCGTTGTGAACAAATATCGCTACCGCATCGTATTTTGGTTATAACCATGTCATTGATAGAACTAAAAAACTTATCCTTAGATTATTTCTGTTACACGGCTAAGCCATCTATTAAGAAGACACTTCTTCACACTTTACTTCGAATTTCACAATCAAAAAGCGAACAACTGCAGTTTCATCAAGCTCTCGATAACTTAACTCTCTCCATCAAAGATGGAGATCGATTAGCTTTGTTGGGGAAAAATGGTGCTGGTAAAAGCACCTTACTGAAAGTGATCAGCAGAATTTTTCAGCCAACTGCTGGATCCTTGAAAATAGAAGGTAAT
The DNA here is from genome assembly GCA_013286595.1 of Chlamydiota bacterium. Lineage (GTDB taxonomy): Bacteria > Chlamydiota > Chlamydiia > Chlamydiales > Rhabdochlamydiaceae > JABDFI01. The sequence goes on along the minus strand of JABDFI010000049.1, from coordinate 1,547 downwards.
GTTTCGTCGATCTTAGATATAGGTGTAGGTTTAAATCATGATGCAACAGGATATGAAAATATCATCCTGGTGGGGATTTTACATGGTAAAATAAAAGCTTACATGCGCTCAAAATTCAAAGAAATTGAAGAATTCACTGAATTACAAAATTATCTCAATATGCCTGTCCGCACCTATTCATCAGGCATGAGATTGCGGTTAGCGTTTGCTATAGCTACTTCTATGGAATCTGATATTTTGATCATCGACGAAGTGATTGGTGTGGGGGATCAAAAATTCATGGAAAAAGCTCAACTTCGAATGAAAAATCTCGTGCATCAGTGTAATATTCTCGTTTTAGCTTCCCATTCGCCCCAAATTGTCGAGACTTTCTGCAATAAGGTTCTCATCTTAGAACATGGAAAAAAAGCCTTTTTTGGCGACGTACAAGAAGGGCTAAATCTATACCGAACATGATTCAATCGAATTTATTCATGAACCTTTTATTTACCCAAGTTTGAACACCATCAACAAATGATATTTTCCCATAAGGGGTTTCATTCTCTTGAGCAAAAGGATAATCTCTAATTAATTGCCAGTTGTTGTTTTTAAGGAGATCTCTGAGTGAGTGCTCAATTTCGTGGCTATGTGTTCCAATGTGCAAACGTTTAACTCGGCTATTTAAAATGTTGATCGATTCCTGTATCACTTCAAATTCAGAGCCTTGTACATCAAAATCACATAAATCAATAATGGAGAAATTAATTGCGTTGAGAATTTCGCTAAATTTTTGTTGTTCGATCTGTACAGCTGTATAGCCGTATTGTGTTTGAACAAGTGGTCTTCCATAGTAAGTGCGTCCTAACAATTGAGTCACTCGATCATGGTCTAAAAGAATGCATTGACCGTACCAATTTTCAAGGGTCTGTTCATCTCTACTGACATAAAAAAATGTTTGTTTATTTACCGATCCAACACCAGTTTTAAAAATATGGTAATTAGATTTAGAAATATTGTTTTTCCTCATTTCTTCATCGATCCCAACTTCTGCCCGAAAGGGCTCTCCCTCAACCAACCCTAACCAAAACGAAATATCCCTTGATTTAGCTACCCTACCTCCATAAGCTGCCCAACGCCCTAATCCTGCACCGACTTCTAGCATAACAAATTGTCCGTTAGCCTGATCTATAGACTCTAATAGATCAATCCACTCGAAATACTCTTCGGAGAAAAAAGGAAAAAAATAGGACGGAAATTTCCAAAAAATAGGGTGATGTTCAAAGCAAGGTGATCCTCCATTCGCTACTAATGGCAGGTTCACATCTTGTAAAGCCGATAGATCGATCACTTCTATACCATTATTAACTGAGCCCACTCCATTGATATGATTGGGCAGATAGAGAAGAGAGGCTATCCCAACTATTAAAATGGCATTCAAGCTGAACATAAACCCTCGTGTAAAGATTAAAAAATAGTATGATAGAAAGCGCAAAAAAACTAAAGGTTTGTCGAAATATTCTTCTTGAATCGTACCCAAGAAAACCAGTACGTCCTTAAAAACCTATGGC
>JABDFI010000048.1 GCA_013286595.1 Chlamydiota bacterium | reverse complement strand
TTGTTATCGGAGAAGATAATGGATTCAAACAGATATTCAGAAGGGAAACTGTGGCTTGATTATTTTAAACGCAGCTTTGATATTTTATTGAGCACCTTTGTTCTCCTTGGCGGATTGCCTATTTTTTTCCTGATCGCCTTACTTATTAAATGCACCTCTCGCGGCCCTATCTTTTATTCTAGCATGCGTTTGGGGCGCAATGGACAGCTTTTCAAATTTTGGAAATTCAGGTCAATGCACCTCGACGCTGAAAAAAAATTAGCACAGCTTTTAAAAAGTAATCCTGAGCTAATGCTCGAATGGGAAATTTACTATAAATTAAAAGATGATCCACGACGTACAGTGATTGGAAAATTCTTGCGCAGCACTTCTTTAGATGAAATCCCTCAATTTTGGAATGTTTTTTGCGGAGATTTAAGCACAGTTGGACCACGACCTTATCTTCCTAATGAATTAGAGACGATCAAAAAAATTGCAGGCGAAGAAACACAGGCCATGCTCGCAGTGCGTCCTGGCTTAACAGGGATTTGGCAAACTTCAGGTCGAAATTCTCTTACTTTTGAAGATAGAGTCAAATTGGATCTGGAATACGTGACCTCTCGTTCTTTTTTATTTGATCTTCAGCTGATCGCTAAAACGATTCCCCTCATGGTATTCCCTAAAGGAGCCTTTTAATTGAATCAACGCGTTCCTCTTCTTTTCCCCTTCATTCTCGCTTTGTTTGCTACAGCATTTGCCTCCGTCTTTCTCCCTTATACGCGTTTACACACATTTGCTCCTTGTTTAGCGCTTATCTATGCACGGTGCAGCAGAGCTTCGTCTTTATGGTTGAGCTCACTTTGCGGATTAATCGTCGATCTCCTCAGCGTCGAATTCCACTTTGGACTACATGCCTTGAGTTTTGCCGCTGCCACTTTGTTTCTCTATGAACAAAAACGACATTTCTATGATGACAAGCCTCTAGCTCTTGCTCTATTTACTTTTCAGCTGAGTTTATTTTTGACATGTGTCCATTCTATCTTTGCTTTTCTATCTCATACTTCTTTTGCGTTTAGTCCAAAACTCATCGCTATCGATTTTTTTGCTTTACCCCTTTGCGATGCCCTTTATGCCTTCTTATGGTTTAGTTGTTCGATGGCATTATTTCTCTATGTTAGACGCATCGGTTGGAGCAAATGGATAACGCGTCTTTTTTGCAAACCCTCTCCTTCTGAAGAATAGAGGTCTAACTCGACTTTGTCCAATTTTTTGCCCGATTGCCTAGCCCATTTGCTCCCTGACGTTTGGCCTACATGGCCAAACTAGTCGATTTATTTAAAGGGGAAGGGGTTTTTAACCCCATCCCCTTTGAATAAACGCCTCAGAAAACAAATAGGCCGAGGCACTCGGGTAAAAATTGTACAAAGTCGAGATAAACAATTTGAAAACTATCATGAAAATCCTTAAGTTCTGCTCATGAACGTTTCTGATTTAACAGTTCTTGCTATTCGCGCCAGTCTTGATGCAGGAGAACTACTGCGTCATGCCTTTGGAACGCGCTTTACTATCGATTCGAAGCCTGGTATCCAGAATCTTGTTACCGAATGCGATCGAACTGCAGAAGCGCGTATTATTTCTACCATCCGAGCTAAATTTCCACACCATGCGATACTTGCAGAAGAAAGTGGGAGCTCCCAATCCCCAAAAAGCGATGTCGTTTGGATGATCGACCCTCTCGATGGCACAGTGAATTTTGCGCACTCGATCCCAATCTTCTCTATCAGCATAGGAATTGCTATCAATGGAATTCTCGAATCGGGAGTGGTATATCACCCCTTACTACACGAGCTATTTGTCGCTGAAAGGGGAAAAGGGGCTTTCTTAAATGGAACTCAGCTGCGAGTTTCTACGGTTAAAGACCCTTTAAAGGCTCTTTTAGTCACAGGATTTCCTTATAACGTCAATGACAATCCCGATTGCTGCATCGACAAATTTGCCTGCATGCAACACCACGGAATGCCGATTCGAAGAATGGGCAGTGCAGCTCTCGATCTCTCCTATGTCGCTGCGGGTCGTTTTGACGCTTTTTGGGAAATGGGTTTACATGCTTGGGATGTGGCAGCAGGAGGCCTCATTTTACAAGAAGCTGGTGGAACTATCACACAACAGAATGGATCTCCTCTTGATATATTTAATCCCACTTCCGTTTTAGCAACAAATGGCAGCCTTCATCCCTTCATGACAACGCAATTAACTCAGCACCACTCTTGGAGAGGATCATGTTGATCGATGGAAAAGCCATAGCTCACCAAATTGAACAGCAAATTACCAACGCTATTTCCCATTTAACTCATCGACCTCCTGGATTGGCTTTTATTCTAGTAGGAGATAATGATGCTTCACATACTTATATCCGCATGAAAAAAAAGAAGTGTCAAGAGGTGGGGATTTTATCTGTCGACAGGGAATTCTCAACAAATATCTCCGAGGACAAACTAATTGCTGAAATTCAATCGCTCAACCAAGATCCTGCCATCGATGGCATCCTGATTCAGCTTCCCCTGCCATCTCATCTATCGCAATTTCGCATCTTGAGTACTGTTGATCCCGAGAAAGACGTAGACGGTTTTCATCCGGTAAACGTAGGTAAAATGCTCATCGGAGAAGGAGACGGTTTTTTACCGTGCACTCCTCATGGCATTCAAGTTCTCTTAGCTCGCTCTCAAATTTCCGTCTTCGGAAAACACGTCGTCATTGTAGGGCGCAGCAACATCGTAGGCAAGCCATTGGCTGCCATCCTCATGCAAAAAGCTCCTCATTGTAATGCCACTGTCACCGTTGTGCATAGTCATTCCTACAATCTTACGCAACTCTGCGCCTCCGCAGATATCCTCGTTGCAGCGATAGGACAGCCTGGATTCATCAAGCCTTCCATGGTTAAACCAGGGGCTATAGTGATCGATGTAGGGATCAACCGATATCCTGAGGGTAAGCACATAGTAGGCGATGTGGATTTCGAACAGGTTGCCCCTCTCTGTTCTCACATTACTCCAGTCCCGGGCGGCGTGGGGCCCATGACCATTGCCATGCTTCTATCCAATACCCTGTTGAGTTACCAAAGGAGGCAATTGCAAAACTCCCCGACCCAGAAAAATCGATGATTTTGAGTCAGTTTGCAAAATGACTCAAAAGGGCGATTTTGCTGTAGCGTGGAGTTTTGCAATTGCCTCATAGACGAGCGATTAAATAATTTATTGCGTCCTCATCTTCATCTTAATTCCTTTTTAAGCTATAAACCCCTACAATTGGGGACTAAAGAGGCAAGTTGCCTCTACAGGTAAAAGATGCAGGATACAATTTTTTTTGATCTAGGAAACGTTCTTCTTTTTTTCGACCACGAAAAGATGTGTCGACAGATTGCTGAATTGACTAGACTTGACATCAACTACATCACACAGACAATGGCTAGTCGATTAGATCCCTATGAAAGAGGAGAAATCACCACCCAGAACATCTATCGGGATTTTTGCCTGTTAGCTGATCATCCCATCGCCTATGATCAGGTTCGCCTGGCCATTTCAGATATTTTTAAAGAGAACTTGGATAGCGTGGAAATCGTAAAAGAACTCAAGGCAAAAGGAAAGAAACTGTACATCCTCTCGAACACCTGCGAAGCTCACTTCGATTATGCCGTGCAACACTTCCCCTTTTTGCAGTGGTTTGATGGACATATTCTCTCATATCGCATTGGAGCCCGCAAGCCTGAGAAAACTATCTTTGAAAAAGCCCTTACCTTAGCTCGTTGTAACAATAACCAATGTTTTTATACAGATGACATGCAAGAAAACATCAAAGCTGCTACAGCTCTTGCTATCGATGCCGAGCAATTCACAACAGCGGAGCGCCTAAGAACCCATCTTCATGAACGCAATATCCTATAGGCAAAACTAGAATGGCCAAAACCCCCTCTAAATCTTCTAAACAATCCAGGACGGCAACCAATTTAAAAAGGACCATTCTCCAATTCATGAAAGGAAGACGCTTTCGACCCATGAGCCCAGATGAATTGCTGGATCGTCTTCAAATCGCTCCCTCTCTCATCCCCTTGTATCATAAAATCATCACGGAACTTTTACAAGCCGGAGAAATCCAATTAGATCAAAAAAATCTAGAGATCAAAAAAGAGAAAGAAGAGGTGGTCACGGGCATTTTACGCATGCACCCAAAAGGATTTGGCTTCTTACTTCCCGATGATGCGATCGCCAATCCTCAAGATATCTTCATTCCGAAACATTTAACCGACAATGCCGTGGATGGAGACCGTGTCGAAGTGGTGATCAATTTAGAAAACCCTGGGGAAAAAGGCCCAGAAGGAAAAGTTGTCACTATCTTAAGCCGCGCTCATAAACACTTGGCCGGTACTATTAAAAATATCTCCTCTTCCGGTGATATTCTTGCTTATGTTCCTCTCTTGGGCACTTCCAAACCGGTCATCGTGCGATCTCCACTCGATTTGCCTTTAAAGGTGGGAGATAGAGTCATTCTAAAAGTGACTGAATGGGGCTCTGAGCAAGATGCCACCATTGCAGAGCCAACGCATATTATTGGCAACATTTCCGATCCATCGATTGATATTCTTGCTGCAGCTGAAGAATTTGATTTGCATTCCACCTTTCCTAAGCCAGTGATCGATCAAGCTAAAAAATTTGGAAAAAAAGTTCCTGCCAAAGATCTCAAATCACGCGTGGATTTTACAAAACTTGAATGTTTCACGATCGACCCAGAAACCGCTAAAGACTATGACGATGCCGTATCGCTCACCAAAGATCGAAAAGGAGTGTATCGTTTAGGCGTGCACATTGCGGACGTTGCACACTATGTATCCACAAATTCTCCATTAGATATAGAAGCTTATCACCGCTGTAACTCTACCTACTTTCCCGGCGCTTGCATTCCCATGCTGCCAGAAGAGCTTTCAAATGAACTTTGCAGCCTTAAAGCCGATGTCATCCGTTTGACCATGTCTGTCATGATGGATTTTGACAAAGCAGGAACGCTCATTAAACATGAGATTGTGAGATCCTATATTCTCAGCCAAAAGCGATTTTCTTATGGTGAGGCAAAAGAAGTTTTGGATGGCACTCTCAAAAGTCCCCATCTCAAAGCGCTTAAACTCATGGTTGAATTATGTCATCTACTCAAGAAGAAGCGCTCTCAAAGAGGCAGCATTGACTTTGCCTTACCCGAGATTGTCGTTGAAATTGACAACAAAGGAAATCCTACAGGCATCAAGCGGATTGAATATGATGTCACGCATCAACTCATTGAAGAATTTGCTCTCAAGGCAAATGAAATCGTCGCAACAGAATTAACAGCGCGCGGTAAAGGAGTCATTTATCGCATCCATGAAGAACCCCTCGAAGAAAACTTCAAAGACTTTGTGCAGTTTGCCTTAACACTTGGATTTAAAATTTCTCCACAGCCCACATCAGAGGAACTCAGCCATCTATTTGAGCAAGCTAAGAACACTCCTTTAGCCCCCCAACTCTCCGTCGCTTTCATTCGCAGCATGAAACTCGCACAGTATTCTTCTGAAAATCTAGGACATTACGGCTTATCGTTGGAAAATTACTGTCATTTCACAAGTCCCATCCGCCGCTATAGCGATCTCATCGTCCAACGACTGCTTTTCAATGAAACACCTAAAGAAATTGAGTTAGACAAGATTGCCCAACGTTGCTCTGAACAAGAACGACTCAGCTTCCGCGCTGAAATGAGTGTCAAGACTCTTAAAAAGCTACGCTTGCTCAACAACTACTTTCGGATGGAGCCTAGCAAAGAATATCCTGCCGTGATCACAAAAATTAAACCCTTTGGGTTGTACTTCGAGCTTAAAGAACTCATGTTAGAGGGTTTTTTGCATATCTCCGAATTAGAAAATGATTATTTCACCTTCGACAAATCCCGAGGAGTATTAACGGGAAATAGAACGGGCACTACTCATCGACTAGGCGATGCTCTGATCGTACGCTTACAGAGCGTCGATCTGATCCTTCTGGAAAGTCAATGGTCTCTTGTCACCCCTCACTCCAGAAAAATCAAACCTAAATTTTCTTCTAAACGCAAAAAACGATAGACCTGATGCTATCTCGTTCATTTTTCACGCGAGAAGATGTCGTTGAGATTGCTCGCGATCTTTTGGGAAAATCGCTGTTTACCTTCCAAGAGGAACTAATCGGCGGCATCATCATCGAAACCGAAGCCTATAAAGGGATAGAAGATCGCGCCTGTCATGCCTATAACAACCGAAGGACGGCCAGAACTGAAGTGATGTTCCAACAAGGAGGCATTGCTTATGTCTACCTTTGTTATGGGATACATTATCTCTTGAATGTCGTGACCAATAAAGCTAAGATCCCTCATGCGGTTTTAATCCGCGCTCTTTTTCCAACGCATGGCCTTGCCACCATGGCTAAAAGACGCAACAAAACAATCTGTGATCCTCATTTAACACATGGTCCTGGAGCGCTCTGCCAAGCTTTAGGAATCACCAAAGAGTACAATGGAAAAGAATTGAGCAAAAGAGCACTCTCTATGGATTGAGGACACTTCGATTGATTTAACAGATGATCTCATCCTCGCTAGCCCACGGATAGGAGTGGACTACGCTGGAGACCATGCCCATCTACCCTGGCGGTTTCATCTTAAGCCAGAAGCCATTACGGACACCGGTATTTTAACAACTAAGGCACTTCCTCACATATCGTCGTAGGCATGATCTTTGTGAACCACAGCAGATTGCTTGCTTTTTTGACTTCACACCAATGCTACATGGTCAATTGTATCAAATTGGGTCTGCAGCCACCGGTTAATACGCCAAATGGCTGACGAGCGTCAGCGAGGAAGTCATCAAAGTCAAGTTGGCTGTATTTCAGTGTACTTGAAAGCTTTTTCTTTAACATAAAGGACTGATCCTTTGCCGCTCGTTTAGAACTTTCCCAATAGAACCGAAGAAAACGCTGCTCAAAGAGAAGCCTTCAGTTAACTAGTAGGAATTATTTGATTTTTCCTGTTTCATATTTAGGATTATTTATTAATTTACTTAATAAACTAAATTATTTTTTTAATCTTTTAATAAATACTATTTATAGATATTATAATTATAATGATAATCAAAATTAGGAGATTTAACAATGTCATTATTCGGCTTAGATCCTTTAACTTTACAAGCGACAGCGCAGCCAACGTCTCTGCCTGCCCCTTCACAGACTACACCCAAACCCGCAATGACTGGCATAAAAGCAATCCCTAGAGACGTTTTAGGACGTATATTAAGCTTCCTTCCTACTCAACAAATAACTTGCGTTCATCAAATATGCCGAGATTGGCGTAACCTATCTCTCGTCAACGACGGCTGTCTAGATCTTTCTGGACTGCCCAATTTATCAAATAGGGATCTTAAAACCATTCTTAATAAAGCAAGTGGTACCCGTATTACCTCTATCAATCTATCTAATTGCAAGAACATCACAGATGCTGGCCTTGCCCACCTATCAACACTCACATCTCTAAGCTCTCTTAATCTAAGCTGCTGCAAATACATCACAGATGATGGCCTTGCCCATTTATCAAAACTCGCACTCTTAAGCTCACTTAATCTAAGCTGGTGCCCAAACATCACAGCTGCAGGCCTTGCCCATCTATCAAAACTCACACTCTTAAGCTCACTTAATCTAGATAATTGCAATGACATCACAGATGCTGGCCTTGCCCATCTATCAAAACTCACACTCTTAAGCTCACTTAAGCTAAGCAGTTGCTGGGAAATCACAAATACTGGCCTTGCTCATCTATCAGAACTCACACTCTTAAGCTCACTTGATCTAAGAGTGTGCTTTAGGATCACAAATGTTGGTCTTGCCCATCTATCAAAACTCACACTCTTAAACTCACTTAATCTAGAGACTTGCGAAAACATTACAGATGATGGCCTTGCCCACCTATCAACACTCACATCTCTAAGCTCTCTTAATCTAAGCTGCTGCAAATACATCACAGATGCTGGCCTTGCCCATCTCTCAAAGCTCACCTCTCTCTCTTCATTGGATCTATGGGGTTGCAAAAACATCACAGATGCTGGCCGTGCCCAACTCAAATTTTATAATGCTAATCACAATTTGATAAAAAGGGACTACTCGTACCTGTAATCATTGAAAAAACCTATAAACTATAGAGCTCCCGTTTTCAGCAGGGTTGCTGCATGGGGATATCTATTTGCAAGATTATCAAGGTTATATCCCTTGCCTTTTCAGGTTGAACAAGGTAAAAGGGAGGATCACCAATTTTTAGTTTGAGTTTAAGCACATGAAAAAGCACTTTATCACTGGCTTGGTGTTTCTCTTGCCAGTCGTGGTCACGATTGCCGTTGTCATCTTCTTGATCAACTTCCTGACCCAACCTTTTATCGGAATGGTATCGGCTGCACTCATTAAACTCGATATCATCAATCGAGGATTTCTTTTTCTGACTCCAGAACAGTTGTTGCGTTATGGAAGTCAATTCATCATCCTCATCTTGCTCTTTTTGTTCACGGTCTTACTTGGAATCATCACACGTCTCTTTTTGATTAAAGCCCTATTCCGCATTGGCGACCAAGTACTTCATCGGATTCCTGTCGTCAACACAGTCTATAAAACCACCCAAGACATCATCAAAACACTCTTTGTCTCAGACAAAAACACATTTAAACAAGTGGTCATGGTCCCTTTTCCCCGAAACGATATTTTTGTTCTAGGACTTATCGCTAGAGAATCTCCTGATATGTGCTCTAAGGCCGTCAAAGAGGAATTGGTCTCCGTTCTCGTGCCCACAACACCCAACCCCACGACCGGTTTTCTCTTGATGATCAAAAAAAGCGATCTCATCATATTAGATCTGAAACCAGAAGATGCGATCAAATACATCGTCTCCTGCGGGGTCATCATCCCACAGAGCCCTATCCCAACCCCACATAGTACATGAGCAACAAAACATTCAGTAAGACCTTAAAAAAATACTTTTTTACAGGTTTTATTACCCTACTTCCGATTGCCTTAACCCTCATCATTGCCACATGGTTGTTCAATCTCTTTACAGCACCTGTTGAAGGGATCGTAGAAAAGTTGATTTTAACTTATGAAAGCAATCTGGGATTAAGTCTCGAACATCGCGAAACACTTGTCATCGTGTTGAGCAAACTCATCAGTTTCCTCTTTTTGATGCTCTTTATTTTATTTCTGGGATTTTGTGGTCAAAAATTTTTAATGAACTACTTTCTTAAGTTCACCGATAAGCTCTTTTCTCACATCCCCCTCATTAGAACAATTTATCGACTCAGTCACGACATCACCAAAGCGGTGTTTTCAGATAGTAAAAAAACATTCAAAGAAACAGTGCTCATACCCTTCCCTCACCGAGACGCTCTAGCCATAGGCTTTGTCACAGGCAATACCCCCGAAATTTTCAATCAAGGCCCTCTTAAAACCGATTTAGCAGTTTTTGTGCCCACAGCACCTCATCCCATGTCGGGATTTGTACTTCTCACCCCACGATCGATTACGATCCCTGTGGATGTCAGCGTAGAAGATGCTTTCAAATTTTTGATATCAGCTGGAGTCTTGCATCCTGGAGAATCGCTCCCCTCAGAGCAAAAGAAGGCGAAGGAAGATCCCCACCCATGAGAATTTCTTTTACCTTGTATTTTTTAGGATGAATTCATATGATTTTTGGCTATAAAACTAAATCTTGGAGTTACTTATGGTACGTTTGAGCAAACAAGTCAGAATTCGTATGCAATCGCGTCGCCGTCCGCGTCCCCCTGCAGTTAAAACAGGTTCGAAAAAAGATAAACTCGCAGAAGGATTTAAGCCAGCTCTCAATGCAGCTCAAGGAGATCTTGCTAAAACTCTCTTCATACCCGTTGTGAAATAACCGATTAAATTTAGGATTCCTCTATGTCAAGACATGCCAGTTACGGTAAATCAAGCAAATCAGCAAAAAAGCGCAACGTCTTAAAACGCTACGAAAGAGTGGATGTTTTGCGACGTATTGGCAAATGGAAAGACGGAGAGAACACGAAAGTGACCGGTCTTCCTAAAACACTCGTTACTCCATAAGCTCATGGGACTTTCCCAGCAAGGAAAGTCCTCATCTATGTGTAAGATCACCTTTTACAACTCCCAAAAAGATCTCAGCCTTTCGCTTCCTCACTGCCGAAAAGCGATAGGGTATCTATTAAAGTATCTCAAGATCAACACAGATGAACTCATCATCCATTTTGTAAGCACAAAAAAGATCTGCTTGCTGCATCAAACAACATTCAATGACCCTACCCCAACAGATTGCATTAGCTTTCCTCTCGATGCCATTGACGCACCAAGAATAGACTATCACGTGCTAGGAGAGATTTTTATCTGCACTAAAGTTGCTGCCACATATGCTCTTCAACACAACTTAAGACCCCAAGAAGAACTCATGCGCTATATCATCCATGGCATCCTTCACCTCATCGGTTACGATGACATGACACCAGCAGATTATAAAAAAATGAAACAACGTGAGAAGAATTGTCTCTATTATCTTGACAAGAGCAACCTCTTATCGAAGATAATAAAAACACTTTAAGCAAAAACTAAACCTTTGCATAATATGTATGAGTTATAAAACCCAAAACCACAGGTTTGTTTGATCACTTTAACTTCTGTTTTAGCATTCATTTTTCTGTTGTGCGCAAGCGCATTAACTGCATCGACAACTTCCCTTCATCGATTGGGAAGACTGCGCACCGAAGAAGAACTAAAAAAAGACAACTCCACCTTTTTCTTTAGACACTTTCTCTCTTTCTTTTTCCGAAAAAATCTATGGGATGGTCTACTCGTCTCTTTAAGTTTCACCAAACACCTTGTGCGGATAGCTTTTGTCATCACAGCCTTTCTTTTTCTTCATAACTCTCCTTTGACACTGTCGATCACACTGACCTGTGTGATTATCTTGGCTTGCTCTTTAGTCCTTGACTTTGTCTTTGGACTAGCAGGTCAATTAAAACCCTTAATAACCTTTCGTATTCTCTCTCCTCTTTCTTCCTTGATTTTGCTCTTATGCACACCTATTACCGCTCCCTTTTTTCACCTTCTGAAACTCGCGCTTCCCCAACTCGACAGAAATAAGCGACAAGAAACACCCTTTAAAATCCGTGAAAAGGTGTTTGAATTGCTTCAAGAAACAGAACTGGGCGCCTACTTAGATGCCAATGAGCAAAAACTCATTCTTTCCGTTGTCTCTTTCAAAGAGAGAATCGTAAGAGAGGTCATGGTCCCTCGCATCAATATGTTTAGCATTGATGCAGAGACACCTCTTAAAGAAGCTGCTCAAAGTTTTTTAAAAGAGGGATATAGCCGAGTCCCCGTATTCAAGGAAAATGTCGATAACATCGTTGGAGTTCTACTTTCTAAAGATATCCTCAAAGTCTTTGTTGAAGCTGAACGCAATCCCGAAAAATTGAATTCTCCCATAGAAAAATTTGTCAAACCTGTCTTTTACACCCCAGAAACAAAGAAAATTTCTCTGTTACTGCAGGAATTTCGAAGCAAACAGATCCATTTGGCCATCATCGTCGACGAATGGGGAGGAACCGAGGGCATCGTCACCATTGAAGATATTTTAGAGGAGCTCGTCGGGGAAATTGCAGATGAATACGACATTGAACAACAAAATCTTTACACCCCGCTTTCAGGGGGTGGTTGGATTGTAGATTCAAAGATGTCAATTATCGACATTCAAGAAGAATTAGGTGTGGATATTCCTCACAGTCCTGAATACGATACCATTGGAGGCTATATCTTCCAGCGCGCTGGAGCAATTCCCACCAAAGGCTGGCGCATTCATCATGACGACTTTGATCTTGAAATTTTAAGTTCTAATGAACGGATGATTGAGAAGATCAAAATCATTCCTCATGATTAACCCATCACTTACTATCCTTGCAAAAGAATCTACATTGAGGCACAATGTGGGGGTAATTTTTTATCACTGGGGGCATAAATGCGACGTTCGATTTGCTATTGCGAACCAAACCTTGCACTGGCTGGAGACACCTCTAACCGAAAGTTTTGCTATACGACATCTACCAATTTACCAAAAGGTACTCGCCTTAAATTCGATCTCTTAAGCAATGGTCGAACCATCGATTGGGAACTCCCGACGACAAATCTCAAGGCTAAGCGCAATATTATCTGGGCTGACGCATCCAATGGAAAACCAATCAGCGCTAAAGAGATCAACGACACAGACTCCATCACACCTTCTTTTGAATTCGTATTGCCAGCTGAGGTCAAAGCTGGAGAAATGATCACGATCCACATGGGCTCACCTGATGATCCTAAAGGGGGAAATCGAGCTCAGACCTACATTCAACGAAGAAGACCCTTCAACCTTTATATCGATCCCAAAGGAAAAGGAGATTACCGCGATCCTGAAATTTTCACTCTCGATATCCGCGGTAATGCACTTACCAATATCCGGATTGTCACACCTTCAATTGTTTCAAAAAATAAGCGCTTTGATGTGATCATCCGCTTTGAAGATGATTTTGGCAATTTGACTAACAACGCACCTGATAACACACTGATTGAAGTGAGCTATGAGCATTTGCGAGAGAATCTGAATTGGAAGTTATTTGTCCCCGAAACGGGATTCATTAACTTGCCCAATTTGTATTTTAATGAACCTGGCATCTATAAACTTCAACTGCACAACTTACTAACAGGTAGCAAATTTTATTCTTCTCCCATCAAATGCTTAGCTGAAGCCGAAAAAAGTCAATTCTGGGGCCTTTTACATGGTGAATCAGAACAGGTTGATTCGATGGAACAGATCGAGGCTTGTCTGCGTTACTTCCGCGATGAAAAAAACATGCAGTTCTTTGCCACTTCCTCCTTTGAAAATGTGGAAGAAACTTCTAACGAAGGATGGAAAAATATCACAGCTCAGATTGCCGAATTCAATGAGGAAATGCGCTTTACAACGTTTTTAGGATTCCAATACTTAAGCGATGAACCAGGTGAAGGCCTTAGAGAAATTATCTACCTCAAGGATAATAAGCCCATCCTTCGGAAAAAAGATGCTAAGTACAATAATTTAAAAAAACTTTACAAAAGCCATAACCCCAAAGAACTTATTGGCATTCCCTGTTTTACAATGGGGAAAAAAATGGAGATGAATTTCGCCAACTTCGAGCCAGATTATGAGCGAGTCGTCGAGATTTATAACGCCTGGGGCTGCTCAGAATGTTCAGCAAAAGAAGGAAATCTTCGACCGATACTTTCTCACGATAAAAAAGGAGTGGTCGAATCCGAAAAAGGCTCCATCAGACTTGCGCTCAATAATAACTGCCGTTTTGGATTTGTAGCAGGTGGATTAGATGATCGAGGCGTCTACGAGGGCTTTTTTGAACATGGTCAAGCCCAGTATTCACCTGGTCTTACAGCTGTATTTGCTCTCGAGCAAACCCGCGAAGCGATTTTCCAAGCTCTCTACAACCGCGCTTGCTATGCTACAACTGGTGAAAAGATGATCGTTTCTTTTTCCATTGCAGGTGCTAGAATTGGCAGTGAACTCAACACGAAAACAAAACCGGGACTGTTTTACAATCGCCATATTACTGGTTATGCAGCCGGTGTCAAAGAGATCACTGAAATTGCCCTCATTCGCAATGGACAAATCCTACATACGTTCCATCCCAAATCCACGCATTTTGAATTTGCTTTTGATGATTCCGATCCCATCACTAAAATTCTTTTAACTTCTCCAGATGAAAGACCACCTTTTGTTTATTACTACGTGAGAGTCCTCCAAGCAGATGGCCACATAGCTTGGGCATCACCCATTTGGATTGATCACACGCCAGTTACTGAAGCACCCTCAGTTTCAACGCAACCAGCAAAAAAAAACAAGAAACCTGCCTCTTCTTCTAAAAAGGGAGATCTATGAAAAAAACAATTTTCACAAATTATCGTTGGTTCATCACTAGCCTCATTTTTTTTATCACATTAGTTAATTTCATCGATCGTTCAGCGATCTCCTTTGTGATTGGACCTCTTAAACAAGAATTTCAATTCACCGATACCCAATTTGGGATGATCTTATCCGCCTTTGGTCTTGGTTATGTTCTCATGACGGCATTAGGTGGTTGGTTAGTCGATGTATGGGGAGCGCGTATTGTGTGGCCTCTTGCTGCTATTGGCTGGTCCGTCTGCGTCGCCTTTTTAGGTTTTGCAGCTGGCTTCTGGAGCTTCATCGCGTTTCGATTCCTTTTAGGTATCACCGAAGGACCCCATTTTCCCGCTGTTACCCGTTCCATTAGCGATTGGCTTCCCCCCTCAGAAAGAGCGAGAGCGCTATCCCTAGGATTAGTTGCTATCCCCATTTCAGCAGTAGTAGGAGCTCCCCTCACCTCCTATCTAGTGGCGGATTTTGGGTGGAGAATCATGTTTTTTGCCATCAGCGCCATCGGCATTCTATGGGCCGTTGTTTGGTATTTTCTCTTCCGCGATCGCCCCGAAAATTCTTCCTTTGTTAGCGAGTCGGAAAAAGAACTCATTCTCAGTTCCCGAGCTTCCAAAGAAGAAAACGCTAAAGCCCCTGTGGACTGGCGCTTTATCCTTACTCATCCAGCTTTAATCGCTAACAACATCGCCTACTTTGCATTTGGCTACATGCTTTTCTTCGCTACGCTTTGGCTCCCCGGCTATTTCCTCTCACAGCATGGACTTAATCTCAAAAGCGTCGGTTGGTACTTAACCATCCCTTGGTTGGTCAGCGCACTGTTCATGAAAGCAGGCGGCATGATCTCCGATTGGATCTATCAAAAGACAGGAAGCAGTCGCATGGCCCGAGCCCATCTCATTTGGGCAAGCCAACTGCTTGCAGCCATCTTCTTTGTGCTGCTCAGTTACACAGAAACCCTCAGTACCTCGCTTCTATTTTTAAGTTTAGGCTTAGGATTTGGGATGATGCCGCAGCCAGCCTTTTTCAGCATCAACATCGATGTGGCTAAGTCTCGTGCAGCATCGGCTCAAGGCGTTACCTCAAGCTGCCTCTCCTTAGCGGGTATTCTTGCTCCTGCTCTAAC
Organism: Chlamydiota bacterium; assembly: GCA_013286595.1. Taxonomy (GTDB): domain Bacteria; phylum Chlamydiota; class Chlamydiia; order Chlamydiales; family Rhabdochlamydiaceae; genus JABDFI01. The sequence goes on along the minus strand of JABDFI010000048.1, from coordinate 1,461 downwards.
AGGATGGATGATCGATTTGACTGGCAATTACCAAGCTGCCTTCCTGCTCCTAGCAGGTTTCACAGGCATCGCTGTTCTCACCGTCATTTTCTTCCACCATCCAGATCCTGTGCGCTCTCGCGCATAATATCTAAGACTGTCAACGAACACGTTGACAGTCTTTTATTTTTACTTAGGGGTAATTTTTATCACTTCCCTGGCTATTAACGCTTCAGGGTAGGGAGTACTCTTAGAACATTCACGTAATTCTTGTTTAAAGCCCTCCATGATGTAAGCAAGACGACGATAGCGTCTTGCAACTGCATCTTGAGGAGGCGGTAATGTTAAGGCTAAAGACTCAGCAGACAAATAATGTTTAAAGGCTCTCTCACTGACCGAAGGTTGTATAGACATCTGAATAGCGGCACAGGCAAGTTCTGAAGCTACATACATTCGGTCATAATCACGATGCTTCTCCAGAAATGCTCTCTCTTCTGAGGTAAGATCAAAATCCTGACTAATCGCCAATCCAAAATCAGAAAAATAGACATGGCGTCCAGAGGTGAGTAAATTGCCAAAATGTGTGTCAAAATGCAAGAATCCCTTGGCTCGCATGAATGACGTGACAAGAAACAATTCTTTTTCCAAATGCGTCAAATCACTTTTTTTCCCAAACGCAAGAGAAGAGTATAAAGACTCTGACATCTGTTCCATGCATATCACGACCTCCGCGGGCGCCTCATCAGCGGCGGCTACCCGTCTTCGTATAGCATCAGATCCATCCCAATAAGCAACTTCTTCCTCTCTCTCTATTTCCGTAGTTTTAGATGTTACTTTAGAGGCCCGCTCTACAACTCGTGCATGGTACATCAATGGAAAATTGTGACATTCTCCATCTAGAACCCATTGCGTTGTCATTTTATGCGCTGCAAGCTCTCTCCATGCTCCAAATCCCCTCGAACCCACTCCATATTGATAAAATAGAGGACATAAAACCTATGTGGATGTGCTATTCTTCACTAAAAAGCCTACAACACCACTTTTCAACCAAGGCTGTTTCTTGATCTTCAACACATTTCTTAAAAGCGCTTTTTACGTACTCTGCTTGACAATGAACATCGTAAGCTTTGATATCGATATACTCTTGAAGAAGTACGATCTTATATTCAGATTTACCTGGAGAACCTAGATGAGGAATTTGTCGAGTGACATGGGCTCTTATGCAGCCTTTTTCATTTTTTTTAGTTAAAGCCAACAGCTCTTTGAAAAAATCCCATAATTCTTCTTCACAGCCTTCTTTAGGCAACCATTCAGAAACAACAAATACATGACCCGACATACAACATCACCTTCATTCTTCATCATCTGATGCAGTGTAAAGAGATGATCAATTAAACTCGACTTTGTACAATTGTTAGCCCGATTGCCTAGCCCATTTGCTCCCTGACGTTTGGCCTACATGGCCAAACTAGTCGATTTATT
>JABDFI010000047.1 GCA_013286595.1 Chlamydiota bacterium | reverse complement strand
AGTCAATTTGATCGCCCATTTTAGCGATCATAGCCTTGGCCACATCGATTCGCTTTTTATCCACTGCTTCTAATAAGGGCAATACTCTACCTTGTATCGTGGCGTGAAAATCCTCTTGGCGAAAATTATTTTTCACAAACGCAAGAGCTACCCTGTGATCATCTTTTGCTAAAGCATCATAATCTAAGGCATCATAAATTGTTTTTATGTGTACTATTTGCCCCTCTACTACTTCTTCTTTAGGTATGGTTAACAAAACGCTTGGGAGCTTCCCTACTTCTTCTTTAGGTCTAGGCAAAAAAACACTCCAAATACTCATAATTTCCTCATCCTTTTTGCTTATAAATACGCAATTATACATGTTAATTTTGTTAATTTTATAAATATATTTAATAATAATATTTTTTAATTATTAACTCGACTGATAATTAGAAATAATTTCAAACAATTGATTGTCAAGGAGATTGAGAAAGGAATGGATGCATTACTGGACTTTGGACTAATTTCACTCGCTGATGCTTGCGAAGTTAGTCCAAAGTCCAGTGGTAAAGCCCTTCTAGCAATAACCTCTTGTTTTTGAGGCGCTTCCATCCTAGCGTTTTTCAATTCGACTTGAAATTCCTTTCAACCTATCATTAGAGGCAATTGCAACACTCCACGACCCAGAAAAATCGATGATTTTGAGTCAGTTTGCCAGCCGCTTAAGCGGCCATGCCCAATCCCCGAGCACATACTCCAAGCGAGTAGGGCTCGTGGATGGGGTGGCAAAATGGCTCAAAAGGGCGATTTTACTGTGGCGTGGAGTGTAATTGCCTCATTAAGAGACTAATTTTAAGGATCTCTATGGACTACTGTGAATCGATCTTCCAAACGAAACGGTGGAAAACGCGCGAAGTGCTAGTTGGCAACGTCGGTGTGGGGGGAAATCATCCCATACGCATCCAATCGATGACCACCTCCAACACACGTGATGTCGAGGCTACCATCGAACAGATCATCCGTTTGGCCGATGCAGGATGTGAGATCGCTCGCGTAACCGTCCAGGGAATGAAAGAAGCTGATGCCTGCGAAGGAATTAAGAATGGACTGCTTCAACGCGGTTATACGATTCCCGTCGTCGCAGATATCCATTTCTTTCCACCTGCAGCGATGCGCGTTGTCGATTTCGTGGATAAAGTGAGAATCAATCCTGGAAATTTTGTCGATAGACGCGCTAGTTTTAAATACATCGAATACGATGACGCTTCATATGCTGAAGAAATCGAGCGCATCGAAGAAAAGTTCACCCCTCTTGTAGAGAAATGTAAACGCCTCAAGCGAGCTATGCGCATTGGAACCAATCATGGCTCATTATCCGACAGGATCATGAACCGTTATGGAGACACGCCCAAAGGGATGGTAGAATCAGCCCTGGAATTCGCAAGGGTTTGCCGTCAGAATGATTTCCATGACATCATCTTTTCCATGAAGGCCTCCAATCCGCAAGTGATGATCCATGCTTACCGCTTGCTTGTTGCTGAAATGATCCAACGAGGGTGGGATTATCCTCTTCATCTCGGGGTCACAGAAGCGGGTGAAGGAGAAGATGGTCGGATTAAATCCGCAATGGGAATCGGATCTCTTCTTCTCGATGGAATTGGCGATACGATTCGAGTCTCTTTGACAGAAGATCCTTGGTTTGAGATCGATCCTTGTCAACGCCTCGTCAAGTTCGCTAATTCCTACCGAACACAAGGAATCGAACCCTTCATCGAACGTCACCGCGACTTTAATGCCATCCAACGAAGGGAAGTTTTTTTTCCATCAAACGTTTCGATGCATCGCGATGGAACTGTCATCGTCACTGCTTCTCAGGAGGACATCACCTCAACTGATTTTTACAAACGCATTGGGTGCGATAGTCAATTAGGTCAACCTAAGATAACTATTTCCAGCGCAGATATCATCGCTGTTGAAAATCCCTTCTTACCTCCTCTCGATCGGATCATGACCGCAGGTTTAGGTGTTATGAGTGCTCCAATTGCCTCTGGACCATCCCTTCCTCTATTGACACTCTCTGAAGCATCCTTAAAAGATCAACCCTATGCAGTGACCGTCTGTGATGAAGATCCTTCCCTCTGGTCAATTTTAAATAAGGTCCAACCCTCTTTCATTATTTTAAGTCCATCAGAGCATCATCTGCATCGATCGCGTCGCTTTCTGGAATGGATGAAAGAGCATCAGTTTTCAACACCTGTGATTTTGCATTTTCGTTATGCTTGCTCCCAGGAAGATGTCATCATACAAGCCGCCGCTGAATGTGGTTCTCTTCTTTGCGATGGATTAGGTGAGGGACTTTGGCTGGAAGGACCTTATCCTCTTTCTTTTTTACGCACGCTAAGCTTTAACATTCTACAAGCTGCTAGAATGCGCACTGTAAAAACAGAATTCATCTCCTGTCCCAGCTGCGGACGTACGCTATTCAACTTGCAAGAGGTTACAAAGCGCATTCATGCTAGAACTTCCCATCTGCCCGGTGTTAAAATCGCCATCATGGGATGCATTGTCAATGGGCCAGGCGAAATGGCTGATGCTGATTTTGGTTACGTGGGCTCAAAACCAGGTAAGATCGATCTCTATGTCGGCAAACAATGCGTGGAACGAGACATCGATAGCAGCGAAGCTGATGATCGGCTCGTTGAGCTCATTAAGAAGCATAACCGCTGGATCGATCCTGTCGCATAACTACAATTCCCTTGCCCATGCCTTTGCCTTTGCCTTTGCCCTAATTCGTTTGTGTAGAGGCCTCTTTCTAACTTGGAACAATTATCTTGTGCGATTTTTTTTTAAAACATATATTTATTTTTTCCTCGCTATAGGTGAACTATGTCCAAGATGTTAAGAACTCTTACCCTATTTGTTGCCACCCTTTTCTGTAGTTATGCGCCAACACCTTTACTAGCAACCTCGTATTGTCCACCTTTCCCTCCCACAAGAATTCTCTTTGTTAACAATTGTAATACTCTACCACCAGGTCCTGGTCAGTTTGGAACGGGCACGTATGATAATCCCTACAACAATCTCTTTCACGCTCTCAACGTTTCACAACCCTGTGATGTGATTTACGTCTTTCCTGGAAATATGCCCTATAACGCCGATGACGAAGCTGCTGCTGCAATCTTACCCGATGGCCCCTATACACTTAAAGATAATCAGCGGTTATTAGGCACCACGACAGAAGCCTTCCCTTCGCCTTGTTCTGATTGTGATAAACCCACATTGACCCGCAACAGCACGGGAAATCCTAGATATCCCACTGTAGTGCGCATTCTCGTGAACAATGCGAATAATGAAGTGTCTGGATTTAATATTGTGACACCAACCACTTCTGCTATCAATATTGGCATTTCCGCAATCCCTGACCCCATAACAACCGGAGTGAATCCCAATATTACCATCACGCATAATACCTTCCTTGTGAGCGCTACCCATGGAATCGGTCTCAATTTGACTTCTTTTCCTTCCAATGTTGATCTTTTATATGTGATTGAGAATGAATTTATCGCTGACAACTTAATTACCCATTTTGGCTTAAACATCAGCTTCTTCTCTGGATTAGCATTTGTCTCAAATAATAGCTTCCATGGCAGTATTCCATCTTTTGTGTTTACTAGCAGTATTTTTTGTAGTGTATTTGAGAGGGGAAATTTAGGAGGAAGAGTTGACCTTGCAATTCTAAATAACACGATTTCGGCTATCACTGCCCCTTCAACAGCTATTACAGGTATAACCATTGTAAATGAAGATCCTGCTAATATGACGGTCGTAGCTCTGGTTGCTGCCAATGCTGTGAACATAGGCGGCGCCTCCAGCTCCAACAATAGTGGAATCGACATAAGCTCATTTTCAGGAGGTGGACCAATCTGCTTAACCTTGGTCAATAATATCGTTTCTACCCCTGTTAATGTACCTGGTTACATATTTAACAATGGAAATGAAACCGGCTCTTTTCTCTTAACTAATTATAATAATATAGGAACATTTGAGACGGGTATTGGTAGTGCTCCAATTACTTACACGTATGGATGTCCTGACTTGAGATTTCCGTTCTTCTTTGAAATCCCACTCCTACCCCCTGGATTCTAATAGACCTTTTGCATAACTCCACAATTCCCCGCCCGTGCCCGTGCCCAAAAAATTGGTAGGGCACGGGCACGGAATTGTGGAGTTATGCAAGAGCTGCTTACCAATCAAAAAATCTCTTGTGTGTTTCTTTTTTAATTCATATATTTATTTTTTTCTTATAATCGGTGCACTTATGCTTAACGCCTTGTCTAGAACTAAAACAGTGCTATTGTCACTATGGATCTGTTGCCTACAACTCGGCCATGCAGTTCCTACCAATCCTTGTCCTGGATCACCCATTCAGATTCTCTTTGTCAATAATTGTAATCCACCTATCACTCCGCTCTTTGGCAGCGGCACTTATGATGATCCTTATACCAATCTTTTTTACGCACTCAGCGTCTCAGAACCCTGTGATGTGATCTATGTCTTTCCAGGATCAGCACCCTACGATGCCAATAGCGAGGCTGTTGCTGCTGGATTCATGCCCCCCGGTGGCCCCTATCAACTCCAAGCCAATCAACGCTTACTGGGAACATCCACTGAAGCCTTTCAATTTTGTAACGACTGCGACAGACCTGTTCTCATGAACAGTGCTCCAACTAGTCAGGTCGTTCAATTAGCATCAACATGGAATAACGAAGTGTCTGGATTCACCATTAATGTCGCCACCGGACAAGAAGGAATAAGAATTCCATCGCCTTTAAGTACTAGTTCAGCGATAACACAGATCACGCAAAACGTCTTGAATATGACAGGCGCTTCTTCAGGTATTCGATTGCAAGACCTACTTGGCGTGACTCTACCAATGGGCTTACTTTCTATTACCGATAATGTCTTCACAACCACTCCTGTTGGGCTTTTAACATCCATCGGAATCAACCTATTGGGAAGTTTACAGGGCACTATTCAAATAGCAGATAATTCATTTTCTCCTACAGGTTTATTAGATGCATTTAATAGCGCTATACTAGTCTCTCTCAGAAATTCTCAGCTCGATCTATCCATTGCAGGCAATGACTTAGTCAATCCTTCTATTCTTTCAGTGGGTGCTTTAAATGGTGGGATTTTTGTGAACAATACTAGAACGCTGCCAGGAACCTATTTTGTCAATACAACAATTGCCTCCAACACCATTCAAGTTGGTAATGCCATCTTGAACAGCGCTTCTGGTATAGCAGCAACTATCCTAGATACAGTTTTGCCAACAACCCATTCGATGTGTCTGTCTTTATATAACAATCAGGTATCGACTCCCTCAGGCACTCCAGGATATGCATTGGAAAATCGAAGCTTTGACGGCGCTCTACGCTTGATTGATCAAGGAAATGTAGGATCGTATCAAATAAATCCTATCCTGTTATACCCGACTTTCCCCCTATCGTATACATATGGTTGTCCGGATATGGATGCTTTAAATTCATTCTTATTTGATCAACCTTAGACGCGATCATGCATCTACTTTCCTTTTGGAGGAATCCCTATGCTAAAAAACTTGCTTAAGACCAGCGCCTTGTTCCTTTCGCTGTGTTTGGTTAATATCACGCCGTGTTCGGCTAATCCCACTTTTCCCTACTGCCCCCAAGATAAAACCGTCATCTTTGTCAATAAAGAATGCACCTATTTTTCAGGAACAGGAACTGGAAGTTATGCCGCTCCCTATAACAGTTTAGCCGTTGCCCTGGCCGCATCTGATACTTGCGATGTGTTCTACGTATTTCCAGGCACTTATGACGCCGCTTTAGAAAGTCCTGGAATGCCTTATATACTTCAAGATAATCAGCGCTTACTGGGCACGACAACAGAAGCTTTTCAACGTTGCGCTGACTGCCCAAAACCCATTCTCATGAATACAGGGGGCACTCAAATCGTGCGTTTAGCCAATAATAACGAAGTATCAGGATTTACCTTTGAAGGTGTGGACACCTCTGCAGGTGCTATTTCCAACAACTCTACATCCATTACAACAGTCCTCATTACAGATAATACGTTCAATTTGTCAGGTTTGATGGGGGCAACGGGGGTGTTCTTGAATGAGTGTCCTAATCTTCAGGATGTAACAGTTAGCACTAACCAATTCGTGGGCTTGGGCATTAGCGATCATTTTGGTGTCCTCATTTTGAATTCTGGGCAAGCAACAGTAACAGTCACAACCAATAATTTTTCCAATGTGGCAGGTTGTTTTCAGGCTGCGAATTTATTGAGTAACTCTACATTCTCCATCCTCAATAACTTCATCACAGGTTCGACAGTTTTCGATATTTCTCCTATTTCGATAAATAACAACAGCCGATTCACACCATCTATACAGGCAACGATCTCTGCGAACAACATCCGCGCGTTTCCTCTCACTTCAGGTATTGAGTTAATCGCAACCTTTGGTGGAACTTTCTGTGCCATCGTCAATGACAATTCCGTAGAAACGCCACCAGGCGTACCTGGCTATGATTTAGAGAATCATTCATTCGATGGCGCCTTTAAGTATTTTGATTCCACGAATCTCGGCACGTTGTTAACCAATATCTCAGGATTTGGAGTAACATTTCCTATCACTTACACACAATCATGTCCTTAATTTTCTCACTGGGTTTCTTCAGGGAAACCCAGACTTTCGTTTGACATAAAGTAAATATTTCTCAATGATGATAAATCTTTTTTTCAATAAGAGGTTATATGTGCAAGAGATTAAGTTTAATTCTTCTTTGCCTATTCTTTACATTACATGCCTTTGCTACAAAGTGGGTTTTACCGGCTGAAACAATTGATACTGCTGATGCTTCTTTCACCATAGCTAACATTGCGATTGATCAGGATGGAAACTCATATGCTGTATGGATAGGCGATGTAAATACGATACCTCAACTATACTACTCTAACCTACCATTTGAAGGGACTTGGAGCACACCGATCCCCCTTTCTTTTGATCCTGTTATCGTTGATCTAAGCTCTTTGAATAGTTACCAACCACAAATTGTAGCAGCCCGTGGTGGTGGAGTTGTCGTTGCGTGGGTAGCTGGAACTCTCTCTGCGCAGATGGTTCAAACAAGAACCTTTAATGGACAAACATGGTCTCCCATTGAAACGGTAACAATCGCGTCCTCGGGCGTTAATCCCCAACCACAATTGAGTATATTCAATGCTGACCCCGCTACAATTGAACTCATCTGGGTTGAAAACGATGGAACATCCTATAGAATTTATAATAGTGAAAAAACCATTCCGCCTCCACCGTCTGTAGACAATTGGACAACGCCAGTTGTTATTCAAGGTCCAACCACAGACACTTTAGATCAATTACAACTAGCCTGTGATCTCTCTGGAGTTGGCATAGCAGTATGGATTAGAATAGGCATGACTGGGAATTATTCCATAGAAGCTGCTGAACGATTTCTTTTTGAACCAAATAATTGGTCCACTCCACTAAGCATTACTTCGAGTTCAAACATTCTTAACAATCCCCAAGTGGCAATTAACCAAGGAAGAGCCGTTACCATCTGGACTGAGAATAATTTTCCTACGATCCTTTCTACATCCTTTTTCAATTATACAATGCCCGGATGGAGCACGCCGGTTTCTTTAGTAACTTCAGCACAGGGTGTTGCATTCCCTCAAGTGGGAATTGATAGTGCAGGATATGCTGTAGCTATCTGGAACTATTCTCCTACTGGACTGGATTTTGGAGTGGAGGCAGCAACCTATAATCCCTATACAGCGACCTGGACAGGCCCCACCGTGCTAGATTCAGCTCTCTCTCAAATTCCTAATGTTCAATTTGGCTTAGATGGAACGGGTAACGCCATTGCTGTTTGGTCGCATTACGGCTTCCCAGTAAATGGAATTGTTTATTCAAAGAGTTACACATTTAGCACGTCGTTATGGGGCGTGCTTACAGAATTAAATTTCCCTCCCAGCCTCCCCAATTCTGGTATGGTGCCTCAAATTGCCGTTAACACCAATGGACTAGCAGCTGCAATATGGACAAACAATCCGACGCGTATGACAAGTAGTATTCAAGCAGCAGTTACAGAAATGCCGCTTTCACCTTGCGTAACTTGTCCCAATCCTATTAGTCCATCTACTCCTGTGACCATGTGGTTTGTGAACAATTCCAATCCTGTTGCAGGAAATGGGGGTTATGACCATCCCTATAACAATCTGCATACAGCGCTTGATGCATCACATGCTTGTGACGTGATCTATGTCTTCCCAGGAAGTGAGCCTTATGATGCTATAGCTAGCCCTTTTTTTTTGTTAAATAATCAAAGACTTTTAGGAACCACACTTGAGGCCTTTCAACGTTGCCCAGAAGCAGGGGCTTGTAATTTACCCCTTTTAACTAATAATCCTGCGGCAATGGCAGTTATCGCTACATCGGATAACAATCAAGTATCAGGATTTAATATCCAACCTGCTCCGTCTCGAGAACCTATTGCTGGCATTTCTTGCACAGATTCTCAAAACTTCTTATGCACAGATAACATCTTTACAATCTATGCAAGCCTTCCAGTTCCTGTAGCACTAAACATTGGAAGTACAGGGATCAGAATACAAAGCGCAGATGTTAGACCTACCGGGGACTATACCATCACTAATTGCATTTTTCAGGCTGCAAATAACACCACTCTTCTGCCAGGGGATCTAGTCACTTCTGAGGGCATAATTATTGATGGAACTAATAATGGTTTATTTAAGATTGATTCCAATCTCTTTACCTATTTAGACGCTTCTAGTGGATTGGCGAGAAATGTTGAACTATTAGAAGTTCAAGGATCTAAAGTACTGATTACAAACAATAGCATGTTTAATCAATTTGCTCCTCAAAATATTACACCCACAGCATTCCAACCTACTGTATTGCCCATTCAAGTTACAGGAACTGGGGTTTTTGACTTTCCACGTACACCTTTGTCTGTTACTATTGAAAACAACGAGATCACATTCGCTCTATCTCCTCTTGTTACCCAAGGAACTGGAATAGGAGTAAATATAGCCTCAAACGAGATATTTTCCGTTTGCGCTAAGGTGCATAATAACAGTGTTGTTTTCCCTCCCGAAATACCTCTACCATCTCAAATCGGATACCTTTTTGATAATACTAGCGTAAATCCTTTTGTTTTAGATTTTGATTCTAGTAATCGGGGTAATTTGGGAATTCAACAAACATTAAATAATACTTTTGCACCTATCTTTTTAACATCAGAGTGTCCTTAAATCATACTTACCCGCAAGAAATCATCTTCTTGCGGGATTTTTTAATCTTATCAACCCACTGAGGTCTTATGAGAAAGCAAGCCATCTTAACTCTCTTTTGTTTCTCTGTAATACGCGCCCTGACTGCAGCTTGTCCTTGTCCTGCAGGTCCTGTTAAAATGTGGTTCGTCGATAATTCCAATACCGTTGCAGGAACAGGAACCTATGCCAATCCCTTTAATAGTTTAAAATTAGCTGAAGCAGCATCGAATCCCTGCGATGTGATCTACGTTTTTCCAGGAAATACCCCGACCGATATGACAGGAATGAATGAAGGGATCATCCTCAAACCCAACCAACGCTTATTGGGAACAACCAGTCAAGCGTTTCAAATCTGTCCCGCTGCATCAGGTTGTGCAGCTCCCGTCATTTCCAACCAAATAGCAGAGCCCATCAGTCCCGTCGTCCTTCTTTCCGATAATAACGAGGTTTCAGGGTTCATCATTGAAGATCGTCAAGGCGCTCATTGTATCGCCAATGGGCTTATCGATTTATCCACTTTCATGGGAGGAATCCCCATCACTGACGCCAAAATCACACAAAATTTCATTAGACCAGGCCCCAATGCGGGAGGCGTAGTGATTGCAACTTCCCCTAACTTAGGCAATGTTCTTATTTCCAATTGCACAGTGAATAGTTTGGATCCGATGGCGATCCTCGGAATCGGCTTCGCATCCAACGGCAATGCAGTCGTGAGTATTGCTAAAAATACAGTAACTTGTAATGCAAGTAATGGCCTCTTACTCGGTATCATCGCACGCGATGCGTTCGGAGGTCCTGTTGATGTGTCTTGCACACAGAATACACTCGTCATGCAAGATACCTGCATTGTAGGAATAGGAGCTGGATCGGGGCAATTGATGTATGACTCTCCTATGACGGCCGACATCGCAAGCAATAACGTCGCTCTTATCAATCCTCCCGGAGGAGGAGCACCCTTTGTTGCAGGAATACTGGGAACCGCTTTTCAAACGGGCACGTTGTGCCTATCATTAACCAATAACGTATCACAAGTGCCTTATATCCCAGCATTGGGAGCAGCCAGCGGTGGCTATATACTCTATAACCAAAATCCCGCTACATATGCCTTTATCTTGAGCAGCAATAACAACAATGAAGGAATCTTCGCCACCCCACAAATCACCGGCGGGCCTTTCTTCGGACCTGTTTATCCCATTCAATTGTGGACAGAATGTGTCTTGACACCACCAGTAGGTTCTTAAAAATTAGAGAACGTGCAAGAGCCCCTATCTAGGAGAATAATATCCCACCGTTCAACGGGTTGAAACACCTCGCGATTATAAATATCGCAAGGAGCCCGGCGGTGGTTGGCTGGATCGCGATAAAGAGGAATCGAAAAGATAACCTGAACCTGATAGATCACTCCGAAGATGTGATCATAGCTGACAATCCCCTCTATTGCTGCCACATCTTGGTACTGAGGTCGCAATCTCGCTCTTCCTCCCCATGCTTTGCTACAATCACCCGAAATGTAATACGGGCCTGCAGCAGCGTACAACTGAAAATTCCTGGAGCGGATAGGTTTCCACCCCACTTCAGCATTTACCCCAGCAAAAGCGGATTCGAACTTGACCGTCTTCATGAAAAATCCACCAGAAAAATCATCAAAGACACACGTTTTTTTCGCAGCATCTTCAAGAGGCCAATAACCATTAGCTCTGAAATCCCAACGCTTGCCCAAGGTTTCAACACCCAAGCCCAATTGATGCCATTGTCCCAGTGAGCCCTGTCTATAGTCCCAAAAACCGTTGAAGCCCCACATTCGACAAGAACTGCTAGGAATGTATCTTTCAACCAAACCAACTGATGCCCCATAGGTATTATCCTTACACATCGAATTGATGCTATGAATTCTTAAATCGACCATCGATAAAAAATGTCCCGGATTGTAATCCTTAGATAATTCCATTTGCAGCGTGGTGAAATTCTCCACATTACCAAATCCCCCATTGCTCTCATCACCGTGAGCTAAGTAGGTGCGTTGTGGTCGGAAATTATCGGGTAAAGGACCATCGTATACGGGCACGCCGACCCATCCGGGACTGGATGATACCGGTGGGACATAGTCGGGATTGATGGGGCCTGGAATGGGGACACTTTCTACGAAAGAAGCTATAGAATCTTCAATAGCATCGATCCCTTCCTCGAAAGATAACCCCGTAGGCATTCCTACAGTCATCTCATCGCGAAGCATCCTCCAAGCCACCCATCCAATTGAAACTACAAAAATAATTACAACTAATCGCTTGAGCAATTAATCCTCATTAATTATTGACAGGCCTTTTCTTTCTTTTATATATTTAATAACTATCAGTAAAGATTATAAATAAAAAGAAATTAAAATAAGAATGCAAGCGCATTATAATCAATGCCTTGAGCAGATTTGAAATACTAATCTGGACTTTGGACTAATTCCATTCGCTGACGCTCCCGAAATCAGTTCAAATATTTTTGCACTTCGACGCTTGTTTTCTAACATCGCATAGGTGAAGAGTCGATTCTTCGAGCAAATCCGCTGCATAGGTTATCGGACTTTAGATTGAGATTTAGTTTTAGTCTTTTTTGCATCGCAAATTGTAATAGACTAATTATTAATTATTTAGGCCAACTTTTCCAAATAGTTGACGCAATATTGCGTCAACTTCATATTGACGCAATATTGCGTCAACTATATAATCAGAGAAAAACGAGGATCTCTCATGTCATCTGCTATTTGCTGTCATTGTCGCAAACCTCTGTCTCTTGAGATTTCTCTATATGGCTTGCACAAAAAGTGCTTCAAGGAATGTTTTGGATCCTGCGAGGACTTTATCGATCTAGTAGCCCGATCGCAATCCGCTCCTCCAGCACCAATAAGTCAGGAGCCAAAAAACATTAGCTTTTTTCACGGAGCCTACCGCAAATATTCAGCGCGATTAGGAAAAAAAACCTACATCTTAAAGGTACAACAGCAAGAATATCCTGAGCTGCCTGCAACAGAATTTTTATCCAATCAAATCTTCTGTAGTCTAAACATTCCCGTTCCTGATCATTATTTAATTAGATACCCAGAAGACAAGCTTTGTTTTGTCACGAAAAATTTCATGTCCGATTTGACAGCTTCCACCCTCGATCACATCTATCATTTTGTAACCGAAGAAAAAAAACATGATTGCGAAAGCCTTATTAAGATTATTGGAGAAAAAACACAAAGAAAAAGGGAACAAGAGAAATTCATTCTTCTTACTTTAGCTGATAGCCTAATCGGCAACCATGACCGTCATGGTCGCAATTTAGCCTTTATTCGATCCGCTAAAGGAATATGGCTTTCTCCTTTTTATGATAATCCATCTGCTCTTGCTTTGGAAGACCCATCGATATTAGGAGCGGATTTACAACCAAGAGGATCAATATACACAAAAGACACTGATAAGCCGACAATGAAAGATTATGTTTTAGAATGGAACCGTTTAGGTTATGGCGATGTTATCCGGCGTTTTAAGAAAAACATATCCCTTAGAACGATCAAAGACCTCATAGAGAAAAGTCATATAAGCGAGAAAAGAAAAATGGCTTTGCTGAGTCTGATCTTGAAAAGAAATGAGGAGCTATGCGGTCATTAAAAGTCATCGGGATTTCAGTGTTTTTAGAGAAAAGGAGAACACAGACGCTCGTGGGAAAATTATACAGAATCGATCGAAAGCTGGTTTTTACCTATGAGGAATCCTATCTTAAAGCTAGGCATAGTATTGCTCTTGGCCCCGAGTTTCCTCTGACTCAAAAACAATTTTCTTCAGACAAATTATTTCCTTCTCTTGAAGATCGTATTCCATCCACCCAGAATCCAGCTTATCCTGAGTATTGTTTAGCCATGGGAATTGACCCCAATGAAAGAGACCCTTTTGTACTCTTATCCACAGTTGGCAGCAAAGGACCTTCTTCTTTTATATTTCATCCCATTTTCGATCGAGACATAACGCCAAAAAATATAGTCGAATTCAGAAATACACTTGGACTAACTACTCGTGAATTTGCAGCGGTTTTTGAATTTTCCCAAAATTCATTAAATGCACTCGAGAGGAATCGGAGATCGGGCATCGAAATAATGAAACGATTAGAAATCCTTTTGAACTTTCCTTTGGTTGCCTTATATTTTTTAATAATCAACCGAGGCTATCTAACTCATGAAAAGTGGGTAAATGCAAGCGACAAACTCAAAGTGCTAGCCAAAAAATAAACTGCAGGCAGGAATTTACTAAGACCTCTTGCATAACCCCACAATCGCCCAGTAACTTGGATTTGGGCGGGCTCTAAGAAGCATCCCATCCTTCCATGATGTTCCTCATGCAGCGATGATGAAAGGGGTACTGCAATTCCCTTGATTTCTCGATTTCTTCCACCGAATCGAGGTTGGGATGAGAACAACGAAGGGGCAAAATATCTTCCCATCTGTTCTTTGGATCCCATTCTTTAAATTCTGGCATGTTCAAAATCGCTCCTAAAACAAACTCTTCCGGCATGCAGGATAAAAATGGGTACCCATCTTCTACTAACTTATAATACACCTCCAAGAACCGATGGCACTGAGCCGCCTTAAAATCTAACCCAAAAATCGCGCCCATCACAGTTGTACCCTCCATCACATCTACTGACGTCAAATCCTTGATACTTTCTCTAGCAATAGGAAAAATGTATCTCCAGTTATCCTGAGGCATCGGTATTCCCCAAAAATAGGCGCCCTCGTTGCGGATTCTACCAAAATAATGACTCAAATCTTGCAAAGGGATCATCGCAGAATCTAACCACAGGATCCGATCGAATCCCATCTGATGCGCCTCTTGCATCATGGCCACCTTAAACGTGTAGGGCACTCCAGCATACTGGATATCTTTTTCATTCGCATGAGGGTAGCCGCCAATCCGGTACCAAATGTACCCATTAAATCCACAAGCCTTTAGCCCTTTAATCAAAGAGCGCACAAAAATGGGATAATTGGCATTGATGCTAGAGTATGTCACAATACAGTTTTCTCCTCCTTCACCAATTTTTTCCAGCTGAGCGATGGGGTCTTTTCCTTCTTCAACCAACTTAAACCTCTTCGACGTGCCAATCCTACCGCAAAACTCATCAAATCCCACATACCCATGATTTTCTAGATAGTACCACCTGGTCATGAACTCGACATCGATCTCACGCAGACATCTTTCCATTTTTTTATAGTCAGGTTCCTTCACATCGATGACAAAAGGATTCGCAACTACCAACGACGACATAATGATCATCACAGCAAGTATTCTCATAGCTCTCCAGTTTTTCAATTGACCAGAAAAAACTTGTACTATACACAAATATACACAAATGAATTCAAAAATTGGGAATTTGGCCAGGAAGCGGCGCAAATTTTTGTGTCTGGAGCGAGCGACCATTGCTGAATAGCAAGGCGCGAGTGAAGACCAAAAATTTGCTGCCAAGCTGACGTAGCCAAAAACCAAATTTTGAATTTATTTGTGTATATACTCAAAAATCGGAGAAAATATGAAACGCCTTGTCTTACTCGCTCTTTTTTGGATCAACTTCGCTAGCGCTTCCCCTTTTCCCGATACCATCCAACCCAACAGTCTCTTACATCATGCCTATCGCGTTTATTCCCAGTATGGAGAAGAAGGAGTCCTCGACGCCATCTTTCAACGCCTCGGAATCGAGCAAGGTTTTCTCGTTGAATTCGGTGGCTATGATGGAGTCAACATGAGCAATACAAGAGTTCTAGCCGAAAGAGGGTGGTCAGGGGCTTTTATCGAACCAAACGACAACCTCTACCGCTTGATGGTAGAAAACTTTAGATCACTGCCCAACATCCACTGCATCAAAGAGTACATCACCCCCTTTGAGAATGATCCCCAAGGAAAAACCTTCGATGCGATTGCCGACGCCTACTTTCCCAACCAAGAAATCGATGTCCTCTCTATCGACATCGACGGCCTAGACCATCTCATCTTTAAAAACCTCAAGCGCAAGCCCAAGCTCATCATCATTGAAGGGGGAATGTTCTGGCATCCCATGATGCAACTAGAAGTTCCAGATGAGGTTGCAGCCCTCAACGTCCAACAACCGATCATTGTGATGAATCACTACGCCAACGATCAAGGCTACCAACTCATTTGCAGCACATTCAACGCCTTTTTCATCCGCAACGACCTCTACCACCATTTTACAGCTATCAACAACAACCCCAGCCTTATCTGGTGGGAAGCCATGCTCCACATGAAAAACATCGCTTCTTACTTCTACAATGTCGACTTCCAGATCATCCGTCGCTTTGAATGGATCCAAGACTGGGAGCGGAAAGACCCCAATATCACCTTCTCGGTCCCTTAATCCCACCCTTCAATCACATTCCTCGCTCCGCGATGATGGAAAGGATATAACAGCTCTTTAGAAAGGGCTATTTCCTCTAGAGAATCTGGCCCATTTTCAGTTGGTCGTAGCGGTGTACCATCTAAAAAACGTGAGCTAGGACTCCACGACTGGAACTCTGGCAAAGATATAATCGACCCAATCACAAATTCTTCGGGCATAGCAGAAAAAAACGGGTAACCAACCTCAACCATCTTATAAAAGTACTCAAGAAATCGATCGGATAAGGGCGTGTTGAATTTCCACCCAAAAATTGCACCCATTAACGTCGTAGCTTTCATGGGATCTACCCCCAATGCATCCATGATACTCTGCCTTGCAATCGGAAGAATCAGGCTTTCATTGGAAGCTGGCATGGGCAAACCCCAAAAGTATCCCCCAAACTCTTCCATGTAATCGAAAAAGAGACTCACTCCTTGTAACGGGATCATCGCAGAATCCAACCAAAGCACCCTATCAAATCCCATCTGATGCGCTTCTAGCATGATCCACACCTTAAACGCATACGGGACACCCGCGTACTGAATCTCTTTTCCCGTCGGATTGGGATAACCTCCAATCCGGTACCAAACGTAACCATTAAATCCAGATTTTTTTAAACCTTTTACTAACGACCGAACAAACAGAGGGTATCTACCATTTATTGTCGCATAGGTCACAACACAATCGGGACCACCCTCTCCAATTTTCTCAAGTACTGCCTCAGTCTTCATTCCCTCTTGGATGAGATTACCTCTGATTCCAGTTCCTATACGCCCATAAAAACCCTCAACGGGCATTAATCCTTCCCTGTAATATTGATTAACAATCCGAGGGATATCAATTCTCTTCAACTCTTCCTGTACACTTTCATAAGAATAATCCTTGGGATGAATGAGAAATGGATTTCCCACAACATAGGAACAAGCCATAACCAAGCAACTGATCCACCACTTATCAGACATCTTGCGTAACCTCATTTACCGTTAAAATCAAATCTTTTCCCATGTAATGGCTGTTACTGTTTTCCATCTCCTGAGGCCTCAACGGTTACTTCATAACAGCGGGAGATCTTCTTGTGTTTTTCCTTGAGCCTTCCCATTCGCTCTAAAATTTTCGCATATTTCTTTCATCCTTTCCGCTTCAAAAGGCTTGTTGCCGCATTTTGCAACTCTTCCTCAAACCGGTTCGATGTAAAAAACCATGTTCATGCATACCAAGACCCAGTGTCACTAACCGATCATTTCTTTTTTCCTTTGATACTCCAAATCGTGCTTTTGGGTTAGCTTTTGCGTGGCTTTCCATATAAGTGTTTGTCAATACGAACCGATTCCACTAAGTGATATGCAGAATATGTACCGGTAATTCGGTCTTTTTTGGTAGTTCGCCTCGGTAAAGTATGAATTTGATAAAAAAACATGAGCAATTTATATTCAGAGCAGGATTCTAAGAAAGAGTGTATTTTTTTATGAAAAAAAAGAAAGGATCATTTAAAACAGTTTGTTTTTCTTAGCTGGAGCATTGGTTTGCTCTTTTTTATATTGGATCACAGGACATAATTTTGCTCACGTGTTTGGGATCTTTAAATAATAACCCAACTTGCCCCCTATCTTACCCGAAGGACTGGCTGCAACACACGATCTACTGCGCTTCTCTCCTCGCCAAGGTGAACTACCTTGGCCTTGTCGAGAATCTTGTATCTCGTGGGTTTCGCTCAGTCCTTCGGGCAAGATAGGGGGCAGGTTGGGTTAATACCCTGTGTCCAAGTCTAATTTACAAAATCAAAACTCAGGCACTGTCACGAAAAACATACAACAGTAGGAATTTATGCATTTTTTGTTTCTTTTATTTATTACGGCTTTCTGCTTCGCCGAGGAAAAAATTTTTTTTTCGCATATTCCAAAAACAGGAGGACTTACGATTCGTTCTTTATTAGAAAATCATTATTCTCAGGACGACATCTCCATAGGCCTCTCTTGTTTATTTAATAAAAAAGATCCTATAATTGATCCATTTAGTAACAAAAAGTTGATCTGCGGTCATTTTTTCTACTCGAAGGCGGGGCCTTATACTGAAGACTATAGAAAGATTACATTTCTACGCGATCCTGTCGAGAGGATATTAAGCGAGCATCATTACATATTTGACAGAGAACATCGTGATCGATCTCGTATCTTAAAACAGCATTATCTTCCTCTTGAAGGAGATCCGATTGATACTGCAGCCAACATTGCCTGCAAATTTTTGTCGCGATTAGACCCTTCCGACCCCTTGGTTCCAATAGAGCAACACTTGGAAAGCGCAAAAGATGTTTTGATGAACGACTTTGATTTTATAGGGATTACCGAAGAAATGGATGAGTCTATTGCACTTCTTTGTAATTTCTTAGGCTGGGAGTTGCCGACAGAAATTGCGATCCATAATGTAACAGATCGCAAGCAAACTCAATATTCTCAGGATGTGCTTGAGGGGATATCTAAAAGAAATTGGGCAGATATCGAATTATATCAATTTGCTAAAAAGCTGTTCGAAGTGGAAAAGCAAAATAGAGTTTCTTATATAAAAAAGGAAGAGATTACGTGGGTCAATGAAATTGACTATGATTTTAAGCAGCCCTTAGATGGGTTTGGATGGTGCAACAGAGAGAACTGGCCTGAAGGGATTTTTCGTTGGCTGTGTTCATCTGAAAAGGGGCATATCGAATTTCCTCTGATAGCAAGATTTGACTATCATATGCAGTTAAGATTGTTGATTAAGACGTCTCTTTTGCCAATACTCTCTATTTCAGTTAATAATATCGTATTATCTCATCAAGTTAAGTCCTTAGATGATTTAATGAATGAATACCAATGGTATGTATGCCATGTCCACATTCCGCAAGAAGTTCTTCAAGAAGGGAAAAAGACAAAACTGACCATTGCAATTGATGATGTTGATCGTATTCCTGTTAGAGATTCTTATCGAGGGCGTTGTGGCCTGAGTCGTATTTTAATTAATGTTCATCCGAAGAATTTGGGGAGGAGAAATAGTAGGGATATTTTAAAAAAAAAGGACATATAGAAAACCTAAGTAATCACACAATAGGAGGTTCTACATGTCCGTCTCTAAAGTAGTACTACCGGCTAAAAGCCGGTAGTTTGGATTTACGCTTGCAAAGCAGATTCTAAACTTAAAAACTAATAACCCAACTTGCCCCCTATCCTCCCTTAGACGCGTAAGCGAGACAGGTAAGATGCAAGATTCGTGAGGAAGCCAAGGTAGTTCACCTTGGCGACGAACGAAGCGCAGCAGATTGCCTGTCGCAGCTCGCGGATAAAGGAGGATAGGGGGCAAGTTGGGTTAATAGTCAGAAATTTTGAAGTTATCTTCTCTGTGATGCTCTGCTTGAGTCTCGATGTATTTCTGAATATCGTCCGAATTTACATTTCCTACTGTCACCGCAAAGTATCCTCTCGCCCACAGATGTTGACCCCAATACCTTTTTCTTAAATGTTCGAATTCCATGAGGAGTTTTCTATCGCTTTTTCCCTTAATGTACTGCACCAATTTC
>JABDFI010000046.1 GCA_013286595.1 Chlamydiota bacterium | reverse complement strand
CTTCTTGACAAAAATCGGTTTTGAATTTATGCTTACACCACTGAACAGTTTAAGGAGAACTTTGATCATGACATTCAATGAAATTAAACCTCTTGGAAATCGCGTACTAGTGAAACGCTCCAAAATGACCACGACAAAAGGGGGAATCATCCTACCTGAGACAGCGCAAGAAAAACCCAAGCAAGGGGAAGTTGTCGCTGTGGGTCCTGGAAAATTAGATGAAAACAATAAAATGAAACCTATGGACGTGCGCGTGGGAGATACAGTTCTATTTTCGTCTTATGCTGGAACTGAAGTGAAAGATAGTGAGTATCTGATTATGTCAGAGGATGATATCCTCGGCGTTCTCGTTTAATCCATAGATTCAGGAGATCAAGATTATGTCAAAAATGCTGCAATTCAACGAAGAAGCCCTTAAGTCGATCCTGAAAGGTGTGAAAATATTGTCAAAAGCTGTGATCGTTACTTTAGGACCTAAAGGGCGCAATGTTGTCATCAACAAAGGTTTTGGAGCTCCTCTGTCGACAAAAGACGGTGTGACAGTTGCCAAAGAGATCACTCTCAAAGATAAGTTTGAGAACATGGGCGCACAACTTGTCAAAGAAGCGTCTTCAAAGACCTCTGATGTCGCTGGAGATGGTACGACAACAGCCATTGTGTTGGCTGATGCTATCTATAGCGCTGGCGTAAAAAATGTGATTGCTGGTGCAGATCCTATGAGCGTCAAACGCGGGATGGATAAAGCTGTAGAAAAAATGATCCAAGCCTTAGATAAGCTTGCTACCAAGATCACCAATCCTCAAGAACTTAAACAGATTGCCACGATTTCAGCTAATAACGATCCAGAAATTGGGGCGATCATTGCAGAAGCCATGGAGAAAGTGGGCAAAGATGGAACCATTACGATTGCTGAAGCAAAAGGAATCGATACAGTGCTTGAGGTCGTCGAAGGGATGCAATTTGATAAAGGGTATCTCTCTCCTTATTTTGTGACCAATGCTGAGAAAATGACTGTCGAATACGACAAGCCCTATATCCTCATCGTCAATAAAAAACTCTCCAATGTTCGCGATCTGTTACCGATTTTAGAAAAAGTCATGGAGAAAGGGCAACGACCGCTTTTAATTATTGCAGAAGATGTCGAAGGGGAAGCTCTTGCAACGCTCGTCGTCAATAAACTCAAAGCTGGACTGCCTTTATGTGCTGTTAAAGCTCCTGCTTTTGGCGATCGCCGCAAAGCTATCTTAGAAGACATCGCTATCTTAACAGGTGCGACAGTGGTCACAGAAGACCTCGGTATGCGCTTAGAAGATGTAGGTCTTGAAGTCTTAGGTTCAGCTAAGAAAATCAAAGTCTCGAAAGAAGAGACAACCATTGTCGATGGATCTGGTCAGGCGCGACTCATTCAAGAACGGGTCACACAGATCCGCGCTGAGATTGCCAATTGCACATCGGATTATGACAAAGAGAAACTCGAAGAAAGACTAGCTAAATTGGCTGGTGGAGTTGCTGTCATTAATGTAGGCGCTGTGACCGAAGCTGAAATGAAAGAGAAAAAAGCTCGCGTTGAAGATGCTTTACATGCCACACGAGCCGCTGTTGCAGAAGGGATTGTTCCTGGTGGTGGAGTGGCACTATTACGCGCTGTAAAATCTTTAGACAAACTCAAATTAGAAGGGGATGAAAAAATCGGTGTCGATATCATTCGCGAAGCTGCTTATGCCCCTGCTACGGCTATTGCCAACAACTGTGGCAAACAAGGGAATTTGATTGCCGAGAAAATTTTCGAGAAAGATGGCGCTTGGGGATACAATGGCTGGACAGATGAATTTGGTGATCTCATTAAAGATGGCGTCATCGATCCAGTTCTTGTTACAAAGAGCGCATTGACACATGCTTCCTCTGTGGCTAGCTTGTTAATTACCGTGGCTGTGATGATCACAGATAAACCTCAACCTAAGTCCAAAGCTGCTATGCCTTCAATGGATGGCATGGGCGGTATGGGAGGAATGGGCGGTATGATGGGCGGCATGGGTGGAATGGACATGATGTAATCCATCCCAATTCCCAATTAGTGATAGGCTGTACTCTTCTAGAGTACGGCCTTTTTTAGTGAGGCAATTGCCTCTAGCGCTTAAAAATGATGGCCAAACTATCGTAAAAATGAATCGACTCAATTTCCTTCCGGTACAGAGTCATATCAGCTACCACTTCTGAAGGAATGTTCGCATGACTTGCACAGGAGGTTGTAGCACCGACATAATTCACATCATCGATCAAGTTCTTCAGAAAAGCTACTGTAGTATGAGAATGATCTCCTCCTCCATAATTTTCCCAATACGATGTATGTAAGTCTTCGATGATGTACATTCCTCCGCTTTTTACATGGGGGAAAAGATGTTGGAAGCTCGTGATTTGCTGTTCCATTGTGTGACCTCCATCATCGATGATGATATCAAAATCTCCTCCCACTTTACGGATTAATTTTAGCAGGTCTCTAGGTTTACTTTGATCGAGAACATGGTAGCGTGAGCGTTTAGAATAATATTGAACATGCTTTAGGCTGATATCAATAAAATGTAGTGTTGCCTGTTTAAAATAGCTTTCCCACATTTTAACGCTCGCTCCTTGATAAATCCCAATTTCAAGAAACTTAATTGGTTTATCTTTGAGAGGAGCAAAATAGCGGGAATAAATCTTTGTGTAATTATGGAGGCTAGAAGCTTTATCCGTTCCACATTGCAATCCCAATTCATCGAGAGAGCGGTATGCTTCCTGATCAGCATGGAGAGCGCCTAAACAAAATAAAAAACAGAAAAAAAATGAGATTATTTTCAGAGGCAATTGCAAAACTTCCCGACCCGGAAAAATCGATGATTTTGAGTCAGTTTGCCAACCGCTTAAGCGGTTGTGGCCCCATCCCCGAGCACATATTCCAAGCGAGTAGGGCTCGGGAATGGGGTGGCAAAATGGCTTAAAAGTGCGATTTGGCTGTGGCGTGGAGTATTGCAATTGCCTCTTCATGAAGACCTCTTGAAAATCGGAACAAGATAGTCGTTCGAAGCTAAGAATTCAATGTTAAGAATCGAAATGCTAGCCATTCCTCTTCTTGTCTCTCTTCACATAGTTCCCATTGGCGATGCGCAATACAAGTGAGGTAATGATCGCGTTCGTTGAGGGGAATTCCGGAAGTGATAATAGTGGCTGGACGATCATGTAAAATGGAACATGCGCTCCAAGCTACTTCTTGCTCGGAAGAAATCATGTTCATCAAGATCAGCAAAGGACCCGAGGGTGGGTGCGTTAATGTGTCTGTGAAGAGAACGCGAGAAGACAAATGATTCAGTTCAGCATTTTTCTGAGCGTGCTGGATTGCTGCAGCATCAATATCTATTCCGATGGCGCATTCTGCTCCATAGCGGATAGCTGCAAGTGAGAGAACACCACTGCCGCAGCCTATATCAATCGTTGAAGAGTTGGATGCATAAGAGGGTATTATTGCTAACATTAACCTTGTCGTAGGATGAGACAAGTCCCCAAATCCTGCGCCGGGCTGTAATAAGAGTTCAAGGGCAGGAGGAAGGAGTTCGATGTGCACGAGACCATTACGATAACTAGGAGCATGCTGCTCCCATTGAGCTGTCCAGTCGATGTCATCCTCAGCTAGATGGGAAAAGACAACGTGATTCAGTTCATAAGGCAAAGGATTACTACTCCATCCTCCAAGCAATGTCATTCCACTTTCAGCATCTTCTACACAATAGAGATGACGGATGAAATGAAGCTCTTCTAATGCCTTCTCTAAACTAGACGTAGATTTTAGGTGAAAAACAAAATGGGAATTCATGAGACTAATTATACAAGAGACCAATGAGAAAGAGAAGAGGATTTAACAATGTCATTATCCGGCTTAGTTCCTTTAACTTTACAAGCGACAGCGCAGCCTGCGTCTGTGCTTACCCCTTCACAAACTACACCTAAACACGCAACGACCGGCATAAAGGCTATCCCTATCGCCGTTTTCGGACGTGTATTAGGCTTCCTTTCTACTCAAGAAAAAACTCTCGTCGTTCATCATGTATGCCAAGCTTGGCGTAAGCTACCTCTGGTCATCGACGGCTGTCTAGATTTTTCTAGACTGCTCAAGTTATCGGATAGCGATCTTAAAACCATTCTTGATAATGCAAGTGGTACTCGCATTACCTCTATCAATCTATCTAATTGCGAGAAAATCACAGATGCTGGCATTGAACATCTATCAAAACTCACATCTTTAAGCTTACTTAATCTAAGCTGGTGCAATAAGATCACAGATGCAGGCCTTGCTCATCTATCACAACTCACACTCTTAAGTTCGCTTGATCTAAGCGGGTGCAAAGACATCACCGATGCTGGCCTTGCCCATCTATCAACACTCACACTCTTAAGCTCACTTAATCTAAGCTGGTGCGAGATCACAGATGCTGGCCTTGCTCATCTATCACAACTCACACTCTTAAGTTCGCTTGATCTAAGCGGGTGCAAAGACATCACCGATGCTGGCCTTGCCCATCTATCAACACTCACACTCTTAAGCTCACTTAATCTAAGCTGGTGCGAGATCACAGATGCTGGCCTTGCCCATCTATCACAACTCACACTCTTAAGCTCACTTGATCTAAGCGCGTGCGCAAATATCACAGATGCTTGCCTTGCCCATCTATCAAAACTCACATCTTTAAGCTCACTTAATCTCAGCGAGTGTAAACACATTATAGATGCTGGCCTTAACCATTTATCAAAACTCACATCTTTAAGCTTACTTGATCTCAGCGAGTGCGAACACATCACAGATGCTGGCCTTGACCATCTATCAAAGCTCACCCTCTTAAGCTCACTTGATCTAAGCGAGTGCAAACATATCACAGATACTGGCCTTGACTATCTATCGAAAACCACCCTCTTAAGCTCACTTGATCTATGTGGGTGCGAACACATCACAGATACTGGCCTTGCCCATCTATCAAAACTCACACGCTTAAGCTCATTGGATCTAAGCTGGTGTGAACATATCACAGATACTGGCCTTGTCCATCTATCAAAACTCACACTCTTAAGCTCACTTAATCTAAGCGGATGCTCTAAGATCGCAAATGCCGGCCTTGAACATCTATCAAAACTCACACTCTTAAGCTCACTTAATTTAAGCTGGTGTAAAAACATCACAGATACTGGCCTTGCCTATCTAGCACCTCTTTCATCTCAAATCTTACTTCAACTAGTTAATTCGGGGATTACTTTGGATGCTGCAAAAGCTTTTAAGGCGAAATTGATTTCTGTCGAATTTAAAAACGCTGTATTCAGAGCTAGAATGGATCATTACATTTATATGTTGGCCTCACAGCCCAAAGGGAGCGATAACTGGGGGAAAAAGAACCGTTATGTTGATTTTGATCGTCTAAAATTAGCGCAAGCACTTGCTACTTTGAAATCATCATGTCCGGCCCTTTTTGAACAGCTATCGATTGAATCTTTGCTCGATCTTATCAATCAAAAAAACTCTACTGATAAGCAGATTGATCCTTTGTTGCACAAGTTATCGGAAAAAACAAGAAATGCTATTTTTGGCCATGTCTATCAACTAGCTCCTGAGCCAAAAGGGGGCGATCAATGGGGGGAAAAGCATCGTTTTGATGATCTAGCACGGTTTAGGCTAGCTGTGATCGAGGTGATAAAAAATCGCGTTCTCTTAAGCTAGATGATGTAGAGGCAATTTTGCCAAATCAATCCCTCTGGTCAGCCTTTCCTACGGGGCATGGTCTTCCTAAAAAATTTCTATATTCCCGCAGCTCCCGCATTTCGCGGGAGCTGCGGGAATTTTTATTGAATCATTGCCAAAAAGAGGCAAATCTTACATGATAATCGGCCAATGCACTGGTAGCTCAGCTGGATAGAGCACTCGGCTACGAACCGAGAGGTCAGAGGTTCGAATCCTCTCCGGTGCATTTATCATTTTAATGAGGCTTTTCATGATTGTGGAAGTCTTTCCTTTAGGACCAGCGGAAACCAATGCTTATCTGTTGGGATGTTCCAAGACCAAGCAAGCAGCTCTCATTGATGCTCCCTTTCACGCGGCAGAGGTCGTTCTCAAGCGCGCTCAAGAACTCGATCTCAAGATTGTCATGATCTTGATCACTCATTCCCACTGGGATCATACTGCTGATGCCGCTGCTGTTAAAGAGCAGTTGAATATTCCTATCTACATCCATCAAGAAGATAGCGGCAATCTCGAACAGCCGGGATCAGATGGGTTACCCCTGTTCTTTCCCATTCGAGGAATCAAACCAGATGGCTATTTAATAGAAGGGCAAATCATTACTGTAGGAGAATTGGCTGTTCACATCATCCATACTCCTGGTCATTCTCCTGGAGGAGTCTGCTTGTATCTACCGACTGAAAAGACGTTGTTTTCAGGGGATACCCTTTTTAAAGGCACGATAGGCAATTTGAGTTTTCCTACAGCGCGACCCACCCTCATGTGGCAATCTTTAAAAAAATTATCTGCTTTGCCACATGACACAAAAGTCTACCCCGGTCATGGAGGTGCTACTACGATTGGAAAAGAACAGTGGCTTAGCGCTGCAGAAGACAAGTTTTCTTAAAAAGAGGTATAAATTACATAAGGTGTGACATGAGCAATACATTATTAGTAGGGAAGATGGCTCCTCGGTTTAGAGCCAAAGCAGTTGTAGAGGGAAGAATTGTCGACGAATTATCGCTATTCGATTATTTAGGATCCTATGTAGTTTTCTTCTTTTATCCTTTGGATTTTACCTTTGTTTGTCCTACCGAATTACATGCGTTCCAAGAGAAACTAGGGGAATTTGAAAAAAGACAAACGCAAGTTGTGGCTTGTTCGGTAGATAGTTGTTACACGCATTTAGCATGGCTCAACACACCCAAGAATAAAGGGGGGATTCAAGGGGTTTCTTACCCTCTTGTTTCCGATTTGAACAAATCGATCTCTGAACAGTTTCAAGTACTCAAAGAGGAAGATGGAATTTCCTATCGAGGACTGTTTCTATTGGATAAACAAGGAATTGTACGTCATCAATTGATCAACGATCTTCCTTTAGGGCGTTCAGTGGATGAGATTCTGCGTACACTCGATGCCTTGATCTTCCATGAAAGCAATGGCGAGGTTTGCCCTGCGAATTGGAAATTGGGAGCCAAAGGACTCAAACCCACCAAAGAAGGCGTTGCGAGCTATTTAAGCTAGAGAGGCAATTGCAAAACTCCACGCCACAGCAAAATCGCCCTTTTGAGCCATTTTGCCACCCCATCCCCTAGCCCTACTCGCTTGGAGTATGTGCTCGGGGATGGGGCACGGCCGCTTAAGCGGCTGGCAAACTGACTCAAAATCATCGATTTTTCTGGGTCGGGGAGTTTTGCAATTGCCTCTAGGTACTTTACAAGGTTAAGTAATCATAGAGATCTTTTTCGTTAGTGATGAGCAGGCTATTGCTGACATTACATAGGGCGCTTGTCGCTTCAATCACTTCAGCGTTTCCCACGCCTGGCATGCAGATGGCTGCGAGATTGGTAATGACTTCACCGTGTTGAAGAAAGTGAAGTCCCTTCATGTAGTCAGGAATACTATATCCCTCTTCTTTTACGCGAAAATAAATCAGTTCTCGTTCATAGAGTAAAGCTTGAACAGCATAAAATAATCCCAGGCTCTCCTCAGGGGGATTCCCAAATAGATCAGATAGTTCAGCAAGAGAATGACAAAACATGGGAGTGCAAAAACTCCCTTTTTCCGCTTCTCCAAATAGGAATATGGGCTTATGTCTCATAAGTGCCGTCTGTTGAACATTCTTCACACTATCATAAAGTAATTTTTTTAATCCTGCTTAAGTCTAAATTCAAGAAAATACTTTGTTCTTCAAGAAAGGCAGGCTGAAATTAACTTGCTAATTTCCAGGAGGTTATAGCTTTTGATTTAAAGAGAGGCAATAAAAATGTTTGTTGATTGGAAATAAAGTTATATGTTTATATCAGCTGAATTTGAACCCATTTGGAGGGAAGAATGAACTTAGTTCCTTTTTTTTGTGCACTAACCATGGGGTTTGCTTTACTGGCGATGCGAGTGGAAGCAATTACTCCGTCGACGCCATTTGTGTCGGAAGAAGAAATATTTAGTCGATCTACAATGAATAATGGGGTGAAAATCTATTTACATAAAAATGATTCTCAGCCCCACTTTGCTTCTTTTAGGATTGTTCTTAAAACCATTTTTTGTGACCAGCTCATTTATGCTTTTGACAGCAACTTTGATTCCTTGGAATCGATCGGTCAATTCTTTTCCTATTGCGAGTCCAAAATTAAACGCAATGCCTCCACAGATAGCAAGATCATCACGCAGTGTTCTTATAGCGATTTTTACATCCCTCATGATGAAGAAAAATACTGTCCTGAAGAAGTGGCGATCATTGCTGTAGGCGATTTTCCAGTTGGCGAAATGAGACAGATGATTGAAAACTATTTCGGCCATTTAGAGCTTCCGATTGCTTCTCCTAGAACCGTTGCTCAACAAGCGATTTACGTTGCCACCGATCCTTTGGCAAACAAAGTGGCACTAGACATTTCTTATCCCTCATTACGCCATCCCATTTCTAATTTGGATGACTTGATCGATGAGTGGAAATATCTCATCCTACAAGATCTGTTTCAAGAGAGAATGAAAAACTGCATTAAAGGCTTTAATGAGTCTTGGGTACATTCCTATCCTCGATTTGTTTATCCGGTGCCAGGCTATGCGATGATCCCTGAAGAAATCTCGGAAAATGTCCTTTCTTCTTTGTTGTGGCAAATTGAAATGATAAAGATGGAAGGGTTCTCACAAGATGAGTTTAACCGGATCAAACACCGTCTAGTCACTCAAATTGAAGAGCTCTCTTCCTCCAATTTATCTAATAATGTCACATTAGCATCCTTTTACGTCGACCAGTACATTTTAGGGAGCGATAATCTATCCTTTACTGGCTTTCTTTATGCTTCAAAAGACTTATTGAAGCAGATTCAGTATGCGGATCTCGAGCCAGTTATCCCTATGTTCTTAGCGGATACGAGTCGAAGCATCCACATCATTTATCCTAAGTCGACTCAGCAACCGTTGCTCACTGTTATTCAAATTAAAGAAATCATCGAAAAAATTGTAACATTAGGTGATTTTTATCAGTATGGCGCCATAAGAAATGAGCCCAAAGATGTTTCTGAAAATTCTATCATCCCCCTTATGCGTCTGGTGAATGCGCCTATCCCATCCGATATGGAATTAGCAACAGTTCATTCTTCGACACATTCAACAGAAGCATTTTATCAACTTCCTTTGCCAGATAGAGAACAGCGCCTGATTTATGATGTAATCAAAACCATGGGAGATAAAAATGTGCTCCAACTGCTTTTTGAAAAGAAAAGTCTGGAAAGAAAAGGTAGGAGGATCAATCACGTGCATCCGCTGCGCTTTGTAGGATACATTCTTGCTACTCCTAAACTCAAAAGTTCTCTCAGAGAAGTGAAAACAAGTACGTTTAAATGGGATCATTTCATCGATGGCTTTGCGAAAAGAATGAAGGAAGAAGCCTCTTATAACAATCTCACTCCTTATCTTCCCGGTTTTGTCCAATACGTCGGGGCAGACTTAGATGAAGTTAAGCAGTATGTTCAGCGCAAAGATTGGGAAGGGTTAGTGAAATCTCTTCTTTAATTCAACGACTGTTCATTTTTTCCTTGCCCTTTTGTCAATTAATTGAGCAAGGGCAAAGGCAAGGAAATGAATTATGTAACGGTCTCATTGTGAAATGATTCCTATCCTTTTTTTAATCACATTTGATATGTATCGTTTAAAAATGGTCTCAGTAGTGGTGTAAAGGCGTTTGATGATGCAAGCTCATGAGAGATACTTACAATCTTTGTCACAAGTTTCCATCAATTATTTTTTCTATGGATTCTATTTCTTTCTAGCGATGGGAATTCATGTTTATCACGTTTCTTTAATTGAGTCTTTTTTCTCGTTTTCTTTCTGCTTCTTCCTCGTCTATGCCATCGGACAGTGTGCCATTGAAACACTATTGTTAATTCTCTTTGCGAACGCCATTCGGATCTTCTTTCGCGCTAAGGGATTTATGCTTTATGGTCTGGTGGTGTTTTTTCTGTTGTTGACGCACGTGATTGATTTTCCTCTCGTGCGGTTCATGGATATGTCTTTTTGGTATGCGTTGAATTTTATCTCACAAGAAAGCAGTCAAAACTTTTTGGAACTACTTTATGCAAGCAATGTTTCGATTCTCATATGGCTTGTTTCAGGGATAGCTGGATGTGCGCTGCTGATAGCCGGGATGTTAAGCTATCAATTGACGGAGCGCTGGGCCTCTCAACGCCCCTTAATTGTACCGTATTCTTTATTAGCTGCTAGTTTATGTACTCTATGCTTGTTTTTAATGAGTTGGGACTATTCAACACAAAAATTTGTGCCGAGGACTCAATTTGATCTTTATCAGAAGACATTGCCCTGGAAAAGCACATTTTTCCATCAACATCAAGAGTACTATTCTTTAGCTCACTCGTTGCAAGAACCTACGCCGCAGGAAGAGAGATGGAATCTAGTGGGGGACGCCGATCTCGAGGTGAAAAACAAGCCGGATATCTATCTTTTCATCGCTGAATCCTTGAGAGAAGACTTTATTAATGAGGACAATGCTCCTCACTTAAATGCGTTTAAGAATCAATTCGTCTCTTTCGATCTCGGCTTGTCGAATGCCAATGCTACACATATCTCGTGGTTTTCCCTTTTTTATTCCCAGTTTCCACTGTATTGGGGACAAGTTACTCCAGAAAACTGGAAAGGAGGAAGTCTTCCCTTACAATTATTTAAAAAAATGGGCTATCAGATTAACGTCTACTCCTCCTCGAGATTGAGCTATTATCAGATGGATCGTTTGATTTTTGGGGAAGATAACCATCTCGTAGATATCATGGTCAACTTCGATGACGAGCAGAAAGCTCCGCATGAAAGAGACCAGTATGTCGTTGAGCAAATGATCCATCAAATGAAAGACAGTCAAGAGTCTGGAGGAAGGGTCTTCATCGTTTTTCTTGATTCCACCCATCTTGATTATAGTTGGCCTGAAAAAACACATTCTGCTTTTCAGCCCTACGAAAAAAAAATCAATTATTTGAAAGCGGCTTTTACGAATGCCGGTTTAGAAAAAATCAAAAATCGCTATAAAAATGCACTTAGTTTTGTCGATTCTCTTTTTGGAAATTTTCTACAAGCGCTTGCTTCTTCCCCAGGAGGAGATGAGGCTGTTGTCGTTTTTACGGGAGATCATGGGGAAGAATTTTACGAACAGGGACATCTATTTCACGCTTCGAGCTTAAGCCATCCCCAGACACACGTGCCCTTATACTATAAATTTGGCAAGATGGATCCATCGGTTGAACAACGAGAACGTCAGATGAGTTGCCACATGGATATCTTCCCTACGCTTTTCCACTACGTCTCAAAACGAGATTTAGGACAGGGTTGGTGTGAGGGACAATCCATTTTTAATCAGCAACGTTGGCCGTATACGATCATCGCGAGGTTCAATGCTAGTCGAAGCCCCTGCGAGTTCTGTATTCACAATGGCATTTACAAATTAACTGCTTCATTCAGCGACGAGAGAAATATCTTTAATTCTCGTGGCCTAAGGATTTTATCGATGAAGAATTTGAAAGACGATAGCTCTGTTCATTATCATAAGTTAAAGGAACAATTCGGTGAGGCTTTGGATCGGATTTTTAATCGTTAAGTCCTGTTTTGCCCTGGCTTCGTTATTCTCTAGTGAAGCGAGCTGCGACCCCAATTGTCCAGCAGATCCAAAAGAGATCTTCTTTGGCAAAATGAGGATGCATGCGCTATTGAAATTGGATAAGCTATTCAAGTGGACCACCAAAGAACATTTAAAAAAATATATTCTTATCGATCCTCTCGACGCTGTGGAATTACAGTCACCCACTCCGGCACTTCGCGTGTTTGAGGAGAGGTACGGTTATTTATCTCCTTATCATCCTTTAGTAGGTCGGGTATCTCATGATTTCTGTGATATCAGCTATATTACCTGCTTAATGAAGACATTCACTGAAGATACGCCATCATCCCAATTTGCCTTAGCAGAAATGTTCACCAAGGCGTTAGCTTATCGCGATCTTCATATTGGACTTAAGATCGCCATCCCTATAGCTGGACAGTTAGAGATGTACCGCGTGGATCACGTATTCGATTTATGGCATAAGATGCCGGCATTTGGACTGGTTCCCGATCGTCCACACATACCCGCCATCTTGTTGTTTAGAGGCACTGATTTTTCTTTGTGGAAAGAGCGAGGGTGGGCTTCCTTATTAAGCGATCTCGATTTTGGAGGTCCTGGTGTTTCTGTTTTCATGCAAGCCCGCCCTGAAATCCATCGTTGGTTACAAGCCGTGGCCGATCAGGATAAAAAAGCCATTGTCATGGGATTTAGTTTAGGTGGTGTATTAGCTGCCTATACGTTGATTTACGAGCATCCACTCTTGAGTGATCAGCCTTCCTATTCTTTTAATGCCCCAGGCATTTCTTCAGAGGTTCTAGAAGAAATTCCTGATGAGATTGAACGGAGATTAATCTCCTACGTCTACCGGGGAGATGTGGTGTCCAAAGTGGGTAAATTGTTTGGGAAAGTGATGGAGGTCAGTACAGGTGATATGATGAAACCTATCCAGGCGCATACCATTCTGATGAGCGCTCAAGAGAGGTTCACTTTGGCAGAGGTCGATGTGCATAAAGAAAATGCTCGCCGCTCTCGGTGAGTTCATCCTCGATTTCAAGCAAGCGATTGTATTTAGCCACGCGCTCCGATCGAGAGAGGGAGCCTGTTTTGATTTGACCTGCTTGTGTAGCTACACAGATATCAGCAATGACAGCATCTTCAGTTTCCCCAGAACGATGGGAAATGATGGTGGCATAACGGTGTTGCTTAGCCAAGGCAATGGTCTCGAGTGTTTCTGTTAAAGAACCGATCTGGTTCACCTTAATTAAAATGGCATTGGCGACATGTTCTTGTATTCCTTTTTTAAGGAAAGAAGGGTTCGTGACAAAAAGATCATCTCCAACGAGTTGCACGCGCCTGCCCAGTCGCTCTGTCAGTGCTTGCCATCCCTTCCAATCATTTTGATCTAATCCATCTTCGATCGTGTCGATGGGGTAGCGTTGGCACAGTTTCTCTAAGTAATCGATCTGCTCATGATAGGTTCTTGTGCCAAAGGGCAGTCCACTTTGTTTCTTTTTGATTTCGACATAGCACTGGGTTACTGGATCAAAAAATTCAGAAGCAGCGCAATCTAAAGCCAAGGTGATATCGTGCAAGGGGCGATACCCTGCTTGTTCAATGGCGCGAAGGATGAAATCAAGCGCCTCTTCCGCAGTGGCTAGCCGAGGAGCAAACCCCCCTTCGTCGCCCACAGAAGTGATGTGACCTTCTTTTTTTAAGAGGGCTTTTAAGCAATGAAATATCTCAGATCCCCAGCGGATAGCCTCGCGAAATGAGGGAGCGCCAACAGGGCGAATCATGAACTCTTGAAAATCCAACGAATTGTCTGCATGCATTCCCCCATTCACAATGTTCATCATGGGACAGGGCAAAATAAAAGGTTGTCCTGTGCTCAAATAGCGATAAAGAGGAGTTTTTTTGGATGCAGCTGCAGCTTGAGCGACAGCAAGTGATACTCCTAAAATGGCATTCGCGCCCAATTTCGCTTTATTAGCAGTGCCATCGGCATCGATCATGAGATGATCGAGGCGCTGTTGGTCCAACACATCCTGTCCCACCAAAAGAGGAGAGAGGATTTCATTGACACGAGCAACAGCTTGAAGAACACCTTTACCTGTGTACCGTTTTGGATCTCGATCGCGCAATTCAACAGCTTCATGTTCTCCAGTCGATGCCCCAGAAGGAACAGCTGCTGTTCCCACTGCACCATCGGTTGTGGTCACTTTGACTTTGAGCGTAGGGGTGCCTCGTGAGTCTAGAATTTCAAGAGCATGAACGGAGCGGATCTTTGCCATAAGACCTAACGGTTGATGTGTTTTTCCTCGAGTCCTGCCATTAAAGCGCAATAGGATTCAAACCGCAACTGGGAAATGTGTCCCTGTTCTACAGCTTCTTGAACTCCACATACGGGTTCATTCATGTGGGAGCAGTCGGGGAATTTACATGTAGAACTCGCTGCGAGAATTTCTGCAAAATAAGTTTGTATGTCTTCCCGTTTTAAATCCCATACACCAAAGCTTTTTATCCCTGGAGTGTCGATGCAATAGCTTCCTGGTTCAAAACGGATCAAGTTAGTCGTTGAGGTTGTGTGAGATCCTTTCTGTGTTCTTTTGACAACAGATCCGACTGCAAGTTGTTGTCCGGTAATTAAACTGATCAAATGGGATTTACCCACTCCCGATTGTCCCGAAAACACCGATGTTTTTCCGTGCATGACTCTACGCAACTCATCCATCCCTTCTCCTGTGGTAGCACTAACGAGGACGACAGTTAAATGCAGTGAGCGGTAAATCTCGACAAGTTCTTCGAAAAGAGTTCGCTCAACTTCTAAAGTTACGGTTTGAATTTCGGGAGGAGGGGTTTGAAATAGATCGAGTTTGTTGATGACAATCACGGGTTCCGTGTTTCCCTTTTTGGCTGCAATGATGTAGCGATCGATAAGCGAGGGTTTTAAAGGAGGACTTACCACAGAACACGTAATCAGAACCTGATCCACATTGACAGCTATTAGTTGTTCCTTATTGCGTGATAAATTGTCAGCGCGAGAGAGAATGGAGTTGCGTTTTTCAATTTTGCCAATGCTGCCTTCTAAATGACTTTTGCGCTCAAATAGGACAATATCTCCGACGGCAACGAGATTTTTAATTCGTTTTTTATCCTTTTTTAAGGCCCCTTTTAAGCTGCAGACATACTCCGTTCCTTCACAGTCTACTAAAATTCCATCTGCAGCAATTGCTAAAACTTTTCCGCGCAATAAATCCTCTTCATCAGAGGTAGTCATCGTATTTTGTCGCTTCAATTGATCTTGATCAGATTTTTTATATTGAGAGCGATCTTTGTACGAGGCTGCTTTTCTTTCCTTTTTAGAAAATTTGCGATCGTTAGAAAAGAAAGCCTCTTCGATGTCTAGGTAATTATCTTTTCGGCTCATGATCCCCTTTTGAGCATGTGCATTAAAATCGCGCCAGCGCACGCGACATTGAGCGATTCCATAGAACCTTTCATGGGGATCGAAATGCGATGAGCTTTATTGCGAATCGTTTCGCTTAACCCCTGTGATTCATTGCCCAACACAAGAACATAGCGTGAAGAAGGGGGAAGATTGTCAACGGGTTGCCCCTGCACATCTGCAGCAAGTACACAATAGCGGGGATCGTTCAGAAGTTGATGGATTTCATTCCACGATGACTGTTTAAGCGGAATCTTAAACGTAGCCCCTTTTGCAGCTCTCAACGCTTTTTCATTGAACGGATCAGTGCTTCCAGGTGTGATCATTACCGCTTCCCAACCTAAAGCTAAAGCTGTGCGAATGAGTGTTCCCATGTTTCCCGGATCAGAAATGCCGTCGAGGATCAAGACGTACGTCAAATGATCAAGGGATGTTGGAGAGGGTAGTGCAATTTCAGCAGCCAAGGGTTCAGGGTGTTCCACTCCTGTGATTTTTTTAATTAAAGAAAGAGGTACTTGGAGTACTTGGTCTGCTTGAATCGAATACGGGATTTCGTACCCTTCTTCCACGACCACTGTTTTAAAGCGACCGAGGTCGGACAATTCTAAGACGAGCTTGATCCCACTGATTAAAGCAGTTTGACAGTTCAAGCGGTATTCCCGCTTTTCTCTCAATTTGACAAGATGTTTGATGAGCGGATGTTGTAGGCTAGTTATTTCTTTAATTTGCATGGTAAAATCATGACAGATTCCCTATTGCTAGACAAGCACTTCTAGCAATAGGGGTATTGTTTTAGGTAAACATTTTTTTACTAGCACACACTGCCAGCATTAGGCTCAACTTGCAGCGCCGTTTTTAAATTTTCATGTGCAGTTTTCCGTCAAGAAAACTCGCATATTGCGTGACTTCCTCGCTGACGCTCATCAGCGGGAAGTCATAAAATTGTATAAAGTCAAGATCTCTGAATGCTCAGTTTCTCCGTAAAAGCTTTTGCAGTATCCAAGGTAACCCCCGAGTTATCTAGTTGAAGTGATCTTAAGAGTTTGAGTTTTGATAGATCATCAACGCAAGCATCTGTGATCTCCTCGCACCAGCCTAGATTAAGGGAGCTTAGATCTGAGAGAGTTGATAGATAGTTAAGGCCAACATCTGTGATCTTAGAGCACCATCTTAGATTAAGTGAGCTTAAGAGTGTGAACTTTGATAGAGAGTAAAGGCCCGTATCTGTGATCCTATAGCACCCGCTTAGATCAAATGAAGTTAGAGATTTGAGTTGTAATAGATCATCAAGGCCAGCATCTGTGATTTTATCGCACCCTCTTAGACTAAGTGAGGTTAGAGATGTGAGTTTTGATAGGTGGGCAAGGCTAGCATTTGTGATGTTTCTGCACCCTTCTAGATTAAGTGAGGTTAGAGATGTCAGATTGCGATTTGATAAATCGGCAAGAGCAGCATTTGTGAGCCTCCGGCACCAGCTTAGATTAATAGATTTAATGCGATAACCTCTTGCGCTTGCATCATCAAGAATTTTTTCAAGATCGCTATCCGATAAATTGGTTGGTCCAGAAAGATCTAGATGGCCATTTTTGTCGATAGGTAGATGCCCCAAATTTTTGGATACTTTATGGAGGCGAGTTATTTCTCTAGTATCAAGGAAGCTTAATATAATTCGGAAAACGTCGCTAGGGATAGCCTGCATGCCCGTTAAAGGAGGGACAAACACAGGCGCTGTTGGCGTCGCTGCCTCTGGTGAAGCAGGCGCTGCTGGCGCTGATAAAGTTAAAGGATCGAAGAGAGAAGGAGACTCGCTATGATAACTGGGAAATTCTGACAAACGTTTAGCAGCAACGGCCATGGTTACACCAGTTGTTCCTCCTTCTTTTTTTTGGGCAGAGTCATGAGTTTCTCTTTCTGCTTGAACAAGAACTTCTTTTTTTACTTGAGTTTTTATATTAATTGACATTATTTCCGCCTTATTTATTTTAGTTAGTATGTTAAAATAATTATAATAATTTATCTATTAAAATTAAAGTAAAATATATGTGATTAAGAGCTGAAGGGGCGGAAAGGGTTGATCTCCAGACAGGTGGGGAAAAAGAGCAATCACCCCCCCCTTTTTTTTTACCCCCCAGGATTAAAAGGAAGTGGTCCTAGGCCTCATCAAGGATCATTATGTGGATTTTGGCCCTACCGTCGCACATGAATATCTAACTAGCCCATTTAAAATACTTCTACGATAAATCGGTTGACGGATACCTTGATGGCAGCATAACATGTTGCGAAGGATAGTTTAGAAAGTTGTTCAACAGAAAACAACCAGTTCATAGACAGTCTTTAACTCGACTTTGTGCAATTTTTACCCGAGCGCCTCGGCCTATTTGTTTTCTGAGGCGTTTATTTAAAGGGGGTGAGGTTAAAAAACCCTTTCCCTTTAAATAAATCGACTAGTTTGGCCATATAGACCAAACGTCAGAGAGCAAATGGGCTAGGTAATCGGGCTAAAAAATGAACAAAGTCGAGTTTAAATTCTTCATGAGGAAAGCCCCTCGTCAAAGCAGTCTAGAACACAACAAAAGATCGGCATGAAAAAGAAAAAAAAGAATTTAGGCTTCATGATAGCTCTAGTCTGTTTTCCTCTTGTTGTGCTTAGCTTTGGTCTATATTATTGTTCAGTAGGAAGAGGGTTTCAGATCGATAAAATCTCTTCTAAACTCTCTTACAATGAAACTTGGGAGATCGAGCCCCTTTCTCAAGAAGAAAAAGAGCATTTGATTCACGAGGTTTTCTCTCAAACTTTTTACTATTTAGGTTCTGGCAATCAAACTTATGCTTTTGTTAGCAGCGACAACAAGTATGTCGTCAAATTTTTTAAAATGCATAGGTTGTTGCCTAAGCATTGGCTCACCGGATTTCCATTCTCGTTATTTGAAAAATACCGATTTGATCACGTAGAAAAAAAACAACTCTACTTTGAAAGTACGTTCACAAGTTTTAAAGATGCCTACCAACACTTTCGCAAAGAAAGTGGATTGATGTTTCTTCATCTCAATAAATCGCGGGATTTAAAGACCTCTCTATCCGTGATCAGATATGATGGAAAGAAGTTTTTGATCGATCTGGATTCTAAGGAATTCATCGTACAGCACAAAGCAGAACGCGTGTGTGATTATTTGGCAGATTTATTGTCAGATGGCAAGCTTGATCAAGCTCGACTAATCGTGCGTGAGTGGTTGGGGTTAATTGCAGTGCGCTGTAAGAAGGGGTTTGCCGATCAAGACGTGGAGTTCAGAAGCAATTTTGGCGTATTGGATGGCCATGTGGTTCTAATTGATTGCGGCAATCTCTATGCTGATCCCTCTTTGAAGCATCCCACTTATTTTCAAGCTGAAATCCTTCGCGCTGCGGAAAAATTAGAGCTTTGGAGTTCGGAGTATTACCCAGAATTGACGGGCATTCTTCAAGAAGAAGCTCACAGGGTCGTCAATCAAAATCTATTCTAAGACCTCTTTCGATATTAAAGTCCCGAAAATCGACGAACCCTTAATTTCGAAAGAGATCTTCTAAAATAAGAGCCAATCTTTCTTGAAAGTGAGGAAGAAGTTCAGGGTAATTTTTCTCCAGCCATGTTTGAAAATTATGGGTGATGTTGGGGATGTCTTTCTTATAGGCAAGTGTTGCTGCTGAGTTGGGGTCGATGCGTAGCGATCCAATATCGATTTGTACAGCTCTGTCATGAATTAATCCAAAATTTCTTCTTAGGACCGGGTCATTGTCAACGACTCCTTTTTTCCCTAAATGATCAATCAGATTGAAAACAGAGGAAATGATATTCTTTGCCTGTTCTACTTCCCCAGCGCGCATGAGCTCTGAAATTCTTAAGAAAATTAGCTGAGCTCGATTTTGCACAAAGTAACTCGTTTTCTCGAGATTCACAAGGTGACAGTCTCCATTTTTATCATAGAGCATCACTTTTCGATGTTGTTTTGATGGGATTAAATGGAGGTAGATTAGGCCAGTTTCTTCTTTGAAGTCGAGATAAGCAGTCTTGCAAGAAAGAAAGGTGTCATGACATTTTTTTTGCGTTTGCTGTAACTGTTTGTAATAGGGATTAAAGGATAAGGGGATATAAGCTAACCAGGTTTTAGGCTTTAGCTTTTGTTGATTGAGAAACTTGAGAATGTATTTCTGATCTTCCGAAATGAAAACGTAAGCTTGGGAGCCTCGGGTAAAGAAAGTGAATTTTTGACCTAAAATGTGATCGAGTTGATCTTTATCTTCTGCACTTAAAGGGGGAAGGTTCCACTCGTCAGAGTATTGATAAAAAGAATTCATTGTCGAAAGAGAATACTCGAGCGATTTGCGATGTGCAAAGCGATCTATTCCTAAAAAAAGAGAGCAGAAGAAAAGAATAAAAACGCTTACGACTGCAAATTTTTTGTGCATGTGTCTCATCGGTTAAAAAAAAATCACAAAAA
>JABDFI010000045.1 GCA_013286595.1 Chlamydiota bacterium | reverse complement strand
ATAGGCTTCAGTGAATAAGGTGCAGAGTTGAATCTGCTTAGGCTGGGCTTGTATCGCTGGATAGTCTTTTTCAAGAGAGGCTACCAGTTCGTAAATCTTAAGCTTATTTTTTTTGCCTTTGACTTCGATGAAATCTAGGGGGCGGACTAAAAAGCTCTTCCCTATATGTTGATACGTTTCATCGGTAATGATGATTTGCGTTTTGAATTTTTTGTTGATATTTTGGACCCGAGCTGTGGCATTGACGGTATCTCCGATGACAGTGTAATTAAAGCGCTCTGCCGTCCCCACGTTGCCTAAAATCACAGTACCGGTAGAAATTCCAATGCGTGTGAAAAATTCCGGTTTATTTTCTGCCCGAAATTTTTTGTTGAGTTGTTGGACATGAAGTTGACAAAGAAGAGCCGTTACACACGCTCTTTTAGCATGGTCGGGTACATCAACAGGGGCACCCCAAAATGCCATGATCCCATCTCCAATGTATTTATCGATTGTTCCTTCCTGTTCTAGGATAACTTTCGATAAGTCATCGAAGTATTGATTGAGTGTTTGCATGATAAGGGAAGTGGGATAAGCTTCAGCTGCACGAGTAAAATCATTGATGTCTGAAAAAAAGATCGTTAACTCCTTTTTTTCGCCTCCCAATCCAATCTCTTTTCCTCTTTCTATGAGATCCATGACAATTTTTTTAGGCACATAGCGGACAAAAGAGTGGAAGGCGAGCCTCAACGATTGAATGGATTGGTTCATCTGGACGATCTCTTTTATTTTCGATCTTACGCGGACATTGCTGTCGAGTTCTAATCGTTTGATCTTGTCGATTTCCTTGGATAGGGTGACAATCGGTTTGGATATTCGTTTTGAAAAATAGGCGATCAAGAAGGATGTGAATAGCATGATGAGTAAAGAAATTCCCACAATCTGCAATTGTGTAGAGATCAATTCACCAAAGAAATCAGAATGGGGAGCAACCACGACGATATCCCAATCGAGTCCACCAATAATGGGAAGATCAGTCACATAAGAAATATATTTTTTACCTTCGTACTTAATGATGTCTGCAGAATCTCTTGTCGATAAGAATTCTTGATAGGTAGCATAAACAAGCCCTTGGTACTTCTGCTTGATCTCAGGATTGTAGGGTGTAAGAATTTTTCCTGTGTTGTTTACAATGAAGGCCTTTCCTGAAGGGCTGATGTTCTGGCTTTCTAAAAATTTGGAAAGCAAGACCAAGGAGATATCAGCCCCAATCGCACCGATTAATTCTTTGGATTCAGAATAAATGGGAAATCCAATGCTAAATCCCTCTTCATGAGAAGGAAAAAAAGAATAAACGCCCGTTGTAAATAACCCATGAGCTTCTACAGCACCGATGTACCAGGGGCGCGAGCGTGGATCAAAAACATCCTTTTTTAGGACTTCACTATCGATCGTTTTAAAAAGAGCGTTTTTGTAATACCAGGTATTGGTAGGGGGCGTGGTAGATCGATCCACAATGAGTAATGCATAGACAGCATCATCAGGTAATGGTCTCGTAGGATCGGTGATGTAGTGGGTTTCTTCTGTGAGAGCGAGATTGGAAATCGAAATGAAGTTCCCTTGTTCTGTCCCAATGGAAAACTTGCTCAAATCGCTATCAAATTTCAGACTATTGAGCATGTACGCAATTAGGCGTTCGTCTTCTGGAGAAATGTCTTCAGGTTTAGTGAAGATATTGGCGCCGATTTCAGGAAAGTGTTCTGCATCTTGAATCAATGAATGGAGTTTTTCAGTGACAATCGAGCTGACGCGTTCAGTGATCCCAAACGAAAAATTCAAGATAGATTGGTGGTTTTTAAAGTAAGTGAACAAGATCACGCATAGGAAAGCAAATGAGAATAGCGAGAGATAAAGGGTGAGGATACTGACGCGAAGGGTGTGATGCCCTTTAATGAAGTCTCTAAGCTTCGACACAATCTACTCGTGATAGGACCATCCCATCTCGTTTTATAGTCGAAGGCGAGTAATAGAGGCAATTGTAAAAAGAATATTTTTAAACGCCTCAGAAAGCAAATAGGCCGAGGCATTCGGGTAAAAATTGTACAAAAATGCGTCATTAGACATTTTGCGTAACATGCATTGAAAGTGACTGAACTTTTGATTGGGAAAAACTCAAGGGAAAGTTTATGATGCTTCCTTTTCTTTATTGAGAAGTTTATGCCAGCAGTAATCCGAATAAAACAACCCAAAGAAACCTTGAATGAAGATCAAATGACGTTCAGACGATTAAAAAATCAACTCGAAACTCTCAAGGAAAAGGAGAGAAAACGACAGACTGAACTCGACCAAGGACTCTTATTTTACCATGAAAAAATACGAATTGAAGAAGAAAAAATAGACCGGGCACTGGAAGAACGGATCCATTATGCTTATCAGCTGTATAAAACAGCCAAGTCCTTTTCCAAGAGAGAATTGAACGCACTTAGAGAATTGATCCTAATTGATATAGACAGTCTTCTTAAATCAGCTGGGATTCATGGTATGCCTAAAAAAGTGGAGGAAATTGGAAAAGCACTGGGTTGGAAAGGAGCAGAGGCAACTCTTAAAGACGAACTAGACCCAATGATTGAAGAGATCGAAACCATGTTCGCAAGTCAAGGGATAAAGATCGACCTTTCCCATGTTGATGTCAAAGATAGTGAAGAAGAAATAATTCGAAAACTCTTTGAACAAGTTAACACAGGAATGGATGAAAAAGAAAATCTATCTCCCAAACAGTCTGCAAAAAAATCAAACAAGCAACAAAAAATTGAAGAATTGCAGAAAAAAAGCATGAATGCAATTTATAAGCAGCTAGCTAAAGCTCTACATCCAGACTTAGAGTTCGACCCAGAAAAAAAAGCTAAGAAAGAAGAGCAAATGAAAAGGCTTACCTTAGCCTATGAAAACGGCGATCTCCCCACTCTTTTGGAGTTAGAACAAGAATGGGTTGACTCCTCTTCAAGACATTCTGCCATCGAAAGTTCAGAGCAGCTAAAAATATACAATGGAATCCTCAGACAGCAAATAGGGGTCATTAAAGATCGAATTGAAATGTTGTTTCTCCATCCCAGATATCTCCCTATCCAACAGTTTTATGAGGATCGATTTACAGGAATAGCTTCTCTAAGGGAAGTTTATCAAGACATGAGAACAGATCTGGAAAGTATCGAATCTTTTATCGACCAGCTCAAATCTCCTCAAGCAGAAAAAATTCTAAAGCGAACTCTGCAACAAGAACG
This sequence comes from Chlamydiota bacterium, assembly GCA_013286595.1. GTDB lineage: Bacteria > Chlamydiota > Chlamydiia > Chlamydiales > Rhabdochlamydiaceae > JABDFI01. Next base: position 16,815 of record JABDFI010000045.1, on the reverse strand, counting down.
AGCGATGCAAGAAATAGAAAGTAACTTGTTTTCCCAACTGTTCTCTGCAAAAAACGGTCGATGAGGGAACAGATCCTGACTTAAAGAGGCAATTGCAAACTCCATGCCACAGCCAAATCACTCTTTTGAGCTTTGCCTCCCAACCCCGAACTCTACTCGATTGGAATACGTGCTCGAGGATGGGGCCGCGGTCGCCTAAACGGCCTGCAATCTGACTCAAAATCATCGATTTTTTGGGGTCGGAAAGTTTTGCAATGGATTTCGAAAAATTCTCAAGACGCTAAGCAGCTGTAGATTAGTTACTTACTCTTCTTGCGTAGAGATTAAATATCTGTGAAATCTTAATAATATCTTAACAATTAAAATGTGTAATCAACTAGTATCAATCTTAATCAACAACAAAAGGAGAATTATGAGCATCAAACCTTTGACAATCACAACACCAGCGGTACCGTCTGAGTTCGCATATTCAAAATCTTTTCCTAAACACGCAACGAAGGGCATAATTTTAGATAGCCATGTATTAAGCTTCCTTTCTCCTCAAGACATAGTTTGCGCCCGTCGGGTATGCCAAGCTTGGCGTCATCTAGCTCTCGTCAACAAGGGGTGTCTAAATCTTTCTGAAATGCCAGGGGCATCGAATCGAGTTCTTGAACAAATTCTTGACGAAGCAAGTCGTGCTCGCCTTCCCATTACATCTGTCGATCTATCTAATTGCAGGCACATCACAAATGTTGGCCTTGTCCCTCTATTAGCCTTCACACCTCTAACTTCAATTAAACTAAATAATTCGGGGGTTGAATTCCGCTCGGATGTTATAAAAATTCTCACGGGGAAATCATGAATTTAAAAACGCTGTATAAAATTGCTTGGAAAGAGGGAGAAACGGCTCTTTATATAGACAATTCAGATCGTAAATTTGCTGCAAAAAACGGGAACTTGGCGTGGCGAATCAATAATCCAGGATTGATTAAGCATCATTGTCGTTTTTCCAGGAAAAACGGTTCGATTGGCGCATGGGATAAGTTTGCTATTTTTTCAAATTCACTTCAGGGTCATCAAGCTTTGAAAGAGTGGCTACAATCTAAAACAAATTACCAATCAGAAAATTGAATTACACGCTCAAAATCTGCTTGCAGAATCCTTGGTATGATGGGAAGCATGATGAGTATATCTAATTCTGAAAGAAAGAAGACAAAAAGATGGGCTTGGATAATGACAATTGCCTATCTCATATTGTTTCCTTTTCTGCTCATGCTAGCATTTGCTAGTGTGATGGTTTTCGATCGTCCTAACACATCTATAGTCTTGGGTTTGGGACTTATATTTATGTATTTTTTGATGCCATTATCAATACCATGTACTTTTTATCTTGTGTGGTCTCGGTATGTGCAAGGAGACTATAAACAAAGTCGACGTTATTATTGGATACCTGTATATGTTATTGGAGCTGCATTGATTAGTTTTGCTTTAATGGACGCTATTGAAGGTTTTTTATGACAAATAGCATACCTAAAGAATTGCTGCCTTGGATCGAAGCCAAAAAGAAACATCGACTCTCTCAAAAACATATCCAAATGGCTAGAGAATTGGGGTTAAACCCCAAAAAATTTGACAAATTAGACAACCATAAGCAGGAACGATGGAAGGCTCCATTACCTCAATTTATTGAAGATCTCTATTACAAACGGTTCAATAAAGAAGCTCCAGATCAGGTATATTCCTTCGAACAACTCAGCCAAATAAAAAACAAAAAAAAGACTGAAAAGAAAGCAAAAAAGGCTCTCAGATTGAATCAAGATGTTATAGAGGAAATTGCAAAACACCACGCCACAGCAAAATCGCCCTTTTGAGCCATTTGCCATTCCATCCCGAGCCGTACTCGCTTGGAGTATTGGCTTGGAGCCACGGTCGCTTAAACGAAACAAAAAGGAGAAGATTAAATGAGGTGCCTAAATTGTGATTGTAAAAAGTTTGAATCAAAAAATATCCGCTTTAATCCTGAGATAAAAGGAGAGGAAGTTGAGGTAGTTGTTCTCTCGTTTGTTTGCACAAAATGTCAGAAAAAGGAGTTTTAGAATTTGTTGCACACTTGCTCATAAGGATGGATGGACAAAAACTTTTAAAAGTCTCTCATGTGCATGATTTGCAGGCAATCGGACGTAATTAGAACTTTTGACTGGAAAAAACTTCACGAACGCATTAAAATTTTCATTCAACATTTTTATAAAACGCTGCCGGAGATATGCTCTATGGGTCAATCTAACCATTCACTATCTGTACCAACTGACCTATCCTTTGAATCCTTGAAAAAACTCAACCAACATGGGGTGGAACATTGGAGTGCTCGGGATCTCCAGCCATGCCTCGGATATTCCAATTGGCGCGACTTCAAAAATGCGATAAAAAAAGCCAAAAAGTCTTGCGAGCAATCAGGGAATAATCCTCAGCATCACTTTGCGGACGTCCGCAAACCGATCCCAGGAGGCAAAGGTTCTTCGCAAATGGTTGAAGATTATCACCTTTCTCGCTTTGCCTGTTACCTCATCGCCCAAAATGGCGATCCAAGAAAAGCAGAGATAGCCCAAGCCCAAAAGTATTTTGCTATACAAACACGCAGGCAAGAAATCTCAGACCAGATGGCCGCGGACTTAGAGAGACTGGAGATACGAGAACAAGCAACTATCGAATTTAAAGCCCTATCGGGCGCAGCTCGAGAGGCAGGCGTCCAGGACAAAATGTTCGGCATCTTTCATGATGCTGGCTACAAGGGGCTATACGGAGGGCTTGGAGTAGATGCAATCAAAGCTCGTAAAGGGATACCTTCGAAAGAGAATTTGATGGACCGAATGGGTACTAACCCAACTTGCCCCCTATCCTCCCTTAGACGCGTAAGCGAGACAGGCAATCTGCTGCGCTTCGTTCGTCGCCAAGGTGAACTACCTTGGCTTCCTCACGAATCTTGCATCTTACCTGTCTCGCTTACGCGTCTAAGGGAGGATAGGGGGCAAGTTGGGTTACTACTGAATTGGTCAACAATCAGTTTCGCATGGTCCAAACCCGTGAAAAGCTCAAACGAGAAGGTATCAAAAATCAAAGGGATGCGATCGAGACCCATGAAGCAGTAGGGGAGGAGGTTCGCGCTGCAATCGTTAAAATTGGCGGAACCCTCCCCGAGAATATTCCTCCCGCAGAACACGTTAAGAAGGTAGAAAAACGGCTTAAAACTTCTAAACCTCGTTTTGACCTCGATCCTAAAGATGAGTTAGGCATCGCCAATCATGTGGGATCAACAGAAAGGACCTAGCCTCTTGAGATAACAACATCTTCAAAAGTGAGATCAAAATGCTGAACATGCAACCGTACCTTGGAATCCTTTCTTCCTAACAAGAAAGATACAAATTTATTGATTGGCATTCGCAATGTGTCTATTTCAATATCATCGTTCATTGGAGAAATACTTAGAATCGCATCTCCAACTTTCAATTTTCCTGATTTTTGTGTGGGAGAATTTGGAAGAATTTTTAGAATCTGTATTGCTGGAGTTGCATCCGAGACCTTGATTCCAATTCCATGTATGTAAAAAAAATGCTGTCTCACAAAAGGAATAATTACATCCCATTTTTCTGGAGGAAGTGCATGAAGTTCACCTAAATAGATCTTGAATAGACTTTCAATGCCTTGATCCAACAATTTAGCATGCAGCAGCTGCGCTGATGGCAATTGCCTTCGATCATCAAACTCGCCTTGTAGAATTAGCGTCGCTGCTCTTGTAGAATTCGCATGATAAAGAGGCGATCGTTCTACCAGAGCCTCATAAGTATTTCCTCCCTCTTGAAAGATACTGTTTTTAATCCCATCAAGATACTCAGGGATCTCAGAGCAAAACGAGACTAAATCATAGAAACCACTTTCTAATATTTGAACTGAAATATCTTGTGAACGACTTGCTACCATTCCCGCCAATTGAGCTCCTCGACTGATTCCATAAATCCCCATTTTTGAAGAATCTATAAAATTAAACGTCTTGAAATGATTAATTACTGCAATGATTGCGTTTTGAGAATCAGGACCTCCAAAGTCTCGTGTACCTGTTGAATTTCCATATCCAGGAATAGAGACAGATACTGCGACAATCCCCTCTTTTACAAAGCGATCTAAATACCCATATTCTACAAGCTGTTTTCCTCCGAGGCTATTTTCTGGCGGTTGGTATCCATGCAATAGAAAAATAATAGGAAAAGGACCATTTCCTGTTGGTTTCAGGCTAAAGAATTCTATTTTATTTTCTTTCTTTTCAGGATTGGGAATCAGCTCTTTTTGAATATGTTCCTTCTGTCTATCCGCTGTTTCTGCTAACACAATATTACTTAGAATGAGCGATAAGCAAAAAAATAAAACCCCCACTCTTTTCATGGAACCTCTTCCAAAAACGTTTATGACTTTTCAACATTATCTAAAAAATTCACTAATAAGCTCAGATACTTTTCTTCCTCTTCTACATGAGGCACGTGAGCACTTTTTTCAAAAATTACCAATTTTGCATTTATTGATTTGTGTTTTGCATATTGCATAGTTTCAGGAGCAGCTTCATCAAATCGTCCACAAGTCATTAAAATAGGCATCGTTAATTTTACAAGATCATTTATACGATCAAAATTCTTTAAATTCCCTGTAACTGTAAATTCACTAGGACCCCACATGGTTTGATAGACTTCGGAATTGGAATGATTTAAAGAGTATTGAACATTTTCAGGAACAGATTCTAGGCGGCATAACAAGTTATTAAACATCTTTTTTGCATCTTGATATTCAGCAGAATCGGTAGTTACTGCTTCTTCATGCTCTATGATAATTTGCTGAATTGATAATGGTAATTGTTGTAGCAGTTGTTTTGTATCTTTCAGCCATAGAGGAACACTTAAAACCGGGCTTGCTAAAATCATACTTTTGACTTTTTTGGGATAAAGTAAGGCATATTCTATTGCAAGTGAACCACCCCAAGAATGACCATACAAATGAAACTGAGGCAGTTCTAATGCCTGAGCTAACTCTTCTAATTCTGATACAAAACGAGTGATCGTCCACAATTCTTTTTGATTATTTTGAATACTAGATTTACCACATCCAAGTTGATCATAGAAGATTACAGTTCTATATTTAACTAACTTCGACAAATTTAAAAGGTAGTTGTGAGGAGTGCCAGGTCCACCATGAAGGATTATAATGGGCATAGTATGTGGATTGTCATTATTAGTATAAATCTGAAACCAGATTTTACCACCTTGCACATTTACATAACCTTCTTTTGCCATGTTAACTTTGTCCTCACTTGCAAATATTTCAAAGCTAGTCAAACAAAACGCAACCAAAAAGAACATTTTTTTCATTATTTTTCAGGAATCAGTTCAACTTCTAAGGGATTGGTGTCTAAAAAATTGGATTTACTTACTACTTTATGGCCACTTTTTTTCTCTAGCGCACGCCTTGCATCGCCAGCAATTGCACCACCCTCTTTAGCAGCTTCCCCAATCACATCAATAATAGAAAAATAATTCACCTTGGTAAATGATTTTTCGGATCTGTTTTCCCTTGAAAATCGCGATTTTTGACGATGCATGTTCAAGTTCCTTAAGACTCATGACCTTTCCTCGAAATTCAAAAGAAAAAATTATAAACCTTTCCCTGAAAAAGAGAATAGCAAAAAGCCAGGGTAACAGCAGCTCCGCTTCTAACGGGAACTGCTGAATCAGGTTATTTCAGCAGTTGACAAAACTGAAAAGTATTTCCGTCGAGATCGCGAAATGTTTGCATCTTCACTTGACCTGGAATTTCTAACACATCGCCGATGAGTTGAATATTTTTATTCTCTAGAGTTTGCTCGAGATTGTCCACAGTGATGGTGGTGACGGCATTGGAGCCAGGTTTAAATCCATCATGAGAATTTTGTTGGGCAAGACCAAGGCGGATCCCTTCTGCACTAGAAAGCTCAGCCCATCCGTAGTGATCATTGCGCTCAAGCAGATTAAACCCGATGACTTGGGTATAAAAATCGATGGAGGCTTGTAGATCAGCTACAGTTATCCAAACAAGTTGAATGCCTTTCATGGTGTTCCTTAAGAAAAACAGAATGCATGATTTGCCGATGACTGGACTCGAACCAGCACCTTATTGCTAAGAGTAGAGTTTGAGTCTACCGCGTCTACCGACTCCGCCACATCGGCGCAAATCGTGAGAAAGTTTATCTCAGATGAGCATAAACTGCAACTGGCAACCAAAAAATTGAGAGAATTAACTCTTCTGTTTGGCTAGTAATTGACGCAAGACAAAGGGTAGGATGCCCCCGTGTAAGTAGTAGTCGATGTCAATGGGGGTATCGAGGCGGGCGATTAAAGTGGCACGATCGACGGTGCCGGTTGGGCGTTTGATCTCCAAGGTGACCTCTTGAGAGGGCTTGATGTAATTTTCGAGGCCCACTAGGGAAAATATGTCTTGTCCTGTGATCTTCAGGCTTTCCCAGCTATCTCCCTCCTTAAACTGAAGGGGAAGAACGCCCATGCCGACGAGGTTGCTGCGATGAATCCTCTCAAAACTTTGAGCTACCACGGCATTCACGCCAAGAAGTGCAGTACCTTTAGCCGCCCAATCGCGCGAGCTGCCCATTCCATAATCTTTGCCGGCAAAGATGATGAGGGGGGTTTGTTGAGCCGCATACTTCTGGCAGGCATCGAAGATGCTCATGTGAATCCCATCTGGCATGAATTGAGTGAACCCACCTTCTTTGCCATCGGTCATTTTATTGCGAATGCGCACATTGGCAAACGTTCCACGCATCATCACATGATGGTTGCCACGTCGACTGCCATAGCTATTAAAATCTTCTTCTTTGATCCCCTGGCTAATCAAGTACTGGCCTGCGGGAGTATTGGCTTTGAAGGCTCCGGCAGGGGAGATATGATCTGTCGTTATGGAGTCGCCAAAGAGAGCAAGAGGGCGCATCTCTTTCAAGGATTTGCGTGAAGGTTGTTGCATGGTGAATCCTTCAAAGAAAGGAGGGCGTTGGATGTACGTGCTCTTTTCATCCCAAGCATACTGAGCCCCTTTTTTTGTCATGATCTCATTCCACAAGGAATTGTCCTTTTCTATGTGAGCATAGCGAGTTTTAAACATGTGGGGATGCAGTCCTTGCTCCACTGCTTGTTGAATTTCTTGGGAAGAGGGCCAGATCTCTTTGAGAAAGACAGGAGTTCCCTTGGAGTCGTATCCTAGAGGTTCACGCGTGAGATCAATCGTTACTCTGCCGGCAAGCGCATACGCAATAACAAGAGGGGGAGACATCAAGAAATTGGCTTTCACTGAACCGTGGATGCGGGCCTCGAAATTGCGATTACCGCTGAGCACGCTGGATGCGATCATATCGTGGTCTTTGATCGCTTTTTCGATTTTTTCATCTAAAGGACCACTGTTGCCAATGCACGTTGTACAACCATAGGCAATCATTTGAAAACCTAGCTGGCTCAAGTATTTTTGTAGACCAGTTTTCTCCAAGTAATCGGTGACGACACGGGATCCTGGAGCAAGACTTGTCTTGACGAGGGGATTGACTTTGAGGCCGCGTTCCACCGCTTTTTTTGCTAAGAGTCCAGCACCGATCATGACATAGGGATTGCTCGTATTGGTACAACTTGTGATGGCGGCGATCACAACTGCGCCTTGATGCATGATGAGATCGATGGGGTGCTCTTGACTGTAGCCTGGATTGATCATCGTGGTGGTTAGAGGGCGATTTGAAACCATTTCTTCTTCACTCCATCCTTGTGAGTGGGCTAAGGTAGAAATCCCTCCGGTTACGTGAGGAGCATCAATGCTAAAGGAACCTTCAGAGAAGATGGCGACCCGTTTGGCACGTTCTTTTTCTGTTTTTCCATATCCTCCCTCTGTGATGGGTGCAATCATCAGTTGAGAGAATTTTTCTTTGAGATCGGGAAGATTAATCCGATCTTGAGGGCGTTTAGGACCTGCTACGCAAGGTGTAACGGTAGTTAAGTTGAGTTCAACGACTTTTGTGTAATCGATTTCCCCTTTGCGCGGAATCCCAAACATCTGCTGGAATGTGAGGTAATCTTTGATGTGCTTGATGTGTTTTTCATCTCTTCCCGTCATCTTGAGATAGGCAAGTGTTTGTTCATCGATAGGAAAAAAGCCGACGGTGGCTCCATATTCGGGGCACATGTTGGCAATAGTCGCGCGATCGGCCACGGTTAAACTCGCAGCTCCTTCTCCAAAGAACTCAACGAATTTGTTCACGACTTTTTCCTGGCGCAAGAGCTCGGTGATGCGCAGGGTTAAATCAGTAGCGGTCACTCCTTCTTTCAGCTTGCCTTCGAGATGCACGCCGATCACTTCCGGAGCTTGGATGAACATCGGTTGACCTAGCATCGCAGCTTCAGCTTCGATACCGCCAACTCCCCATCCTAGCACACCCAGTCCATTGATCATAGTGGTATGGGAATCTGTTCCAACTAACGTATCAAAATAGAGTAGCATCTGTCCGTCGATTTTTTCTTCTGTGACTACAGTGGCAATGTGTTCTAAGTTAATCTGATGGACAATTCCAATACCTGGAGGAACCACGGTGAATGTGTTAAAAGCTTGTTGTCCCCAATTCAGAAACTCGTACCGTTCTTTATTGCGAATGAATTCGAGCTTTAAATTATACAAAAAGGCGTCATCAGTACCTGCTCTATCTACCTGTACAGAATGGTCGATGACGAGATCAACAGGCACAATGGGTTCGATTGTAGCGGGGTTGTAGTTATTGTTAGCCACCGTATCGCGCATGGCTGCTAAATCTACTAGGAGGGGGACACCTGTAAAGTCTTGCAGAATGACGCGTGCCACCATAAAAGGAACATCGGTAGCTGCAGGGTGTTTAGCATTCCACGTAGCCAGGTTGATGACATCTTGCTCCGTGACTTTTTTGCCATCGCAGTTGCGCAGGAGCGACTCGATCATGATTCTAATCGAAATAGGCAAACGGGATAATTTAAGTCCTTTAGCCTGCTCTAGGGCTGGCAGAGAATAGTAAAACTGCTGCTGATTGTCATGAAAGGATTTTAAGGTATTGAAGGGATTGAGGAGTTTGTTCTCGTTCACGGGAAACCACCTAAAGAGTTTTTTTCTCTTTTAAAGGGTAAGCCAATTCTAAAGCTAGTGATTTTTATTTGAATATAAATTTAGATTTCTCCTGAAGAAGAGACATGTCTAAGAAAGATGGGCTAATACCGCTTGTAGCCGTTGAATGCCTTTTGCCAGGAGGAAACTGTTTTCTCGTTGAGCTCCCGATCAAAACGCACTTGCAGCGAAATGTAGGGGTAAGGATGGCGGTTATCAAAATCACGCCCTTCTGTCTTTTTAAAGAGTTTAATGAGGATCTCTTTGTTGTACCAGGGAGGAGTAGACAGTGAGGAGTCTGTGATTTTCTCCATCCTTTGAAACAGTTGATAGTCTTTGTTGTTTTGATAGGTGCTCGTCTCTTTATAGTAGTTCATGATCAGATCGATCACTTCTTGAGGACGTTGTTCCATGCCTTGGACATAGAAATCGACCTCAGCACCAATCATGTGTTTTGAGTGTTGGTTGGAAGGGGCATTGTCAGCATAGGCGTTGTGAACAGGGCAGCGATGCCCGCAGGTAATGACTACTTTGGACTTCGTTTTTGTTTGAATGTAGTTGAGAAGCTCAATGACAATGGGAAAGATGAATTCTTTATCGCCGCGTAGAGGAAGGGAATGTTTTTGAGATCCTCCACAATCAAAGTAATTAGCTGGGCGGCTTGGATCTTTATGGTCGACATGGGGGGGATTTAAACTGCTCCCTTTGCAGCGAAAATACTCCTTGGTAATTATCGGGTATTTCCCGCTGTACGTCTGTTCCCAAGGGTAGCGATCTCTCGTTCGATGAGGAGGGGTTTCGATGGTGTAGTGGAGTTCATCATGGTTGCGATAAATGAATTCCCCTTTGGCATTGGCCAGACGCAATTTCTCTTGTTCAGATTGTTCTAGCCCAGAACAGCCAGAGAGTAGCAATAGGCCAATTAGCGCTTTTCTTAATCTCTCCATTACTTATAATCCGAATTCTAGGGAGCTTACGGGATACTGCCTCTACACTACAGGAGTGTCTCATAGCAGTCAACACCTGAGGAGGGTTGTGTCGTTTGAAAAAGCCTTGATCATTGAAGCAGAAGCAGAATCTCGAGTTCGAATGAGTGAAATTCTCAAGCAAAAACGACTGGAGATCTCTTATGCTAAGGAAAGTCAAATGGCCCTCGACTTGGTGCGCAGTAACCTTTTTGATCTCATCATCTGCTCCATCGCTCTGCCGGAAAATCTCCTTATTTCATTACTCAAAGTGGCCAAAGAGCAGCATTCTCAAGTCATTGTCATCATAACTGCGACCTATCGCCAAGTCGCCCAGGCAACTGAAGCAATGCGATTGGGGGCCTTCAATTATCTCATTAAACCCTTTTCTAATGAAAGTGTGGAGGCGATGCTCGATAAGGCTCAAGAACATCTCGTGCTTTTACGTGAAAATGATTTCTTGAAACAAGAAATCTCTACAGCCCGTAGACAGAAGGATTACTTGATTGCCGAATCCGACATGATGCGCAAAATTTTGAGCGATGTCTCGAAAATTGCCAAAAGCTCAGCTTCTGTGTTCATCAGTGGTGAGTCAGGGACAGGGAAAGAGGTGATCGCGCATGCGATCCATCACCAATCCCAGCGAGCTACTAAAGGGTTTATTAAAGTCAATTGCGCTGCAATTCCTGCGACCTTAATGGAATCAGAATTTTTTGGTCATGAAAAGGGCGCGTTTACGGGAGCCATTAATCGAAGGATGGGAAGGTTTGAGCTGGCCGATCAAGGAACCTTGCTATTGGATGAAATTTCAGAGATTCCCTTAGAACTCCAGCCCAAATTGCTGCGCGCTGTGCAGGAAATGGAATTTGAAAGAGTAGGAGGAGTGCGTTCCATTCGCGTGGATGTGCGTTTGATCTCCACTTCCAATCGTTCCATGAAGGAGACGATTGAGCAGAAATTATTTCGAGAAGATCTTTATTACCGTCTCAATGTTGTACCCATCCATCTTCCTCCTTTGCGCAATCGACGGGAAGACATCATTCCCCTAGCGGAGTTCTTTCTCGAGAGGTTGTGTGTAGATAATGCTAAATCGCTGAAAATCCTATCGTCAGAAGCGAAGCAGTTATTACTCGATTATCATTGGCCAGGAAATATCCGCGAGCTAGCCAATGTCATCGAGCGGGGTGTGGTGATGGCGCCAGCTCACCTGATCGAGCCCGATTATTTACATTTTGATGGGCCAAAATCTTGCCCTGCTGTTCTGCCGATTGGTGTGACACTCAAAGAGGTCGAAAAGCGGATGATCTTAGAAACTCTTGAGCGCGAAAAAAACAATCGCACAAAAGCAGCTCAGGTTCTTGGCATCAGCGTACGCACCTTGCGCAACAAGCTCAAAGAGTGGAAACAAAGCTAAAGAGGCAATTGCAAACTCCCCGCCACAGCAAAATCGCCCTTTTGAGCCATTAGACATCTTGTGTAACCTCATTTACCCGTTTACGCAAGATGTCTATTTTGCCACCCCATCCCCTAGCCCTACTCGCTTGGAGTATGTGCTCGGGGATGGGGCAGGGCCGCTTGAGCGGCTGGCAAAATGACTCAAAATCATCGATTTTTCTGGGTCGGGGAGTTTTGCAATTGCCTCTAAAAATAAGCTGTTCAAAGTTGTTTCCTTCCTCTACAATAGACCTCTTTCGAAACTAAGGGTTCGAAAGGAGGCTGATAGCAGCTTATGGACTGGATGAATCACTTTCAATTGTTTCTTTTCGATTTCGACGGGGTGCTTGTCGATACCGAGCCTTTACACTTTGCAGCTTACAAAGGGATGTGCGAAAGACGGGGAGTGCCTTGGGATTGGGATTTTAAGCAATTTTGCATCCAATCTCATGGGAAATCTCAAGGAATAAAAGAGGGGTTATATCGAGAACGTCCCGAATTGTATCGGCAGGAGCCCAACTGGGATGTTTTGACGCGGGAAAAAAGGGCAATTTATCTTGAATTGCTTCACAGTTCTCGTTTAGAGCTGATGCCAGGAGTGGGAGATCTGCTTAATAGATTGGGTCCACGTCGAGCACAGTGCTGTGTTGTGACTAACTCTATACGAGAACATGTTGAGATCATTAAATCTAGGTTGATCCCTTTACAGGAGATCCCTCATTGGTTGACACGTGAAGATTATTCTCAGCCCAAGCCTGCACCGGACGGGTATCTCAAAGCAAAAATGCTCTTTAGTCAACCCGGGGAAGCTGTAATTGGTTTTGAGGATACGCTGAAAGGTTTGAAATCCCTTGTGCAAGCTGAGGTGCGAGCGGTATTGGTCTGTTCCCCTCAGAGTGAACATGTAGAGGAGTGTGTCCGTTTAGGTGCGGAGCACATTTCATCGTTCGAAGTATTGTTGGATAATAGCTGGTCTGGATAGTTGACTTCAATTAAGAATAAGCCATGAGGGGGCGCAGCTCTTCCTGAGGCTCTTCTGTCTTTTTTTGCCATGATATTAGCGATATCAGAGACTGCTAATCGATGAGCGCAAACATCGAGCAATGTACCCACGATGTTGCGCACCATTTTATAGAGAAAGCCATTCCCTTCAAAAGCTAAGTAAACACCACCAGTTGTTGGCACACAATCAATTCTAGAAATGTGGCGTACGCAGTTTTTGTTAGCCGTTGCCTCTGGTTTGTTGGCAAATGAAGTGAAATCATGCTCTCCGACAAAATAGCGGGTTGCTTGCGCTAGCAGTTCAAGATCGACACGATGGGGGACGCGATAGGTATAGAGGCGTTGGAAGGGATCGATTACAGGATCGAGATGAAGATGGTAATGGTAGATCTTAGACTCAGCGCTAAATCGGGCGTGGAAAGCAGGAGAAACTTCTTTGATCTCCATGATACGGATATCTAATGGCAGAAGCGCATTAAGTGATAAGTGAAGTTTAGGCAATTCAAGTGGATGGGGATACCTAAAATGAGCCGATTGTGCTAGGGCATGGACTCCTGCATCTGTGCGTCCCGAGGCGATAACGTACATCGGTTGGCGCAAAATGGTGGATAGAGCTTCTTGGATCAGCTCTTGAATGGAGATCGCATTGGGTTGTACTTGCCATCCTCCATAGTGCGTGCCATCGTAGGCGATGATCAATTGATAGGTCTTCATGAAGAAAGGGCGAGAGACTGAGCTAAGGTCCAATCTTCTGGTGTCGTGATTTTTAATTGAGAAGAGACGCCTTGAACTAATTTTACGGGATGATCAAGAAGTTCTACAAGAGAGGCATCATCCGTCACTGAAAAATTGCTCGCATCAGCTGCTGCAAATCCCTCTTTAAGAAGCTGCGGTGTCATGATTTGGGGTGTGTAAATCTCCCATAAGATAGATCGGTCTAAGGTGCGCTTTACACAGCGTTGATCATTGGCTTCTTTAATCGTGTGTTTGACAGGGTTGGCTAGTACGGCAGCTCCATGCACATTGGCTTCTGCTATGACATTTTTTAAATCGAAAGGGGAAAGAAAGGGGCGAGCACTATCATGGATGCAGATGAGAGTGGCTTCTAAAGAAACTTCATCCAATCCATGTTGAACGGAATCTTGACGGCGATCACCGGGGGTAGCAAATTTAATTTTTTTATGACTGTGCGTAGTAAAAAGTGTGCTATAGGAGGAATCACATACTACAACGACTTCAAAAATTTCTTCACAGGCACATAGAGTATGAAAACTGTGTAGGGCGACGGGGATTCCCTGTAAGGTGAGAAATTGTTTGGGGATAGGCATATTCATGCGCAAACCCCTTCCTCCTGCTACAAGAATGGCCGAAACGCGAGCGTGAGTCATAGGAAAAATGTTAAACTTAAGTTGTATACGGGATGTGAGTATACAAGGACAGAATGCAGTAAGCAACTGCATTCTGTGAGAGAGATATTACTTAAGATGTTTACCGACGAGTTTTGTCATTTCAAACATATTAACTGCTTTTTTACTTCCAAAAAGTTTTGCTAACTTTTCATCAGGATTGATCATTCTTTTATTTTTTTGATCTTGGCATTTTTGAGCTTTAATGTAGCCCCATAGCTTTTTTGTCACTTCTGTGCGAGGTAAAGGACCTTTTCCAACAACTGCAACTAGATCTTCGCTGAGTTGCATCGGTTTCATGAACGCAGACTCTTTCTTTTTTTGTGGTGCCATGTGCTTTTTCTCCTTAGATGAAAACTCTGAACTAATGGCCTATCCAATTTAGATAGCCGTTCGAGGTGCGATATTTATTTCCTCGAATGACAAGTTGTATCTCTCTAGCGAATTTATAGTCAAAAAAAAATCGCTTGGTTTCTCTAGTGCAGAAGCTCATTTCCCTCTATAAGAATGACATAACGTCTTGAAAATAAATAAGTTATGATATGCATATCCTGGGGCAATTTTTATTGCCTTTTTTTTAAGACAGAAGCAGAATACATCCTCAGTTCGCGACTTTAGGAAGTGAAAAATGCAAGAGATAAGAGGGAATCTTCAGGGGTTAGCTGAGGAGCTAAAGAACTGTAAAGATGATCGACAGCGCTTAAATCTACTTCAGAATGTGTCTTTGCCAAGTGTGGAATACATGTGGAAAGATGAAAAAGAAGAGCTCATCCTTCGTTCTCTCATGGTTATCGAACAAGAAGATCTTATTCTCTCTGTTGAAAGCGTAAGAGAGTTGATTCAGGATTTGATTCCGGTTGAAGAATTTTATCGCAACATGGGGGGCATTGTCGGTTATCACACGACGATGATGAATTTATGGTCCTCATCGCAAGATCTCATGGAAAACAAAACCTATTTTCATCCGTCAGGGATTGACATTTCCTTACCTATTCCATCTGTGCTTGATTACATCGTAGATGGGATCCGGGCTTTGCCGGAGCTAGCAGAGCTCTATCCCGTTGGAGGCGCTGCGGATCGATTGAGTTTAATCGACCCAAAGACACAAGCTGCTTTACCAGCTGCTAAATTGGTTTTTTGTGGAAAAACGCTGCTCGAGGGATTGATCGCAGATGTGCAAGCGAGGGAGTATCTCTATTATAAAATATGGGATCATCAGATCGTTGTTCCAGTAGCTATGATGACATCCCGAGAAAAAGATAATCATGAACATATCCATTCGATTTGCGAACACAAGAAGTGGTTTGGAAGACCAAAAGATAGTTTTCAATTCTTCTGTCAACCGACAGTTCCCCTGATCGACAAAGAGGGTAAATGGTGTTGTTCCTCACAAAGAAAACTGTTGATGAAGCCCGGAGGTCATGGCGTCGTTTGGAAAGTAGCGCAGGAGAATGGTGTATTCGATGCTTGGGAGAGTGCTGGAAAGAAAAAAATTCTAGTGAGACAGATTAACAATCCCATTGCTGGATGTGATTATGGATTGCTTGCCTTTATAGGAAAAGGACATAGAGAGAATAAAACCTTCGGGTTTTCCTCTTGCCTTCGACAAGTTCAATGTGCTGAAGGTGTCAATGTGTTGCTGGAGCAAAAAACACCTCAGGGAAATCTTTACTGTCTGACCAACGTTGAGTACTGCAATTTCAAGAGGTGTGGCATTGAAGATGTGCCGCGAGAAGAGGACAGTTCCTACTCAGTATTTCCTTCTAATACGAACATACTCTTTGCAGATATTGCTTCTATTCAACAAATCACTGGTCATTGCCCTCTACCAGGGATGATCATCAATCTGAAAAAAATGTGCACCGACGAAGAAAAGGAAGTAGCTCGCTTAGAATCGACCATGCAAAATATTGCGGATCATTTCGTCGACTCTTCTCCTGAGCCCCCTTGTGAAGAGAGTTTGAAGACCTATCTCACCTTTAATGCGCGACGCAAAACAATTTCTACAACCAAAAAAGAGTACATTCCAGGCGGATCTCTTCTTGAAACACCCGAAGGTTGTTTTTATGATTTGTTGCACAATGCCTATGATCTATTGGTGAATCATTGTCAGTTTAACGTTCCTTCTCCTCCCGAACAACAAGACTATATAAGCAGAGGACCTTCTTTTGTTTTTCTTTACCATCCCAGTTTAGGACCTCTCTATTCCATTATAGGACAAAAATTGCGTGGAGGCACTCTGGCTTTGCATGGTGAAATTCAACTCGACATCGCTGAAATAGATGCCGAAGATCTTACGGTTGATGGAAGCTTGCTCATCACTGCAGAGCAAAGCATGGGACATCTAGAGAATGGCTTGATCCATTACAGCAATCAGACAGGTAAGTGCCGGTTAAAGAAGGTAATTATCCAGAATTTGGGAATAGATCGATCCACAACGCGCAGCTATTGGGGCAACGAGATCTCCAGGCAAGAGGCTTGTCAAATCGTCTTATGTGGCGATGGGGAATTTATTGCCGAAGATGTCACCCTCGCGGGGGACATGCAGATCATCGTTGAAAGTGGTTACCGTGTAACTGCAGTTGAGCGAGAAGGGAAGCTACACTTGATCCATGAGAAAAAGCAAGGGGCAAGCTGGTCTTGGCAGTACCATCTCCACGAGTCTCTTATACAATTAATACAAACTTCAGTCCAACAATAAGTTTTTTGAGTAATACAAGAAACATGATTAGCAAGATATGCATGATACGCATGATAAATAATTTTCGCCGCAGAGCGGCGTGCGGCTCCGCCGCGTTTTCTTCTTCCATCATGCGTATCATGGTGCGCCACGA
>JABDFI010000044.1 GCA_013286595.1 Chlamydiota bacterium | reverse complement strand
TTTTTTCGGAGGCGGTATGAGAAAAACATATGCAATGACCATGATGTGTTGTGTTTTTAGTGCTTGGATGGGAACAGATCTTGTTGCAACTACCCAACAACCCCAATTTGTTGTAAGCGATGAGCAATTTGCGAAAGCAACGGAATTTTTAGGACAGCTGGTTGCCGTGCGTTCGGTGAGCCATCCCACAAGTCCCGATTACAACATGGCACATTTAAGAGAAGTGGCTTGTATGCTTCAAGAGAAGTTAGAGGGGATGGGATTTGATGTTTCTTCTATCAGCATTGAGGATTCAGCTCCTTTCATTGTCGCAGAATGGATGGTGAATCCCGCACTGCCCACCATGTTATTGTATGCGCATTATGATGTGCAACCTGTAGACCGCAGTAAATGGTTAACCGATCCCTTCATTATGCAAGAACGAGATGGACGCCTTTATGGCAGGGGAGCTAGCGATGATAAAGCAGGTATTGTGTCTATTCTTACCGCTCTCGAGACTTTCTTAGTTGCAGGAATCCCTTTCCCCGTGAATGTGAAGCTGCTCTTTGAAGGAGAGGAGGAGTATGGTTCCACGCACATGACACCGCTTCTAGAGCAGTATAAAGAACAACTGCAAGCCGATGCGTTGATCGTTTTAGATGGACTCAATCGCGATGTGCATACAGGGACTTTAACGAGCTCAACACGCGGTGTAGTCAACGTCAAACTGAAGGTGAATGCTTTAGAAAAACCCATCCACAGTGGCATTGGATGTCTTGCTCCCGATCCCGCGCGTGCTATCGCTAGCTTGGTTCATGCGTTGAACGATCCCGAGTTGCTTCCTGCCTTACGCGAGGATCATCAGCCACTCAACGATCAAGAGCGCGAAATTTTAGCGAGTAGTTCTCAAAGTGCAGAGTCCTATGCTCGAGACCATGGTGTCATCGAAGGAGGAGAACTCAGAGGAAATCCTGAGGTATCCATTTACGAGAGGATTGTTGAAGAGCCCAGCGTCAGTGTCGTGAATTTGAATTGTGGACAACCCAATGGCGGAAATTCGATTCAAGAAAGTGCAACCTGCACAATTGGAATCCGAGTGACACCTGGACAAGATCCCAATGTGATCTCTCAACATGTCGTTGATCACTTGAAATCACAATCTGTTCTTTACAACTTGCCGATTGAAATCAACACAGATGAGAAGGGGGCATGGGCTTGGAAAGCGAATTTAGCGGGAACATTTTCAAAGAAATATCTAGCGGCGATGGGAGAAAATTTTTCCACCTATTCAGCAATGCCCTGCGGTGGAGCTCTTCCTTTACTGCGTGAATTCCAAGCTGCCTTTCCTGACATGGAAATGATCGTTCCAGGTGTAGAAGATCCCAAGACAGCTGCACACAGCCATAATGAGTCTCAGGATATCAGCATTTTCAGAAATTCGATCAACAGTTTGATCGCCTTTCTCAATAAAGCAAGTGAATAAAAAGATTCCCTCGAGAAATCGAGGGAGTCGGGCATTCAAAATGGAGGGGTATCGTTGACAAAGGCGTAAATAGCAGGTAGTCCACGGTATAACTCCTTATAATCTAATCCATAGCCGATCACAAAGCGATTTTCGATCTCAAAAAGAGTGTAGTCTGGTCGGTAAGTCGTTTTTCTCGGGATGTTTTTGACCAATAGTAAAAGCGTTTTGATGCTCTTGGGATGGTGCTCCATCAGAGCTTCTGTCACTTTCAAGATGGTATTTCCAGTCTCAAAGATATCATCGATTAGCAAGACATCTCTTCCTTCGATCTCCACTTGATTGAGTCCTGAAAGAGTGAGCGCACCATTGGTGCTTCCATTGTACCCGTAACTACTCGCTTTCACATACTCTAACTTGAAAGGGACAGTGAGATAGCGCATCAGGTCAATTGTGACACACGCTGATCCCTTCATGATCATGACTAACGTCAGATTTTTATCTGCATAGTCAGAGTTAATCTGTTGAGCAACTTCTGCGATTTTAGATGCAAGCTCTTCTTGTGAAATCAAGAGCTCCAAGTTATCATCGAGTGCTGAACATAGTGATGATAAGGCTAAACCAATGATTGTGAGTCTTTTTCTCATCATTTTCCTCTTGTTATGACGGAAGATCACGATACTTTTTCCGATGAAAAAAAATCTTCATTTTTTTGGTGGAGAATCTTATAAGAAAATCAATTCAAGTTTCGAAAGAGGTCTCATGATCCGTTTCCATCGATTAACGCCCACAGAAGAAGAGATCATCGTTCATCAGAAGACAGAACGACCTGGAACAGGTCAGTACAATCAACATGATGCTGCCGGCGTGTTTGTTTGCAAACGCTGTGATGCTCCCTTGTATCTCTCGAAAGACAAATTTGCATCAGGATGTGGATGGCCGAGTTTTGATGAAGAGATCCCGGGTGCTGTCTTAAGAAGACCCGACCCTGATGGAGAAAGAACAGAAATTGTCTGTAAGCGGTGTGGTGGACATTTAGGGCATATCTTCATAGGAGAAGGTTTAACGCAGAAAAATACGCGTCATTGTGTGAATTCTTTGTCTTTATCATTTGCTCCTGCCTTTACAGAGGAAGGTTACGAGCGAGCGGTGGTGGCAGGAGGTTGTTTTTGGGGAGTTGAGCACCTACTCAAAAAGGAAAAAGGGGTCGTGAAGATTACATCGGGGTACACAGGTGGTCAAGTGGCTCATCCCACCTATGAGGAAGTCTGTACGGGATTAACCCATCATGCTGAAGCAGTGGAAATTCTCTTTGATCCCAAGACCATCGACTATGAAACTTTGATCAAAGCGTTCTTTGAGATCCATGACTCGACTCAATACATGAGACAAGGACCCGATAGTGGCAGCCAATATCGCTCTGCCATTTTTTACTTCAGTGAAAAACAAAGGGGTATTGCAGAAAAATTAGCCAATAAGCTCAAAAGCAAGGGGTTGAACGTAGTCACAGAAATCACTCCAGGCAGCCTATTCTACCCCGCTGAGGATTACCACCAACATTACTACGAAAAGACAGGTCAATCCCCCTACTGTCATGTACGGGTTAAAAATCTGTTTTAGCTTTCTATCAAATAGAAGGCAGACATTAAAATAAGTGGTATAGACATCAAGATCAGCGAAAGTCGGTATCTGTGCTTACTGAAATAATTCCAACTGAGGATAAGACTAATCAAGGGGATAGCAGAAGCGATGTACGTCAAACTCAAGGCAAGGATAGTCTGCCAAGTTGAGCTAGAAGAGGGAGAAAAAGAGCACATGAGTGCAAAGAAAAAATAAATGGGGATTAGCGCTATGTAGCAAGCCGTAGCAATAATGAGAATTAAGCGAACAATCCGATGTTTCTTTTTTGATGACGCCATATTTCTTCTCTTTTTCACATCACAGTTCATCCATGCTACAGGTGTTAATACTCATTTACAAGAAAAAATCCGCTTGTCTTAAAACAAATATTTACGCAATCTGCGCAAAAAAGATGAGGTACTATGGAAAATCACACGGCAAGATTATCAATCCCAGCATTCACTTTTGCGACAAAAAACTACTGTTTGTTAACAAAACCTGGAATCATTGTTGGAAATGCTATAACAACCGCAGGAGGATTTGCACTCGCCTCTAAAGGGGGATTCAACGTGCTGCTTTTTTTAGTGACGTTATTGGGAATTTGCCTGGTGATTGCCTCTGGTTGTGTATTCAACAACTACATTGATCGATTTGCAGATCAAAAGATGCATAGGACCCGGCATCGAGCACTTGCAGCGGGAACGATTTCAACGCAGCGCGCCTTGATGTTTGCAATAGGCCTTGGATTAGTGGGAACTCTTGTTTTAATCACCTATGCGAATCTGTTGACGGTGTCGATCGCTCTTTTTGGCTTTTTGGTCTACGTCATTTTGTATAGTCTTTCTAAATACCATTCCATTCATGGAACGCTAGTGGGAAGTGTAGCTGGAGCTGTTCCCCCAGTTGCTGGGTATTGCGCGATGAGCAATCGACTCGATATGGGCGCTTGGATCTTATTTTTCATCATTGTCATGTGGCAGATGCCCCATTTCTATGCCATCGCAATGTATCGCATCGAAGAATACAAGAAAGCCGGCATTCCCGTGTTACCCTTAATCAAAGGAATTCGCGCGACAAAGATTCAGATGGTTTTCTATATTGTGGGATTCATTGCCATCGCTCTTGCACTCGTTGTGTGCAATTATGTGGGTTTGATCTACTTGATCACAGTGAGCTTGTTAGGGTTGACATGGCTGGCATTAGGCTTAAAAGGATTCTATTGTGCTCATGACAAGGTATGGGCGAGACAGATGTTC
Organism: Chlamydiota bacterium; assembly: GCA_013286595.1. Lineage (GTDB taxonomy): Bacteria > Chlamydiota > Chlamydiia > Chlamydiales > Rhabdochlamydiaceae > JABDFI01. Next base: position 16,234 of record JABDFI010000044.1, on the reverse strand, counting down.
GTGGTTTCACTTGTTGTTGTGATGGGGTTATGTGCTGCCATTCCGTTTAGCATGGCTTAAAATTAAACGCGAGGAGGGGGAGGTGCTGGTTTTGCTCGAGGACGATAAAGAGCGTAGATATCAGGTAAAATCGCTGATGTTAAAATAATCAATCCTCCCCATATGACAGGCTGCGTGATGGGATCACTAAAGAGAAAGACACCAAAGGCAGCGCTAAAAATAATTTCGAGAAGCCCAATAAGACTTCCAATACTCGCATCCACGAATTTAAACCCTTCAATTGCCAACCAATACCCTCCAAATCCCGTGGTAGCAAGCCCTAACATAGCTAACCACTGCCTATCAAAAGCCGGCATGACTTGGTTTTCTCCCAGTAGCAATGAGAGGGGAAGATGGGTAATTAAGACGAACACACAAGAATAAATCGTGATTTGCAAAGAAGAGTACTTTCCACTGGATTTCTTGCTGGTCGCAATCTCTGCCCCACTTGCGACCCCGTTGAACGCAGCAAGCAACATCGCCACGAGTGAAAATACCGCAAGTGAATACCCAAATGTGACAACAAGTCCCATGAGCGCTAAAAAAAGGGAAATCAGTTTAATCCAGGTGATCTTTTCTGAGAGAAATAACCAACCCACCACATATGAGGTGATTAAAAATGGCCCATAAAATAGCAGTGTACCGACTCCTAAAGGGAGATGGATGAAAGCATAATACAGAGGAACTTGCGTGAACACGGTACAGATCATGGTGATCGAAAACCATTTGCGATCACCTGCTCGAACGCGTTTCAATTGCTTTCCAGCAAGGGCAAGCGGGATGAGTAGCATCAACATGATCACACTGCGTGCCCATCCTTGATAAAAGGGGGCAAAATCATGGCCGAGAAATCTCGACCACACGCCATAGGAACTAAAGCATACAGCTGATGCTAAGATCATCAGATAGCCTTTGAATTTAGTGGGGGATAGAGTCATCTTATCCAAACATCTTTTCCAATGCAAAAAATTACACGATTACAGAGAATATGCGCCATTAGTTATCTTTCGACATTAAGTGTTCTTCGATTTTCGGGATTATTTTGGCCGAATTTCGATTCTTTTTGCGGGGATAGTATACGAAACAAGATACAATCCCAGCAAAAAGAATCGAAAATCGACAGAACCTCATATCGAAAGAGGTCTATTTATTTCGAAACCCTAGGAGGAAAGGTGAAGCGTTATCTCGTGTGTGTTCTTGCCCTATTTTGTTGTTCTTTGATCCACGCTAATCGACCTGAAAGGATCGAAAGTCTTTCCTGTAAGGTGATCATGGAGAATACGAATGGCTATTTTGTTCTTTCTGATCGAAGCTGTTGGAAGGCGATCACTTTTTTGAAAAGGTGGAGGAGCATCAATGAGTGGTGGAATGGAGCAGAATTGATTCCTAAGAATTATGAGTGTGTTCCCAACAATTGGTTCTTGGGCTCTACCATTGAAGTGTTTTCCAAATACGGCAATCTAGAAGTGAACGAAGAGAATGCTTCTAATGTAGACGAGATTAGACGGTGCACCCACTTACTGCGCAATCCCCAAACAGGGCAGATTATCTTTGCGATCGCCCTTGAGCCAGCTGAGTGCTTGAGTTTACTCTACTGTGATGCTAGTGAGGAGAGCTATAGTAAGGGATATCAGGCAGGTCGGTTAGCTTCTTACCACAATTCAACCGAGATCTACAATCAGGGCTATAACGACGGTTACAATGCTGGTTATCGCACAGGTCGCAGCGAAACTGGTCAATAAAATAGGGGTGTTTTATAAGGAGAGCGTATCCTTTGATGCTGTTTGGAGAAAATCAGAGTTTAAAGAGGCGATTGCAAAACTCCACGCCACAGCAAAAATCGCCCTTTTGAGCCATTTTGCCGCCCCATCCCCGAGCCCTAGCCCTACTCGCTTGGAGTATGTGTGCTCGGGGATGGGGCACGGCCGCTTAAGCGGCTGGCAAACTGACTCAAAATCATCGATTTTTCTGGGGCGGGAGTTTTGCAATTGCCTCTAAATAATGCTATTATCTTAAGTTTAATACTTGTTAAATAATTAAATTTTGAAAAATTAATTTAATTAATTATGAAATATTCCTTGTTGGCTATCTTTCAATAATCTATATTCAAATAATTAGAATTCCATAAAGATCTTAGTTAGTTGATTGTAAGAATCTTGCGTTAATGCATCATTTAATAATAAATTTTTTAATATTAATATTGAATTAAAATTAACATAATTGTAAAATATAGCTATAGGCAATAAATAAACATGCATAATTAGTAAATAAACATAATAAAATGGAGCTATATAATGTCAATATCAAATAATTTAGAATTTGTCAACTCATGGATGAAGAATGTTGAAGCTAATTTAGACAATTCAGACAAAATTTCTGATCCACAATTAACTCTGTACTATGGTCTTAAAGATCTTTTGGAGGCCCCGAGAACAAAAAATGCAGAAAAAACGATATCTAAACATTCTTTTTACGACATAGCAGCTGAACGCATTCAAGTTTTGGAATCTCAAGGTGAAGGCCAGGAAGAAGAAGTTTTAGTCCTATCTTCTGCGAAGAAAGCGCGTGATTTGTCAATTGCTATCACTGAAAAGGAAGTTAGTTTACCTAGCGTAACATCACCTTCTGAGCTCTCAGCACCTGTATTCTTTAATGATCCTGTATTCTTTAATGATCCTGTTCAAGGTGAAGAAGTAATTTCAAGTTCATCTAGCGTAACATCACCAGCTCCTATTCGTTTAGATCCTGCTCAAGGTGAAGTAGTAATTAAAGAACGGGATGAAGTAATTCAAGGTGTACCATTGTCTCCTGCATCTTCTCCTGCATCTTCTCCTGCATCTTCTCCTGCATCTTCTCCTAAATCCTCTCCTGCTCCCTTCCAGTTGTTCGCTCAGGAAAAGCGTAAACTAGCTCAGAAAAAGCATGAAGAAGCTGAACGATTGACTAAAGAAGCTGAAGAGTTTGAAGCGCTAGCAGTTCGTCAAGGAAAGGCTAAAGAAGGAGCGCATTTTCAACATCCAATGGGACCTATCAATAAACGTCAAGATTCGGGAATATTATCTCGCTTGTCGTTGAGTTTCATTAGAGGGCACAAAACTCCCGGACCAGAAATGGACTTTATTAAGCCAAAATCAAAAACGCCTTCAAAAGCAGAGCAGTCAAAGAAAGGGCATCCTTTGGATATTTCTCCTCACTATGTTAAAGTAGGTGATAAAGTAGGTGGTATGGAAATTCGAATAAAAAACACTTGAGTTGAAATCTACCGTACTTTTCTAGACCTATGAGAAATCATAGGTCTTTTTTTTATCTGCTATTAGCCAAATAAATGGGAATGTGGTATGAGCTAAGCCATGGCTAAAAAGTACGATGAAAGCACTGTTTTGTCTTTAGATGCGCTTGCGCATATCCGGCTGCGTTCTGGCATGTACATAGGGCGTTTAGGGGATGGCTCTCATCCTGATGATGGGATCTATGTCATGTTAAAAGAGGTGATCGACAATGCCGTGGATGAATTCATCATGGGCAATGGCAAAAAGGTCGAAATCACCCTCGATCCTAAAACCTCTACCGTTTCCGTGCGGGATTGGGGGCGTGGGATTCCTTTGGGCAAGGTGGTAGAATGCGTCAGTCAAATCAACACAGGCGCCAAATACAATGATGATGTCTTTCAGTTTTCTGTGGGGTTGAATGGTGTGGGGACAAAGGCAGTCAATGCCCTCTCTTCCCATTTTGCCGTGAAAAGTGTGCGTGAGGGGCAGTTTGTCGAGGCCAGGTTCTCTAAAGGGATTCTCAAAGACAAGAAGAAGGGGAAAACAAAAGAAGAAAATGGCACCTGGGTAGAATTCACCCCCGACAAAGAAATCTTTAAGAAATTCGCTTTCCAACAAGAATTGATCATCAAGCGGATCTGGCATTACGCTTATCTTAATACGGGGCTTACCCTCGTCTTTAATAAAGAAGAATTTCGCTCAGAAAATGGTCTCCTTGATCTTTTGAACGAAGAGGTGAAAGACGATTGTCTCTATGAACCTCTTCATTACCGCGGCAAGAACATCGAGTTTGCCTTCCTTCATTCCTCAAGTTATGGGGAGACTTACTTTGCGTTTGTCAACGGCCAATACACTCAAGATGGGGGAACCCACCTATCGGCTTTCAAAGAGGGGATTCTCAAAGGGGTCAATGAGTATGCGAAAAAAACGTTTCAAGGCGTGGATGTCCGCGAGGGGATTGTAGGCACGATTCTCGTCAAGATCAAAGATCCCGTCTTCGAGTCGCAGACTAAAAATAAGTTATCGAATAATGAAATTCGCGGTCCCATTGTACAAGAGGTCAAAGATGCTGTTCAAAACCTGCTGTTTAAGAATGAGGAAACAGGAAAGCAAATCGTCGAGAGGATTTTATTTAACGAAAAGCTCAGAAAAGAATTAGCTGCTGTTAAAAAAGAAGCCAAAGAAAAACAGAAGAAAATCTCCTTTAAAATCCCTAAGCTGCGCGATTCTAAATTCCACTTGGGCGATGGATCTAAAGAAGGACAACAATCGGTCATCTTTCTGACAGAGGGAGATTCTGCTTCAGCATCGATTGTGATGACGCGAGATCCCCTTCGACAAGCGGTATTTTCCTTGCGCGGCAAACCTATGAATGTTCATGGGATGAAGCTGGAGCAGTTGTATAAGAATGAAGAGATGTACAACCTGATGTCGGCGCTCAACATCGAAGAGGATTTAGCCAATCTAAGATACAGTAAAGTCATCCTTGCCACCGATGCCGATGTGGACGGAATGCATATCCGCAATCTATTAATCACGTTCTTTTTGACCTATTTCGAGGGCCTTGTTTTAAATGGCCATCTCCATATCCTGGAAACGCCTCTATTCAAAGTAAGGAATAAAGAGAAAACGATCTACTGTTATTCAGAAGAGGAAAAAAATCAGGCCGCCCATGAGCTTAAAAAGGGGCTTGAGATCACTCGTTTTAAGGGGTTAGGCGAGATTTCTCCCGATGAGTTTCAGCAGTTCATTGGAAAAGAGATCCGTTTGCTTCCGGTTGTTATTCAGAACCTTTCTGATGTCAAACCTACATTGGAATTTTACATGGGTAAAAACACTCCAGCGCGCAAGAACTTCATCATGCAAAATTTGGTGAAAGATGGATGATCTAAAGCACCAAATGAAGGACCACTTCATCCAGTACGCATCTTACGTGATTCTCGACAGGGCGATTCCCCATGTGGTCGACGGGTTAAAACCGGTCCAAAGGCGTATTCTTGAAATCTTGTGGAGACAAAACGACGAGAAATTGCATAAAGTCGCCAATATTGTAGGGCAGACGATGCAACTCCATCCCCATGGAGATGCGCCGATTTACGAGGCCTTAATCAATTTAGCCAATAAAGGGTATGTCCTCGATAGGCAGGGTAATTTTGGCAATATTTTTACAGGAGATCCTTCTGCTGCGGCTCGTTATATCGAAACGAGACTTTCTCCGCTTGCTCGCGAAACCTTGTTTAATCCGGAAATTACAGAAAAAATTCCCTCGTATGATGGCAGAAACGTAGAACCGGTTACCTTACCTGCCAAAATCCCACTCTTGCTCTTACAAGGAGCGGATGGAATCGCTGTGGGGATGTCGACGCGGATTCTTCCCCATAACTTCACGGAACTTCTCGAAGCTGAAATTGCCTGCATTGAAGGGAGAAACTTTAAAATCTTTCCCGATTTCCCCACAGGGGGGATCATGGATAAAAGCCTCTATGATAAGGGGAGAGGAAAGGTTAAACTTAGAGCGCGCATTGAAATCGTCGACTCCAAGACCTTAGTCATTCGCGAGATCTGCTATGGAACAACGACAGAAAGTCTGATACGGTCCATTGATGAAGCAGCAAAAAAAGGAAAAATCAAAATTGAGGCGATCAACGATTACACTACTAGAGAAGTGGAAATCGAAATTAAACTCCCTCGGGGGCAGTATGCGGAAGAGATTCTCGATGCGCTTTATGGTTTTACCGAATGTGAAGTGACACTGGTTTCGCAGGTCATTGTCATCAAAGAGGGATTGCCTGTCGAAACCGATGTGCATGAAGTACTTGCCTATAATGCCCAAAAGGTGGTGGAATTTCTCAAATGGGAGCTCGAAATTGAGAGAGACCGGTTACTAGAAAAGATCTTTTATAAGACCCTCGAAAGAATTTTCATCGAATACAGGATCTACAAAAAAATCGAGAAAATAAAAACTCTCGAGGAAATCTATCGGGAGCTCAATGAATCGTTCAAACCCTACCGAAAAAAGCTGATCCGAGAGCCGACTAAAGAAGATATAGAAAAGCTCTTGCAAATTCCGATCCGACGCATTTCTCAATTTGACATCGACAAGAACAAGGAAGAAATAGAGGCTCTTGAGGAAGCTAAAAAAGAGGTCGAAAAGCATCTTAGAAACGTTAAAAAATACGCTGTGGATCACTTAAGAAAGCTCATCGCAAAGTATGGTCAGGAATACACGCGTAAGACCCGTGTTAAAGCCATTGAGGAGATCGATCGTCGAGCTATCGAGACAAAAGAGATCAAAGTGGGTTTTGATCCCGTCTCAGGGTTTGTGGGAACCAAAGTTTCAGGCCCCGTCCAATTATTTTGTACCAACTTCGATAAATTACTCATCTTCTATAAAGATGGTAGCTATAAAGCTACTAACATCCCTGAAAAACAGTATTTTGAACATGTGGCATGGGCCCATGTTGCTGATAAAAAAACGATCATGAACATCGTTTATAAAATTAAGGATAGCGATCAAGTTTGGGCTAAGCGATTCATTGTAGAAAAATTCATCCTCGATAAAACCTACCGGTTTCTTGATGACAACATGATCCTACTCTACATTTCTTCTTTCCAAGATCCTTCTGTAGTTCTCCATTTCACTCCTCAGCCGCGTCAAAAAGTCAAAACGATGTCGTTACACTTCAGAGACGTTCCTATTAAGGCGCCCCATACACGTGGCATGCGCATTTCAACCCATAAGGTCCAAAAAGTCACTGTCGCTTCATCGAGCAAGGACGTAGTGGAATAAAATCCCTTCGATTTTCTAAGCTGTTCTCTTATCAAGCAGGTAGTCTATGAATCGATTCTTCACCTGGATCCCTTTACTCGCCTCGGTGGGTTCACTAGAAGCTTTTGTACCGAATGAAATGGAAACGATCGTCATTCGTCAACGACTTGAAAAACTAGAGCTGCCTCAGAATCTTCCCGCTTGCGTTGCTGTACCAGAAGGGGGCTTTGTCTACTACTACCACCCGATCGTAGCTCCTTGGTTAGAGCATCCCATGACAGCGCAAAGGATAAAGGAGATAAGAACAACTCTTGCTCCCCATCTTCAGATCCCTTTGACACAAGAGGGATTTTCGATGGCTTCCACGCGGAAAGAGGAAAATGAAGTGGATGAAAGCAGTTATTCTGCGATCTGGGTGCGCGACTGCGTCTGGCATTACTTTGGGCTTAAAACCTATGATAGAACATCTGCAAAGCAACTCATTCTGAGTCTGCTCAAGTTTTACGCCTCGAAAGAACAAAGAGAGCGTTTTGTGTCCGTTATTCTGGATCCTAAGATAGCAGATCCTGCCAGCAATCCGCTTGCGCACATGGCAGTTCCCCTCATCCGATTTTCGAGAAAAACGCTTTCCCACCATCAAATTGAAGGGAAAGACCAAGAATGGAATCACTTGCAGTTTGACTCCCATGGATTGTTTCTCTTAAGCTTTAGCGATGCCTTAACCTCTCACATCCTCTCACCTAAGGATTTGCAAGAACAAGATTTTGTATCCCTGAGCTTATTTCCGGCTTTTTTTCGCGCCACACAGTATTGGAAAGCAGGCGATGCGGGACCTTGGGAGGAAGAATTGCTCTGTAATGCCTCTTCCGCAGGTTTAATAGCCTCAGGTCTTAAGCGTATGATGGAGGTGATCCAAGATGAGCCATCTCTCAAGAATCGTCTACGATCGTCTGTAGAACATCTTCACGGGAGTCTCCCTCTCAAGAAGAAAATTCATGCGGCATTATCACCTGAATCTATTGCAGAACTTCATCAATTAGGCGTGGAACGGGTAGAAAACAACTTGAATCTAGGAGGAGAAGCTCCAGCCTTGGAGCCTGGGAAACTGGATAGAAAAGCTGATGCTGCTCTGTATTTTCTCTGTCTTCTCGAAGATGGCTTATACGGAAATCATCCTGAAAGGATGAAACAGATTCTCAACATCAATTCCAGTTTGATCGGACCTTATGGTGTCTATCGTTATAAGTATGATGCTTATCAAGCGTTGAATTACTGGATCACCTATGATCGGTCATCAAAGATTGGGGGACCAACTACGTATGATCGCTCCTTTTTGAATCGGTTACATAAAGGGTACGAGCCCCATCAACAATCCTATGATGCGCAGTGGTTTTTTGATTCTAACATCGCCCATATCTACTACAATTTGGTCCTACTCGAAAAGGATACACCAGTCAAAGAGTACTACTTGAGAAAAGGGGATCATCATCTGAAACGCGCTTTAGGTCAACTCACTGGAATCGATTACTATACTTCTGGGGGAGAAAAAGTAGCCCCGTTGCAATTATCCGAAAGCATTAATACTCTTAGGATGGCAAACGGCGACTATCTACCTATGCCATCGTTGATTTGCCCCTTAAGCTGGGCTGTGGCAGCCATGCACATGGCTTTGGAAGCTTCTGAAAGAGCTCATGTGCATCTAGAAAGGTAAATGAGACCATTATTTTTGAGCCACAAAATGGATGACTTTGAGTTCTCCTGTCTCCAAAGCCTGAACGATGGCTTGATAGCCTTCAATTGCTGCTGCGAGTTCTTGTGGGCTAAACCACTTTAAGTGAGTCTCTCGTTGGCTGGGGTTTTCCAAACGAGCGATGATTTCACGATTAAATTTCAGGTAAGTGGAAGTATCGTCTCGTGTGGATAGGACGTGCAATCCACATCTCTTAAAGGAATTTAAGTAACCAGCGATGTTTTCAGGGAAAATCGTGAGATTTTCCAATTCGATAAGACGCGCCATGTTTTTCCCCCATTGCTTTTCATCAGAACTCAACCAATCTGTGAGGACGAGTAAGCCACCTGGTTTAAGACAGCGATGAACTTCGAGAAAGACGGAATCTTTTGATTCCACATGCGTTAGAACACCTTTACTATACACCAGATCACAACTCGTTGAGGAAACATTCCACTGGGTGGCCTCTGGAGAGATCAGCATGAAATCAAGTTGATCTCTAGGTTTGTCGACTAAGCGTTTCTGGCATTCTTCTACCATCCAGGGATTGACCTCGAGCCCGATGACTTTCATCTGGAAAGTTGTCGAAAGATAGATGGCGACACCACCTAAGCCACATCCGATGTCAAGAGCAGTTTTTCCCTCCAGAGAAATCCCTTCGAACATATGCTCAATTCCTTCGATTCCTCCTTCTGACATCATTCCTTGGCCGTAAGCCGCTTCGAGTTGTAAGCAATAATTCGGACTATATTCGAGCTCCATGAGAATATCCCCTTGAGATGTAGAAAATGTTTAGAGATTCTCCGATCTTGCTGTTTTTGGTCAAATGCTTGTATAGTTTAGCCTCCTAAATATTTATGAGGGTATATGAAAAAAACTATCTATTTAATGGTTGTTTTATGCCTCTCCTTATTTCGTTTAGATGCGAGATCTTCTGAAGTTCTTGTGGAGGTTCCTACTCCCATTGGAGAGTTGTTCCTTTATCGGCCAAGTAGTGAAGAAATGCAAAAAATGTCGCCAGTGGCTAAAAAGATTTTTGTCGAAGCTTTTTCTACCACGTATCGAGAGTACCATCTGAAGAGTGGATCTTCGGATTCCATCGAAAAGTGGTTGCGCCTTAGGGGTGAGGTGACACTAGAAGGTTGGCTAAGTGCTGTTTTTGACGATGAGTATCAGGAATATTTAGCCGGTACGAAAGAGTTTATTTTTTTCTCTAACGCTCATGGGGATCTTGTAGGATGGTTATCCTATAGTCCTATGTCTGCGCAAGGAGAATTGTACTTGAGTCAATGTTCGCTAGAAGCGGGTTCACGCAACAAAAAAGTGGCCACGTCAGCCTTTGCACAAGTCTTGCAAAAGGACTACGCAAAAGTTATTTTTCCAGGAGCCAAAGTCCTAAAGGTCATCACGCGAAAAATCAATGCTATCACAAAGCATCTCTTTACCCGAGCAGGGTTCATCATGGATGAGACAATCGATCCAGCAATTTATGGAGAGAGCTATGACGATCGTTATGTCGGATATCGACTCATTTTAGAACCTTAAATTGAGCGTCTTGATAAGGTCGATGTAGAGATCAAAAAAATGATCACCGGGAACGTGTCCCATCCCTTCCATGAGTAGATACTTAGAATGAGGGATGGCTCGATGAAGTGCTTCTCCATGATCGGGCGCAAAAATCGGATCTTCTGTTCCATGGATGATGACTGTGGGCACCTTGATTTTAGAAGGCACCGTTCTGACCAATTCTTCAGAGAGTTCTCTGCGCAACATGGTGATGTGATTGATCACGCCTTGTGGGAAGCGCATCCTGGAGAGGAATTCTCGATGAATCTCCCGATTGATTGTTTCATTTAATGGGAATTTTTGACCGTTGAGTTTATTCCAGCCCGCTTCTCGTTGTGCCAATTTTTCTTCATCGGTTTTAGGTGCTAGCTTCATGTACTCTTTCATCCAAGCAAGGTAGTCGGGAGAGGGGGGAGGTAAACTAGCCTGATCGTCTTGGGGAAGATTCGCATAGGCGAGGTTCATAGGGTGGATGTTAGTTGTAGAACCCATGAGTAAAATAGAATCGACCCTTTCTGGGAAATACCCTGCCATCAATTCAGCAATGAATGCTCCGAGCGATACCCCAAATATACGAGCTTTTTTTACACCAGCTGCATCCAAGACACTAACAGCATCTTGTGCCATGTCCAGAGGATCATAAGGCTGTTTCTCAAAGTCAAAGCAGGTCGATAAACCGCTATCTCGATGATCATAGCGAATCACATGAAATCCTTCATTGGCTAGCTTCTCGCAAAAGATTTTAGGCCAAAGAACGCCTTGGCAGCAACCTCCCATGATGAGCAATACAGCAGGGTTTTCTTTTTTGCCGAAAGTTTCGTACCAGATAGAAACATCATTTGCTTGGGCAAAATGGGTACGTCCAGTTGTCAGAGAGCCGGTCGACACTAAGCAACTTGATATTTTTTTTAACATAGGGCTTACTTGAAGAGAAGTTTGTGAGCATTTGCCCACTTTATTATGAACATGGATGCATTAACAAGATATACACAAATGAGACATCCTCATCTTGAGATGAGGATGTTGAAAGATGCATTAGATAACGTTTAATAGCCACAGGATCAAGATGATGACCAAGATGACTGTCACTCCACCAAATGGACCATAGCCCCAATCGCGGCTGTAACCCCATCGCGGGATCGCGCCAATGAGCAACAAAATGAGGATAATAAGTAAAATTGTACCAAGCATAAATTTTCTCCGGTTTTTTGAATAAAACCTAATTTTAGGTTGTGGCAGCTTTTCTTTTTTTTGTCTACACTTTGAAACTATTGGCTAGTGCCTAGCCATTTTCATCATATTTCCCCCATCTTGGCAGAAATTCCTCAAGAAAAAGCAATCTTCTTGAACTTTTGTTAGGAAAAATCGTCTAAAAATTTTAAAATGCTATTTTGAGACCATTGCATAACCCGGGACACCGTTAAATTTGCAATTGCCTCAATAGTCTATTTTTTCCGGTATTCGCAGATTATGCAACGATCTCATTTTAGCTTAAACGAAGGAGACCACTATGGCCATTATCGAGCACATCAACGAAGGTATCAAAGAAGCCATGAGAAGTCGGGATCAGGTGAAGCTTATGACCTTGCGCATGCTCAAATCCAAAGTCATGGCAGTTGACGCGCGTTGCACCCTTCCAGATACCGAAGTGATCAAACTGTTCAAAACCTATTTAGGGAATGTTCAAGAAGCTTTGGACGAAGCCCAAAAGGCTAACCGCTCTGACATGGTTGAGACCTTAAAGCAGGAAATCGTCATCATTCAGGAATTTTTACCCAAAAGTCTTTCTGCAGCAGAAACCCAAAAGATTGTTGAGCAGGCGATTGCTGAATCCGGTGCTAAAACAAAAAAAGATCTGGGACTGGTGATGAAGGCGATCATGAAGCTCAATAGCACTGTGGATGGGAAACTAGCCAAAGAGTTGGCTAGTCAATTGCTTGCAGACTAGATGTATACACAAATAAACTCAAAAATTGGTTTTTGGCTACGTCAGCTTGGCAGCAAATTTTTGGTCTTCACTCGCGCCTTGCTATTCAGCAATGGTCGCTCTCACCAGACACAAAAATTTGCGCTGCTTACCAGCCAAATTCCCAATTTTTGAATTCATTTGTGTATATCTCCTTATAGCATCTAGGGCAAGGCGATGGTGAATCCGGTTGGTTCCATAGCTGAATTCGGAGTGAAAGTCACGCCTTGTATGACAGCATTTTGCACACTGGTGTACTGATTCACAGGTTGAAGGAATTGATACTTGGGAAAAACGGTATAGATAGTTCCATTGTACTGGATTTGAAATGGATTGCTAATTGTCGATGTGATGCTAGTCACATTAACTGGCGATGTGCCCGAGGTAAAGGAGCCGCTAGAACCTTGGCGATATCCAAAGGCTGTGCCCACAAAGGTGAAAGTCAGATCATAAGTACTGGCATCATCAAACACGCCTGTGGGAACCGTGCTGACCAAACCTAAAGTGATGATGGAATAGACGTTGGACGAGGTAGGCGTTGTCGCAGGAGGAGTGATGGCACTGCTAAAGCCCAAGGTATCATCAAAATCATACGCGTAGCAAAGTCCTAGTGTGGGATAGGGATTCGTAAAAGGAGGGCTCTCTGGAAGAATGGCATTTTGATGTAGGAGCTGAGCATAGATGTCAAATCCAGGGTCGCTCATGGGCGCAGTGAAGTTGTTGGTGTAATAAGTGGGAGTCAAGGTACCAGAATTTTTGGGTAAATGAGTTTGAAGATTTGCTTCGCTCAAGGGAATAGCGGCAGTGGTATATAGCCCGGGTACTCCTAACAAACCCAGCACAAATGCGCTTGCAAAGTAGTCTGCCATGATACCTATATCGACACTGGGAGTAGATCCTGTATTGGTCATCGGAGGTGTTCCAGAAAACATATTTTCGATCGTTAGCGCTGTTTTATCTAGTGTCACGGTATAACTGGGATGAGTTTGACCAACAAATGTAAATAGATTTCCAGAAACTGTTCCCTTATAGATCTCTCCTGTTCCTCCTCCAGCATCAGTCTGGAGATAGAGAGAGGTTCCACTGGTATAAAAAGTGAAGATGGCATTTAAATAATCCACACCATTGCCATTATTCGTTAAATATCCGTTGGGAAATTCTGGTATTTGGTAGTTGGCTTTGGGTTGGGGAACAGGTCCTCCATGTTTAGGGGACATCACGCGTAAATAAGTGGTGGGCGTAGTAGGGGAATAGGGGGTTGTATAAAAGGGAAGAGCTAGATTTTTCCAGGTATTCGATGCCGAGGATGCTGTCATTCCATTCACAATATTGTTAATGAGTGTATCTCTTGCAATTGCGAATCCCACTGGATTTGTGGAGGGGTTACCAATGCCTCCTATATACGGTGTTACAGCACTAGGGTTAGCAGGATTGTAAGTGTAAAATCCCAATTTAATGGGAAGAGCTAAACTATCTACCTGTGTGGTATCTAGAGTGACAGTCCAATCAATATCACCTGCCATAGGAGGGACTGCTGTGCGGAACGTCACTTCAGCAAAATCGTAGATGACGTTGTAATTGGGGTCGTAAAAGTTATTCCCTATTGAAATGCTAGCAGAACCACTATTGGATAAAAAATACAAAGGATTTCCAATGGAAAAATACAGGCGATCGCTGTTCCCATAGGGAACGTAGATGATGTAATCATGGGGACCTGTCGTTGATTGTGGTAGAGCTGACAGGGGATAAGAATACTGGCTAGATGCGGAGAAAGTACTTGTCGTGATGGGAACAGTGGTCATAGCGCCTGCGAATGCACCAGAGAGTTGGAAAAACTCAGTATTGGCGTTCGGTAGACCTAAGAAATAGACTTGACTATCGGGAATCCCTGTTCCATTGGAAATGACAATGGGAAAATAACCACTAACTGGTGCAGGAGGTACTGCAGCAGGAGGTATTGCACTAGCTGTAGAAAAAGAACAATTGGAACCGATTCCAGATGCGCAAACGTGTGCTTTTTCCTCACTGACAAATTCCTGATAAAAATCTTCTAATCTGTCCGGAGAAAAAGTATCTGAATCGGCATGAACAAGGATAGAAGAGAGAGAAGCCAGCTGCGTGATCAATCTTTTCATAAGGGCTAGACGAAATTTAAAATTTTCTATAAAGATATTACTTATGTCTCTAAATCGATTCTAGTGAATTTTTTAAAGTGAAGAAAAAAAATGAAAAAACTGATCGCGATTCAAGGTTTACTTTTCCTCGCTTGCCAATCGGCATTAATTGCATCCTGTGATCATAGCACTTGCTGTAACGAACGATTCATTGATTGCTATTGCACAAAAAATTCTCGGTTGCAGATTGGAGGCAACTACACGTGGGCGAGCATTCATCCTCACGGTCAAAACTCTTTCCATGGCAACCTGGGAGGTGCTCAGGGAATTTATGAGTATCTTCCACCGGACTCATTCTATGGTGCTGCAAAATTGGCATGGCGCCAGGGAAATACTCATGGGCATTCGGGTAAACGCTCTCTCTTATACATCGACACCCAAGAAAGACTTGGTTATACCTTTTCCTTTTTTTGCGATGATTTACTTTTCACTTTTTATTCAGGATTTGGCTACAGGCATTACGGGCAGAAGTTCGATCCAAAAGAAGGATCCTCCATTAAATTTAGATACAATGAAATTTACATCCCTGTTGGAACGAAGACAAACTACGATATCACCTCCTGCTTTGCCATTGGACTGGGCTTCACGTGGATGCCTCAGGTTTATCCGACGGTAACCCTTTCTCCTATCAAGGGAGCGCGCTGGGTCATTACAACTGAGCTAGCTAATTTTTTTGTGGAAATGCCTCTAACTTTTACCTTAACCGACAGTCGCAGTTTTGCCCTGATCATCAATCCTTTCTATGAACGTTGGCAAGATGGGCATTCTACCGCCAAAACTTCCTCGGGATCAGCACTGGACATTCCAGGCAATACCTACAACTTTGCAGGAGTTGACGTCAACTTAGCTTACTCTTTCTGAAAGAAACCATCATGAGATGCAAGTTGACAGTGAGAGAATTCATGGTGACAATTTCACAAGGAAATGCTCCGGTAAGGTTGGCAAGAGAGTCTCTGAATATCTATTGATTGGATTCCAATTGATAGGAGTTGGTTTCTAAATGCTTGTCATGTGGAGAAAATGGATGAAATTGAAAGGTAAAAAAGCGGTTGTGACTGGAGCCAATCGAAGCATTGGTAGGGCTATCGCTCATGTATTTGCTCAAGAAGGTTCTGAATTAGTCGTGAGCTATCGATCGGATAAAAAAGGGGTCGAAGAGACGGTTGACACCATTCAAGAAGATAACGGAAAAGTCACTGCAGTATTCGCAGATTTTTCCACTTTTGAGGGCATACAGCAGTTTTATAAAGAGTGCATGAGGATATTAGGTCGTATTGACATCTTAGTGAACAATGCCGCTGCGTACGATACGCAGGGTTTTTTTGATTTGAAACCAGAAGAGTTCCAAAAAGTACTGCAAATTTCAGTCTTGGCGCCATTTTTTTTATCACAACTCGTTGCACAAGAGATGATTGAAAACCATGTGAAAGGAAATATCATTCATATTTCATCTATCTCTGGAACACGTCCTTCGTTAAATCGCGTAGCTCATGCGACTGCAAAAGCAGCTCTCAATATGTTGACCCAAAGTATGGCTTTAGAATTGGCTTCCCATCAGATTCGCGTCAATGCAATAGCTCCTGGATACACTCCCTATGAGCTGAACGCTGAACTAGATCCATTTCTTAATGACATTCCGCTAAGACGCGCAGGATTGCCTCTAGATCAAGCTCAAGCTGCACTTTTCTTAGCTACTGAGCAATCATCGTGGATAACAGGTCA
>JABDFI010000043.1 GCA_013286595.1 Chlamydiota bacterium | reverse complement strand
AAGATAGGCAGGATATGCATGATAAATAATTTTCGCCGCAGAGCGGCGTGCGGCTCCGCCGCGTTTTCTTCTTCCATCATGCGTATCATGCATATCCCATTAATCATGTTTTTTTTTGCAGGTACTGCCACAGGCACGGGCACGGCGGTTCGAAAGGACAAATTTGAGGGTTCTGCAATAAATCCCTATTTTGATATGAGGAGATATAAACTGACCCAGGTTCCTCATGAATGCGTTCAATCATCTCAATTTAGCATGGATTGAAGAATTGTATCAGAAGTATCAGTCTGATCCTGCAAGTGTTGAATCCTCATGGCGCTATTTTTTTGAAGGCATGGAATGGGGAAGCCAAGTCATTCCCAGCGTTCCATCGGAAGGAAGTCCTGATCTTAAAGTACATCGGCTCATAGACGCCTACAGAAGCTTTGGCCATCTTGTAGCTCGATGCAATCCCATTGCAACGAAAGCTCCAGAAGAGCCTCTTGAATTGAAACTGGAGAACCTCGGTTTTAGCTCTCAAGATTTAACAGCAGAATTTCCTACCTGTGGATTTTTGCCTGAAAAGCAAGCTCCTCTAAAGACTCTCATCGAAGCCTTGCGCGCAACCTACTGCAAGAACATTGGTATTGAGTACATGGGCTTAGGGCACCCCGCCATGGAAAAATGGCTACAACA
This sequence comes from Chlamydiota bacterium, assembly GCA_013286595.1. Classification (GTDB taxonomy): domain Bacteria; phylum Chlamydiota; class Chlamydiia; order Chlamydiales; family Rhabdochlamydiaceae; genus JABDFI01. The sequence continues at coordinate 19,922 of JABDFI010000043.1, read as the reverse complement.
GAGAATTGAACCCTTTTTTCCTTTGCATATGAGTCGAGAAGATAAGGTCTGGATTCTCGACATGCTCAATAAAGCCGAGTTCTTTGAATCATTCTTACACACGAAATACGTGGGACAAAAGCGCTTTTCCATCGAGGGAGGAGAGACATTCATTCCCTTGATCTCAGCTCTCATTGAAAAGGGCTCTGAGTTGGGCATCACAGAAGCTTTTTTGGGAATGGCGCACCGGGGTCGACTCAATGTCTTAGCCAACATTTTGAATAAATCTTACGCGGCGATCTTTCATGAATTTGAAGCGCATTATGAACCTCATGATTTTGAAGGTACTGGTGATGTCAAGTACCATAAGGGCTTTGTCGGTGCGTTGAACACGCGTAAAGGACAACCCGTCACGGTCACCCTTGTGGCCAATCCCAGTCATTTAGAAAGTGTCGATCCCGTAGTGGAAGGGATTACAAGAGCAAGACAACAATTGAAGGGCAGCAAAGAACAGCGAAAAGAAGTGCTCCCTATCCTCATCCATGGCGATTCAGCGATTGCAGGTCAAGGTGTGGTTTATGAAACCATGCAGCTGGCGCAGTTAAATGGTTACGCCACAGGTGGCACTGTGCACATCATCATCAACAATCACATTGGGTTCACGACACTTCCTCAAGACTATCAATCGACGCGTTACTGTTCTGATATTAGCCATATCTTTGGATCCCCTGTTTTTCATGTGAATGCTGAAGATCCAGAGACGTGTGTGCGAGCCGCTCAATTAGCCATTGAACTACGTCAGATCTTTCAATGCGATGTCTTCATCGACCTTAACTGCTACAGAAAATACGGTCATAACGAAAGTGATGAACCTACCTTTACGCAACCTCTAGAATACTCGATCATTAAAAATAAACGCTCGATTCGAGACATCTTCAAAGAGCGACTTATCCAGGAGAAAATCTTAGATAGCACACAATCGGAACAGCTGGAAAATGCATTTAAAGAAAAGCTGCAAGAAGCACTCAAAAGCTTACCTGGCTACTCTTCTCCTCCTGCCAAACAGGAATACATTCCTAAAGAGCCGCGTCCTTCCTCAATTAAAACGCACGTTGCCGCGCAGCAACTGATTGAACTTGCCACTCTATTTTGCAGTGTACCCGCTGATTTTAAGATCCATCCCAAAATTGCTAAACTCCTGCAAGATCGATTAGCCATGGTTCACGGCAAGCCAGATGAAGCCAAGATCGATTGGGGCATGGGTGAACATCTCGCTTTTGCCAGCCTTCTTGTCGAGGGGATCCACGTGCGCCTCTCAGGAGAAGATGTGAGACGCGGCACCTTCTCTCATCGTCATGCAATATGGGTCGATCAAGTGAAAGAAGGGCGCTACTATCCTCTATCTCATTTGAGTAAGACGCAAGCGCCTTTTGATGTGTTCAATTCTAATCTGTCTGAATTTGCTGTGTTGGGATTTGATTTTGGCTATAGCGTAGCTTACCCTAAATCGCTTGTGATTTGGGAAGCGCAATTTGGCGATTTTGCCAATGGCGCTCAAATCATCATCGATCAATTCATCGCCTCTTCCGAACAAAAATGGAACCTCACCTCTAATCTGACCTTGATGCTTCCTCACGGTTATGAAGGACAAGGACCTGACCATTCTTCAGCGAGGATCGAGCGCTTCTTACAACTATCCGGACAAGAGAACATGAGAATTGCCAATTGCTCAACGCCAGCTTCACTCTTTCATCTCTTGCGCGCACAAGCTCTTTTACCGATTAAAAAACCATTGATTCTCTTCACGCCCAAAGCGCTCTTGCGCCATCCCGCTTGCGTCTCAAGTCTCAACGAGCTCTCACAAGGATCGTTTCAAGAAGTGCTCGATGATCCCTCTTCACCATCCTCTCCCAAGAGGTTGCTCTTTTGCAGCGGCAAAGTTTACTACGATCTCCTCCTCAAGCGAGATGCAGATACCGCTATTATTCGTCTAGAACAGCTACATCCATTCCCTAAAGAGCTAATTGCTAGCATTTTAAGTAAATATTCTAACGTGCAAGAAGTATTCTGGGTCCAAGAAGAACATCAGAACATGGGCCCATGGGAATACATTGCGCCCCATTTTAACGAATTGCTTGGTTCAAAAACCTCGCTGAAGTATATCGGAAGAGATCGCAGCGCCTCGCCGGCTGCTGGCTCCTATGTGCTACATAAAAAACAACTCGAAGAGATCATGCAACGCGCATTTCAAGGAAAACCATGAAAGTTGACATCAAAATTCCCTCGATGGGTGAATCGGTGGCAGAAGCTACCATTAGCAACATTCTGAAAGCCACGGGCAGTTTTGTGAAAGTGGATGAAGAAATCATCGAACTGGAAACCGATAAAGTGAATCAAGCTCTCTACGCTCCTCAAAGCGGCCAAGTGACTTGGAATGTCAATGTAGGACAAGTGGTGACAATCGGCCAAGTGATCGGTTCTGTCGAAACGACAGCACAAGCCCCTACACCATCAGCGCCTCCTCCACCGGAACAAAAAGCTCCACCACCCCCATCCTCTCCACCCCCATCAAGTGGTCCCAGTGCGCGTGAAGGCATCCCTGAATTTGTCGCTTCCATTAAAACGCCTGCACTACCTCCTACACAAATCACAAAAACGAGCCCACATGCTACGCGTAAGAAGATGAGTGGGCTGCGCAAGGTGATTGCTCAAAAACTCGTCGAAGCGAAAAACACGACTGCCATGTTGACGACCTTCAATGAGATTGACATGTCGGCTGTGATAGAGATCCGAGCGCGTGAAAAGGATAACTTCTTCAAAAAACACGGCGCTAAGTTGGGATTCATGTCTTTCTTTGTCAAAGGGGTGATTGCCGCTCTTAAAGCCATTCCACAGATCAATGCCTTTTTAGAAGGAGATGAGATCGTCACCTTTAACACGTATGATATTGGAGTGGCGGTCTCAACCGATCGCGGTCTCATGGTCCCTGTTATCAAGCAGTGTGAGATGTTAAACTTTGCTCAGATTGAACTGGCCATTGAATCATTCTCTAAAAAAGCGCGTGAAGGCACAATCTCTGTCGATGATCTCCGAGGCGGCACATTCACGATCACCAATGGCGGTGTGTTTGGATCTCTACTCTCAACTCCGATCTTAAACCCTCCCCAGAGTGCTATCTTGGGTATGCATTCGATCGTCAAACGCCCCGTGGTTGTCAACGATGAAATTGTCATCCGACCTATGATGTATGTCGCCTTAAGTTATGATCATCGGATCGTCGATGGCAAAGAAGCCGTCTTGTTTCTCGTTCACTTAAAACAAGCACTGGAGGATCCATCCCGTCTCCTCCTCGATCTGTAGGGAATAGACATCTTGCGTAACCTGCTTTGCTCAGAAAAATCGAAGATTTTCTAGGCAAATTTTTAGAATCTACGGTAGTAGATGCGGGTAACGGAGGCGAAGCGACTTTGGCAAGTCGCTGAGATGACGATACAAAAATTGGACAGAAAATATTTGGTTTTAATGAGTAAATGAGGTTACGCAAGATGTCTAATATGGAATTTGATGTCGTCGTCATTGGATCGGGTCCTGGAGGCTATGTCGCTGCGATCCGCGCAGCGCAGCTCAAGCTAAAAACAGCCTGTGTCGAAAAGAATGCGGATCTAGGAGGAACATGTCTCAATGTAGGATGTATCCCTTCCAAGGCTCTCCTCTATTCTTCGGAACTCTATTGGAAATGCAAAAAAGAGGGAGCGCTCCATGGGATAAAAGCGGAAGCTCTTCATTGCGACTTTTTAGCCATGATGGCGCGGAAAAACAAAATCGTCTCTGGATTTCGCGCAGGAATAGCTGGGTTATTTAAAAAAAATAAAGTCACTCATTTGCAAGGTACAGCCACTTTGCTTTCTCCTCATTCTCTTAGAGTGGGATCTCAAGAAATTAAAACCAAATACATCATCTTAGCCACAGGATCAGAGCCTACGCCTCTTCCTTTTCTTCCCTTTGATGAGAAAAAGATTCTCTCTTCTACAGGGGCCTTGGCTCTTCCCTACACACCTGAGAGGATGACAGTTGTTGGCGCTGGCGTAATTGGAGTGGAATTAGGTTCGGTTTACAGTCGATTGGGCACACAAGTCACCTTTGTTGAATTCATGGACCGCGTATGCCCAACCCTCGAAGAAAGTCTTTCTAAAGAGCTGCAAACACAACTCACCAAGCAAGGTTTAACGTTCTATCTCTCTTCCAAAGTGAACTCTGCTCTCATGAACGATAAAGAGATCAGCGTGCAAATCACCTTACCTGATAAGACAACGAAAACTCTAGCCACTGATGTTGTGCTCGTATCTATTGGAAGGCGAGCCTACACACAAGGACTTGGACTCGAGCAAGTGGGAATTTCCTTAACACCACAAGGACTAGTTCCCATCGATGGACAGTTTCGCACTAAAGTCCCTTCTATCTTCGCCATTGGAGATATCGTCGATGGCCCCATGTTAGCACATAAAGCAGAAGAAGAAGGAATAGCTGCAGCGGAGATTATCGCAGGACAACAACCTCATATTAATTATGCAGCGATCCCCAACGTAGTCTACACGTATCCAGAAGTGGCATCTGTAGGGCTTTCAGAAGCCCAAGCCCAACAGTTTGGATTATCTACCCAGAGTGGCGTTTTCCCCTTCAAAGCCAATTCAAGAGCACCTTGCAGTGCAGAAGAAGATGGTTTTGTCAAAATCGTTGTGGAAGGACAAACGAAAAGAATATTAGGCATGCACATCATTGGAGCGCATGCCTCCGAGCTCATTGTCGCTGGAGCTCTCGCTCTGCAGAAAAAGATGACCATAGACGACATCATTCACACACCCTTCGCCCATCCCACCCTAGCCGAAGCGATTAAGGAAGCAGCGCTTGCTGTGCACAACCGAGCCATCCATAAATGAAGAGGGAATTGCAAAACTCGAACGAAAAAAAGAGATTTTTTGGGGGCTAATTTTTAAAACATTTTTTAGGCCCAAAAAAGCACTCTTTTTCGTTCGAGCTTTGTAATTACACGTAGTTTTCCCTTGATCCAAGCGAGTAGGGCTCGGGGATGGGGTGGCAAAATGGCTCAAAAGGGCGATTTTGCTGCGGAGTGGAGTTTGCAATTGCCTCAACATAATATTTTTTTATCGTGCTAATCAGGCATATCCTGCAAATCATGTTTTTCTGCTGCTCGCTTTCGATGATTTAGCCATTGCTATTACTTCCAATCTCGGCAATTTCCATATTGGAGTTCTAACGGCAAAAAATAACAACAGGAGACAGTAAATCTCCTGTTTTTAAAAGCGCTCAATAATCTAGTAGTTTTGAGATTTGCCGCAGCCACAGGCACTTTTGGCGTTGGGATTGCTGATTTTAAAGCCGGAACCTTGCAGACCATCGACATAGTCAACTTCCACACCTAGGAGACGGGAAACCATCTGTTCCTGAATGTGAATTTCTACACCATTCGAGGTGAAGATCTTATCACCCTCTTCTGCTTGCTGAGAATAGTCGAGAAGGTACTCATAGCCACTACAGCCCCCGGCGCGAATGCCTAAGCGAAGTCCCCAGCCCTCTTTTCCTTCTTCTTTTAAAATTCGCTTATATTGAGTGGCAGCTCGCTCTGTCATCGTGATCTGGGTCAAATCTACCACTTCAGCTAAAATAGCGTTCAGGCGTCCCAATAAACCATTAATTTGCTCTTCGGAAAATCCATGGCTTAGCATGCCCATTTCTAGGGTTTCCCATGTAGCAGCTCCGCACCCTACGCAATTGAGGCCTGTATTAGTCAATTCTTGAGCGATCTTTTGGCTTTTATGAGGAAAAGTACCTAAGATCTCCTCGATGGTCATTTCTTTGGTAATCTTGTTTTTTGTTTCAGTACTCATGGGATCCTATCAATATTTAATTTTTACACAACCACCTTTAATCTGGCATTGGCATGCTAGCCGCTCTCGGTCTTGCTCGCCAAGAAAATCTTTTTCTTCCGGTGTGAAGTCTGAGAGATTTTCCATCCCTTCAACGACTTCAATGACACAAGTTCCACACACCCCTTCCGTACAGGCAAAAGGAACGCCTGCTTCTTCACAACTCTCTTGAAGTGGGGATTGATCGTCAAGGATTTTCTCCTCTCCACTATTTTCAAAAATCAACTTCGCCATATCGATCCTTTTAGTATGGGAGCATAATAACACAACCTTCTGCAAAAACACAAGGGGCAGGTCTTACGACCTGCCCCTTTTACTTTTCCTAGATGTTCACTCCTCTCAAATCAGATGCGCTCCTGACTGCTTGGAATGGATTCTTCTGCGAGGATTTCCTCAACAGTTTCTTTCAATGTTGTGATTCCATCTGAGAACCCACAACGAACGAGCATCGCATTCAAATACGAGAGTTCTGCTTCTAGTAAGTCTACATGACTTTCCAGGCTGGCTACACGAGCCTTTAGTTCATTAAGATTATTATCCATTTTTATTACCATTATTAAAACCACCTGTTAGAGATTAAATTAACATTAATTCTTTAAATCAACACTTACACTCCCTAATTTTACAACTCTAAACATTAAGAACGCCAGACATAAAATTAAATCCAAACAACCCTAAAAATTTCATTACTAACCCTATGATAATCAAGCACATAAAAACTATTTCAATTGTTTAGAAAACTGAAACAAAGTACAATTAACTACGCGACTTAATTAACTTAATACAAGAGGAATATTATGACAGAATCAACTAGCCATATTACATGGGCCCCTTTTTCCTTCCTGCCCACACCGGATAAGGCGCCGGCACGACCACAAGAAGCTGACCCCTTACCACAGCAATTGCCCGCTTCTCGACGATGGACCTCAAATATAGTTTGGGCTCCTTTTGGAGGCTTTTTAGGCCCTCAAAAATCCGAAGAACAGCCAGCCCCTTCTCCCTTGTCAGTTCGAGCGACACCGTCCGCCCCTACAGCCCTTCAAGTTAAAAAAGTTCTTAACTTACAAGATTTGTCACTCCCTGCCCAATCGAAGGAACCCCCTACTTACCCTAAGATAGCTCAAACAGCTCCTTTACCAGTCAAAAAACAACCCATTGCGTCCGAACTGCCAGCTCCCTCCCTAGCCTCACTCCTAGGAGGAATGGAATCTCCTACCCCCTTACCAGTTAAAAAACAACCCACCTCATCTTATCCCATTTTAACTCCCTCAGCGTCTTCCGAACAGCCAGACGAACCAGCTGCAGCAGGTAGCGAAACTATAAAGCCTTCACAAACGACCCCATCAGCTGCAGCCGGTTCTTGGAAATCAAGTCTAGGGCGTTTTGCCTCTGCCGCTGCTAAAATGGGAGATGGAGCCACAAAGAAGGTATGGAGTACAACGAGAACCTATTTACCAATAGCTGCTTTCTCATTAGTCCCGGTATTGCCACAAGATCATCTTAAACGATTAGAAGGAATCGATGTCGAAGGCCCTGAGTATTTAACTTATGTGAACGAAGCAGTGGATTACTTTATGAAAACTTATGCCAGCTGGCCATTTGCTCAAAGAGTAGTTATTGCAGAACAATTAATGCATCAATTTTGCGCAGCGATTAAGCAAGAACCCCTCACTATCGAACGCCAAATTGGCTATCAAATTGGAGTTGCTCTCTTATCGCAAAAATGCACTCTCGAGGAAGTCAATCATATTTACTGGTTAGTTGACGGAGAAGTTACGGAGTCACTCCCTGATTCTTTCTATCAATTGATCGCTCGTCAAATCATCAATAATTGGAAGCTATCTGGTAACTGGAAAGAAGTATTAGAATCTTTAAAAATTACCATCCCTTCTTGTGTGCTAAGAAAAAAGGATTCCCATTCAAGTCCCACTGTGGATTTAACCTCTGAACTTCTTCATGCGACTGCCGAACAACTCTTCACTCCAAGATTGGGTAAGCAATTAGTTCATGACCTAGATCGTGAACAGCTCGCTTTTGAAGTCATTGCCATTTACAAGCACCTAAAAGAGTATCTTTCAAAAGATCAAGCCCCCGAACTTCGGCATTGGAAAATCTGTTCCTTGATCAAAACGCTCTTTGTGTATGAACGAGATGCCTTTTTTGAAATGGCCAAGCATTTAACTCCATTAACCCGAAAGGATGCCTCTATACAAGAGCTTCTTCTAGGGATAATCGCCTAAACACAGTTCCTTGCCCGTGCCCTTGCCTCTGCCCTTGCCCAAAAAATGGTAGGAAACGGGCATGGGCATGGGCAGATTATGCAAGACATCTATTATTAAATACTTACATTTTAAAATAATTTAATTGACATTTTATATTAAAAATATATATAATTAAAATCAACTAACAACAAGGTTTATTTCTTTTATGAACATACAGCGTCGAGATCAGATCCTGTCTCTTGCTAAAGAAGAATTCATTTCTTCTATGTTCTTTTATATTCTCTATTGGCGTCCCCGCGCCATCTAACCTAACTTTCAAGACCTCAGATTTGTAATACCAACTAAAAAAAGAAAAAAACATTAACTATTTATACGGGGATTTTTTATGACTGTTGCCGATTTAATGACCACTAATTTAGACCTAGCTACCAACCAACCAGGAGCACTGATTTTAGCTCCACAGGCGGATAATGCAAGAGTGACTGATATCATGAGAGTGACGAATATCATGCAGGAAGTCGTTCAGAAAAAGGATGAGCACATCCATGAAGTGCTGGATACTAGATGGAAAGGACGTAATACAGTTAAAGAAGCTTGCATCATTGGTGGAGATGTCACCTCTAGCGCTTTTTCCGTCTTCCAGGGTGTCTCTTGTTTCGTAGCCACTTCCGCCGCTATGACTGTCACAGCAGGAGTCTGTGGTGTCGTCGGTGGCACCATCATGATCGGTGATGGTTTAGTCGCAGGCTCTTTAGCTATAGCTGAATTTAAGAATGCCAGGGAAAGTGGGGACTATACACAAGCCATCAAACTCTCATTATGTTGCATCCTTGAAATTGGAATCGGGGTCATGATGATCTTGATCTCTTTATCCATATTATCGGCTGCTTTTACCTTATTTGCCTGTTTAGCAGCCAATCCCTATACGCTTCCTATCATCTGGTTAGTGCTCTTCTTGGTGATAGTAGGTGGGTTAATTAAGTCTGAAATCCGCATCCTAAGCCATGAAGATTTAGGATCGAAGATGCTTCTGGATGAAATAAGCGCTAAGCTTGACAATCCCGATGACTTAAGTGCATTAGCCAATCAATTGATCGAGCAGCATCTTCCTCATATTCGCACAAAAAGTTCCCAGGAAGCCGCTGATGCTATGATCAAATTAACAGAGAAATTTTCAGCTGATATTGGAGTTGAAGCTGGGCAAGAAATGATGAAATTACTCTTGATACTGATGAGATTGCGAGCTACTCAAGTCGTCACCGAAGAACTCACAACACAACTCACAGTACAACGCCAGATCTGCGATGAAAAATTGAAGGCTTTCTATCGCTCAGTTCATGTGCGCTGCTTACAGGCAGTACTTTATATGTCAGCATTTCCGATCGCAGTAATAGCTGCTAATGTTGCGAAGGTAGCTAATATTTTAAATGGCGTCAGCGATTTTTCCATTGGAGTACCTTTACAGATCGGGTTCTACAATGATATGTTTAATCCATTTAGAAGAACGTATGCATTAGTAGCACCAGCTGTTGAAAGACATACACTACAAACACTCGCAGCTACTAATGGTGTTCCAAATGGTCCAGCAGAAGTTGGAGCAATAGCCAACCACCTCCAACCTATGATACCACAGGAACAGGTCGATTAGGCTTTAGAGCTTGCTGATCTGATTGCGTGATTGCCTATTAATATATTGAAGTGCTTCCGGCCAACGGAAGCACTCTTTTAAATTTTAATCCTATCTATCTAAATTTTCATCAGCATTGAATAAAAATTACATTATACAACATTCTAATTTACAGTTAATTAAGTTCTTATTTTAGTTGTTTCACAATTGAACTATCAATATAATAAAACACGATTAGTTGAACGATTAATAGGAGCAGTGAATTATCATGGCAGTAGTACTGAAAACCACATCAAAAGTTCCAGATAACTCAGAGGTTAGCCCATCAACGTCTAGTTCGAGTGCTTCTGTAAGTTCGTCTTCGAGCGCTTCTGCCAGCTACTCTGCAAGTTCTCTTTCTAGTTCTCCCGCTCGTGATTGGAGCTCCCTTCGTTTAACAACGCCTGTACCAAGTGTTTTTTATCCCACCATTGCACCCACCGCTCCAGCCGCACCATTTGTTTATGAACCTCCTTATCTTGCTGCTGCAAGTGCCTCAAGCTCTTCTTCGCTACCAGCTACTGCTCCTCAAGTCTTGGAAAAAGTGTTTGTAGAACCAGAGATTGCAGCGGATGAGGTTCTTAACCCCATGACCATCATCAACAAAAAAACCGGTGCAGCAAAAGGTCCTATAGAAACTAAAGAGGAAGCGAAGCCTGTAGATAACACATATGATGCTTTGAGAGGAACATTGGATGATTCTATTATCTCTCTCGGCAGTGTATCAACCGAAAATTCTTTTGAAGGATTTCATCCCTATGTGTTCAATAGCGATAACTTGCTTTCTAATGCAATTTCTAAGTTCGCTGCACAATTTAAGCAACACACAAAAGGGTTAACTTTTCTTAAGAAAATTCAATATGCCAAAGATCTTTCCTCAGACTGTGTTAAACTACTTGCAGCATCCGGTATTAGCGATTCTAGGCGTGCTCAATTGCGCGTTCTAATGTGTTTAGGGATTCGCTACCAAATAGGAACGCAATTATTAACAGAAGTTCTTGCACAACCTGCTCGTGCTCAAAATAAGTTGGAAGATCTTGGATTAGTCTATGAATTGATCACCTCGAATAACACTTTCTTATTTCCGAAAGAGTTATTTGACCAGTACATAGATTTGAATACAGGTATTCCCGATTTGGTAAGAACACTTGCACTGTCTTTTAAACCTCAGTTTCCAACAGATAAAGCCATTCAAGATGCCCAGCAGTTGATCGATAGAACTGTTGCTAAATTACCACAGGACAGCCTCTATACTTCGATAGTCAAAGTCACACTCAAAGATACACTGGCTAAAAAGATTCTTTTGACAATTGGTAATGCCAACAAAGAGTCCTACCTTAAAACAGGACAGCTCCGCGTGGATGTAGAGGTTGATTTAGGGAAAATGATCGGTTGGTTAGCTCCTCAACATGATAAAGAAGCTACTTTAATACAAGTTAATCCCCATGCCTGTCAACCTATCGTTCTGCTATTAAAAGTGATTTTCGAAGATCTTGCTACTGCAGCAGAAAAAGCAGTAGCTGCTGCAAAAGCTGCTCAACAGACTATTAACGATCAACGTTCTCAGGAATATAGGATTGGAAAAGCTGTTAAATTCATGTTCCGTAAACCTGAGAAACAAGTGCGCGCTGAAGTTGAACTCGTGCAAACTAGAAAAATGCATAGTATTGCTTGGGGAGAAAAGCAATCTAAAGAGCAAACCCAGATTGTGCCCTATCAACCTCTTCTTGATTCTATTGTCCCTAAGAAGTTAAAAGCATTTTCAGCTCCTGAGCAGCAACCTTTAGCTTTAGAGCCACTATCCTTATCTGCAAAGGCAGCTTCTTCTGAGCAGCAAACTTTAGCTCTAACACCCTTACCCTCCTCTACACCTGTTGTGGAAGCTCCAAAACCATTGAATCTTGCTCCTTTAACTCTGTTGTCTCCGGTAATTATTGCACCTCAGGCTTCAAGCCACGCTTCTCCCCCGCCGCTTTCTTCCTACCTACAGTTGGCATTTCCTCATCTTATCCATCAAACCGGAGAACAGATTTGGAACTCTTTTTCTGATAGCGTGAAAAAAGATGCTCTTAACCACATTAAGATTCACAAGTTCCTCATCGATCAAGATCCTGAGCTCTTCACTTTAGAAAGCCGGATTCATGAGTGGATGAAAAGCAAACATGGGGAGTCGTTTTACTTAAAGACGAAGGCTGAGATCGATAAGCTAACTCCTAAGGTAGAAGATGGACGTGAGCTTTCCTCGGTAAAAAGAGAACGAGGTGAAGAGATTTTAAACCATTATTATCAAGGCAATCCAAGCCAATCAGATTATCACGCAAGGCTGTTGACTCTTCTCGCGCAATTTCCTAAAGATGAAATCCACGATTTATTCTACTACTTCTATGAGCAAGCTCGACAATCAGGGTGGAAAGAATTCGGCGATAGTTGGGGAGAAAAACACTACATCAATCCGCTATTTTACTTACTCACTATTCAAGCTTTAGAGCGCTACCTACACACTAAGAAATAAATTCCGCTTTAACACAAAAGACCGTCGGTCGTTTGTCTAACGCCGGAGGTTGCATTTTTTTCCACTGTTCAACGCGATGGGTTACCACAGTTTCTGTGGGTAATGTCAAATCTGTAGCAAGTGAAACCCATGTTTTGCCGTTCAGATGAGCGAGTAAGTAGGTAAACATCTTCTCATTTCTATAAGGCGTTTCAATGAACAGTTGCACGAGTTTTTCTTGCTTAGATTGTAGCTCAAGAGCTTTTATCTCTTTGATTAAAAGGGCTTCATCGCGGGGTAAGTATCCTCGAAAAAAGAATCGTTGTCCCCCTAATCCTGAAAGCACCAAGGCCAAAAAAATAGAAGAAGGTCCAACAAGTGCTTTGATCTCTACCCCACGCTCTCGAGCGCGTAAAACAAGTTCACTTCCCGGATCGGCAAGGCAGGGCATCCCACAATCTGAAACAAGTCCCCATTTTTGTCCCGGTTTCATCTGATCGATCAACAACTCTCTTTCAGCAGGAGTTGTGTGCTCATTGAGAAGATGGATAGTAATCTCTCTAAATGTTTTAGGAGGAGTGAATGCAAAACGGCGCAAAAATCGCCGCGCTTGTTTTTCATTTTCAGCGATGATTCCATCGAGTTGACTGACGGCGCTATCGACGCTGTGAGGTAAGACAGGGGCATGATCTTCCTGATCACCGAGGAGATTGGGTAGTAAGTAGAGGAGTGGTTTCATCGGGATGGCTTGACTTTGGCTACGAGTAAATCAAAAAGCAGGGACACGGCAAGGGAGCTATTCTTAGCGAGAAGTTCCATTTCAAACACGTTATTTAGGGCTTGTTGAAAGTGACGACTCCCCTGCTTTTTTGCATAAGGAATCACTTTTTCAAGAAGCTGAGGTTTTAAAGAGACCTCCTCTACAGGTTTCCCCTGCTCAAAAGCACTCGCTAGGATTAAACCCTGTTGCAGATGAAAGCGCACCTGGCCCAGCAAATAAAAAAAGGAGGAGAGTTCGTAGGTGCTATCGACTCGAACAGGTTGCGTATTCCACACGATTCCCTCAGCAAGATTCCACACCGATTGAGGTTGATGCGTATAACACAACGCTCTGACATCCTGTGGAGTGATCTGAGGGCGATCCCAGCAGTAGCAGATTAACTTATTCATCTCTTGTTCTAAAGAGGAGAGATCTGTCCCGAGTTTATCCAGGAGAAGCTCCGCAGCTTCTCGAGACATCTGCTTCTTTTCCCTTAAGCTGAGTTGTTGAAGGTGATTTCTTAAGCGATCTTTTCTCTCCCACGGCTTTTCCTCACTTAAGTCGCAAGCCACCATCTCTTTTTTACCCTGTTTGTAGAGTTCTAAGAGACTTTTTCCACTATTGGCTCCCATGATCAAATATACATGAGGGGAAGGCTGGGACACGTAATGGATAAGAGCACTTAAAGCGGCTTTTTTTAACTTGTCGATCTCATCGAGAAGAATGATTCGACCCCCTCCCCAACCATTCAATGTATCTAGATCTTCACGCACTGCTGCCCATTCCACATCTTTCCCATCATATCGAGCAAGTGTCACTTCTCCTTCCTTCTTGCGGACAGCAGCCTTGATGAGTTCCATGATCTTTTTACGTTCATAGGAACAAGGGGAAACCACTAAATAAACGGGAGAAAGATGAAGAGAAGCTAGATTCTTTTCAAATGCGGACAGTTGAGAGAATTTCATTAGACCTCTTTCGAAATTAAGGGTTTCCCCAATGATACTTAAACGTCTGAACAATCTCAGGGTGTAAACTATGGTGTACGGGACACGTTTCAGCGGCCTTGATCAACTTCTCGACGACATCGGGTGCGAAAGTATACGGACAGTACACTTCAACTGTTAAGGCTCCGATCCTTCTTGAAGGAGAAGACAGCATTTCTTTAGTGACATGCGCCCTTGTTCCCTTTAATTCGAGCTGAAGCCGTTTTGCCACCATTCCCATGAGGGTGAGAACACATGAGCCCAATGAGGCTGCCAAGAGGTCTGTAGGGGAAAAGACCCTTCCTAGCCCTTGGTTATCCAGAGGAGCATCTGTTACGATCTCAGCTTGGGTGTCTAGGTGAACACACCGCGTGGATAGAGACCCCTCGTACCAAACATCAACTCCCGCCATGAATCCTCCGTAAAATCCCCCTATTTAACTCAATTTAGCTTGGAAAAGCAACTAAAATTTTATTTGACAAACGTCCAAAAACCAGCTAAGCTAAGACTTAAGGGATGCTGTGACTGGCACCCCTAAGGATGAGGAAGCCATGATCTCGCGATTCTTTAAGAAGAAACCAGCTCCCGCCAAGAAAGCTGCTCCTGAGAAGCCTAAAATTGCTGAAAAAGAGCTCCCACCAGAAAAACCCAAAGCTAAAGCCGAACCCACTCGCATCCTCACTGCAGAGGGATGGAAACGGATGATGATGCGCAAATCCAAAAAACAGGTCTAAATAATTTATTTTCCTGCCCGTGCCCTAATAGACAATTGCCCCCGCAGAAAAAGGGCCATGATAAACAAGATATGCACGATACGCATGATAGGTTTTATTGCCGCAAAGCGGCATGCGGCTTCGCCGCACCTTTTTTATCATGCATATCATGTCCATCCTGTCTATCATGTTCCCCTTTTTAACGGGTCATCCTTGATCAGATGCTTTACCTAAGTTAATTACGCAAGAGGTTTAATAGATAAAATTTACTTAGGTCATATGGCCAATTTTTCGGGCAGGGGCACGGGCAAGTTTATGTCTGATTGAGCAATTGTTCATCATTTGCTATACTGTTGCCATCATGAAAATGGAGGCCCACAGTATGCTAGCAATTAATTTAAAAGGAAAAAGAGTATTTGTCGCTGGAATTGGAGACGATCAAGGCTATGGCTGGGCCATTGCAAAAGCTTTAGCAGAGGCAGGTGCTGAGGTCCTAATTGGAACCTGGACTCCTATTCTTAAAATCTTTACCACCTCGTGGGCTAATGGCAAGTTCGATGAATCGCGCCAACTGTCCAATGGGTCGATGTTTGAATACAAGAAAGTCTACTCCCTCGATGCCGCCTATGACAAACCTGAAGATGTCCCTCAAGAAGTGAGAGAAAACAAACGCTATGCTGACAGCGCTGGCTACACCATTTCTGAAGTGGCTGCTGCCGTAGCTAAAGACTTTGGAACGATCGATTACTTCGTCCACTCTTTGGCCAACGCTCCAGAAGTGAAAAAACCTCTTCTTGAAACGTCTCGACAAGGCTACTTGGCAGCTCTCAATGCCTCTAGCTACTCTTTTGTGAGCTTACTGGCTCATTTTGCACCCATTATGAATCCCGATGGAGCAGCTCTTTCCTTGACCTACCTAGCTTCTGAGCGCGCCATTCCCGGTTATGGCGGCGGCATGAGCTCTGCCAAAGCTGCGTTAGAGAGCGACACCCGCACTCTAGCTTGGGAAGTGGGTCGTAAATATGGCATCCGCGTGAATGTGATTTCAGCAGGGCCTTTAAGAAGCCGAGCTGCAAGAGCTATCGGTTTCATCGATAGCATGCTCGAGTATTCTAAAGCCAATGCTCCCCTTGTTAAGGATTTGACTGCAGAAGAAGTGGGGACGAGTGCGGCCTTTTTGCTATCTCCCCTCGCCTCTGCGATCACTGGTGCTACTCTTTATGTAGACAATGGGATGCACGCCATGGGCATGGCTGTTGATAGCGAAGCGCTATTGAAAAGCCAAGCTGCCACAGTCTAAGTGTAATTGCGCATGGAGCACACAATGCTCTGTGCGCTTAATCGTTCGCAAGCTAATCTGCCAATCAAAAGCCTCAAACCGACGCGCCCCTTTTGCCATCGTTTGCATAGGGCGGTTTGCCGGCATGATATGCCCAAAAAATTGCCCTTCTCCTTCAGCTAGTGAAAAGACGAGCTTAAAGCGCTGCTCATGGGATATGATCTCAATCTCATCGCCCACTTGAAAGGTTGTCGCTTTTGTCGTGAACTGATGCGCAGGATGACGGTCGCAGAAAAAGGCAATTTCCATCTCATCTTCTTCTGGCAGTTGTGGCTTTAGCTGAAAAGAAAAATGCGCTTGGGTGGGACTTATTTTAACATGACACGTAGATTGACGTGGATCACACACCAACGTATGTAGATGTTCAAGGGTATTCCAATAGAGAGCATACGGCTGTCGAGAATGCATTACACCATGATGATACGGAATAGCAAGTACTCGTTCGATGACACCTCGTTGAGGATGGGAATCAATCAGCGAGGCGCGCAAATGAACGGGATGATCGGCTAATAATCGTTTGGGATAACTGCGCGTATAATCACAAAGATAGAGATCGTAAAGAGTTGGCTTAGGCTCGAGTTTTTCTTGCTCTTGAGCACCGACACACGTGTGCAGCCCAGGATGCCAGTGTTGAAGCAGCGTTTCATGCAAGGGATTTAAACTACCGCCTCTTGACTGCGCCATATGATGTGCTATCAAAGCCCATCCCATGTGGTCCCCTGTGGTTGGTTGATGCGGTGAGAGGAACTCCGGTTCGAAATACGCTTTAAAGATCATCTCATAGAAAGGAGGCAATTCTGAATTTAAGCATTGTATATTGGCAACGAGTTGATTAATGCGCGTTTGAAGTTCACTAGGGAAAATCGAGTAAAAGTCTTTGAGGCCATGTAACACAGGTAAAAGGCGGATGCCGAGATAGCGATCTTTGCACTGGGGAAATTCATGTAGATAAACAGGGAAGTTGCCCTCCACCTCAAACTTTAACAGTTTGGAAAGTAAAGCCATTCCTTCCATGAGATTGTCTGTTTGCTTGCTGCGCAGAAGAGCTAGGCTAAAGCAGAAGTTTTCACATAGAGGAATTGTATCGTGTTGATCCCCTCCTTCATTTTCATAGCAATGATGAACATAACCTGTCTGAGAACTTTGCCTCTTCCTCGCTGCTTTGAGATTGAGATCAACAAGTAAACGCTTAATGTCTTCTTCGATATCTACGCCCATTGGACCTCTTTCGAAATTAAGGGTTTGTCGATTTTCGGGATCATTTTGGCCGATTTTCGATTTTTTTTTGCGGGGATAGTATACGAAACAAGATACAATCCCCGCAAAAAGAATCGAAAACTCGGCTCAAAAGAACCCGAAAATCGACAGAACCTTAGTTTCGAAAGAGGTCTATAGTTTCGTGCCCCCAGCAACTTCGATATTTTGTCCTGTGATGTAGGTTTGTTCGAGCAAGAATTCCACAGTATGGGCCACTTCTTCTAAACGCGCTGGTCTTTGCATGGGAATACTAGAGAGATCCGATGGAAGATCGATAGAACGCTCAGTATATCCTGGAGATACCATGTTGACGGTGATATAGGGAGCTAACTCTTTAGCTAGCGATTTTGTCAGCATCGCAAGAGCTAGTTTTGTCATGTTATACGCACTAGCGTATGTGTTGGCAGCAACGGCATTCGATCCAACCATGCCCATGTTCACAATGTGTCCATGAGATTGTTTCAACGATGGCAATAAGGATTGGATTACCATGAGAGAAGCTGTGACATTGAGATGGAAGAGTTGATTGAGCTCTTGAGGATGGATTGCTGTAGCGGCACCTAAAAGATAGTTACCTACATTGTTGACTACTGTATCGGTATCAGAGAACTGTTTGATATACTGATCGATAAAGAGTTGTGTGCTGGCTACCGTAGAAAAATCCCCTTCTAGGATTTCAACGTCAACTCCTAATCGACGCAATTGCCCTTGCAACTCGAGAGCTTCTGATGCGCTGCGGTGATAATGAATCACTAATTTTTTGCGTTTGACAGCCAGCGTTCTACTAATTTCTCGCCCCAGACCTCGAGCCCCTCCTGTGATTAACGTCCATTTCATGGTCGTATCCTCTCTAGCTCGACAAAGGCGCACTGAGCAGCATCGAGAGCTGCGGGTTTTTCCAGTGTCAATTTAGCTCGAGCAATCGAAAACTGAGCAAATAGTTGCTCCATCATTTCATGAGCGAGTGTTTCAAGAAGAAGGTACGAGTGGTTCTGTGCGACCTTTTGGCACAACTCTGCTAATGCAGCATAGTCGATTGTTGTTGTGATCTCTTCGCTAACAAACTTTAAGTCTGTTGAAATGGCAAGAGAAATCCACAGAGGTTGAGGTTGGGAACGCTCATGTGGCAACGTACCAATGATGCACATGGTTTTCAGTCGGGTAAATCCGATTCTCACAAACATAATCGAATCGCCTCTTGTAAAGCGGGAACAATTCCTCCCCGATCTGCAGTAGGAGCAATCAGATTAGCTAGAGAATGCATGCTCTTGGGCGCTGTTTCCATGATGATCTTAAAGTCAGCCACTTCTAGCATGGGCAAATCGTTTGAATCATCACCCGCTGCAATCACAACTCCCCTTTCTCCAAATTCCTTGATGGCGTGCAATAAGGCTTTGCCTTTTGTCGCTTGTTCATGGGTGACAAGATTCAAGTAGATCTGATCTGCATCTAAAGGATCTCGAATCAGTGTTGATACGAGATGAGGGATGGTGTTTAAATTTTCACACATCCTTTCCATGGGTTGTTTGAACCCTAAACATTTGACAAGGGGAAATTTTTCATGAGGCGCAAAATGAAAATCGTCTACAGCGCGCCAGGGCTCTCGTGATAAAGGCATAATTTTATGTAAATGCGCAAGCAACCCAGGAGAAAAGCGATTGGGGCGGTAATAGCAAAAATCCCCTCGGTCTACGCCTGTATAAATGATAAAATCTTCCTTCTCATCGACGTAAAGCTGCTCAATGGTTTGAATCGTTTGAGCATCCAAGTAGTAGCGCGATACCGAACGCCTATCTGGCATCTGAAGAATATCAGCACCGTTTTGCACAGCGAGAAAATAGGGGAAATCGAAAATTTTTAACGTCGCATAACCAAATGAGAAAGCACGACCTGTGATGAACATGATCTGCCATCCATCTGTGTACAGATGGCGCAAGTAATCGATCACAGATTGCGGAACACTGTGGGACTTATCAGTGATCGTTCCATCGATATCAAGGGCGATCCAGCCTCGGTGTTGCTTCATTGATTACCTCAAAATAAGTTGAGTATCATAGCACGGTTGCTTGAAAAATAATAGGTGCGATCTTTAAGCTACCACATTTTCTACAACCAACGAGCCCTTCCCATGTTATTAAAAATTTTTATCACACTTTGCTTGACTGTAGCAGGATGGGTTCATGCTGATCCGGTAGTATCCCCTCCTCCCCAGGAGCAAACTACCACCCCTACCCCTCTACCCACAGAACCCATCCCTCAAGAGCTTCCCTCATCCAGCGAATTGACGCAATCCTATGAGAGTTCATTCTTGCGCATGATCGCGTCTCTCATCGGACTCATCATACTCATTGCAGGTACTTTTTGGGTGTTAAAACGCCTCGGCAGGGGAGGAAAATTTGGCAAGGGGAGTACTGACCGATCCATTAGGATCATCGAACGAAGACCTTTAAGTCCCAAATCAGTCCTTTACCTCATTGAAATTGGAAAAAAGCAAGTATTGATTTCAGAATCGCAACTCGAAGTTAGAGCGCTTTCTTCCATCGATGTCGTCGAAGAACTCGAAGAAA
>JABDFI010000042.1 GCA_013286595.1 Chlamydiota bacterium | reverse complement strand
TGATCATTGAATTGAAACGTTAACCATTATTTGCAAGGATATGATTAAGAGATTTTGATATTGGATTAATCAAAGTCTATGGTACCTTCTTCCCGAATTTGGAATTATTTGTGCTTTCCTTTTCATTTCATCACTTGTCAACAAAGGGAATAATCATGAGATCATTTCTTCGTCAATCACTTGTTGTTAGCACCATTGTCACGGGATTGCTCACAACGAACTCGCTTCAAGCTGAATTACCCACTCAGGATCAGCCCAAGGAACAACACATTATTAAAGGCTCTAGACAAGCAGAGAGCACCACTCAAGAAAGACGTCAAGAGCAAAAAATTGAACAAGAATTGAGAGAAACTGCTGACAAATTGCAAGCTGGCATTCAACAAGTTAATTTCGTACAGAATGGCTCTTCTTTTTCTCTTCTGGATAACCGCTCACACAATTATAACCACTTCAATGTTGTAAACTTTCCGATCAGCTGCCATTGGTTAAATTGGACAAGTGCTGACGGCCGTGTCATTCAGATCGAAGATGGATCGAAATGGGAAATAGCTCCAAGTGACGCTTATGTGACCTATTCATGGAGAAGCGATGACGCGATCTTCATCACACCGATCACTTCATGGTTTTACTCCTACGATTATTACATCACCAATCGCTCTAATAACACCTACGTAAAAGCCAATCTCCTCGATGGACCTATTGCTTTTGGATCTCTTTCCCATTGGATCGTCAATGTCGATGCTTATCAAGGACACGTTTACCTTGAAAATCAATCAGTTTGGTGTGTAGATCCTAGCGATGTCTATCTTTTGCGCGACTGGGCACCTAATGATCATATCATCATGGCGCTCCATGATTCGAGATTTTCTTCCTATGACCAGGTCTTGATCAACGTCAACATGGACAACCAAGTTCACGTAAAACAATACTAATTAACGGCTCGGCTAGAAACTGTTCTAGCCAGCCCTTTTTATGCATCATCTTTAAAAGAAGGAGACTAAATCATGGCCCATCCCATCTCTCTTCATCAATCTTTACCACAACCACCTTCACCTCTCATCAGGACAGAAGGTTCAAATTGGTGCTCCACACTCGGTAAAATTGCAGTTGTCGTAGCAGGAGCCCTTGCCACCGTGGCTGCTTTTGTATTCCTTACACCCGTCGTTGGTGTGATGGTTGGCGTTGTCGCACTTTGTGCAGCTGGAGTCATTGGGAATTGTTTTTCTAGAACGTACCCACCACATGCCCATCATACTCCTGCACCCTGGTACCATCCTACTATCTGGTTTCCGCCTGTGTTTTCAAGCGGTAGGCAACCAGCTCCTCCAGTTCTTATCCCTCCTTCTACAGTTGGAGTAGGTCGTGGTCATATTCACCCCCCTGCTCCCGGCGCTGGCCATGGTGGTGGAAATATCCATCCAGGTCAAGGACATTTACAACCTCCAGGTGGTCATGTAGGTGTAGGAAGAGGACATTTTCCTCCAGGTGGTGGCGGTCATGTCCCTCGAGGTGGAGGACATCACTAATTTTTCTTGGTAGGTTAAAACAAAGAATGTTATACCTACTGCTGTCATTTTTATGAATGACGGTGAACTTGAAGGAGCCTTATCTATGACCAAATCTAAAGACGCTAAGAAAGAAGATAAGAAAAAGCCAAAGAAAACGCTTAAAGAAAAACGCGCTGATAAACAAGAAAAAAAGAAAAAATAGACCTTGTGAAAGTGTCGCTCTCGCGGCACTTTCCTCATCTATAGAGGCAATTGTAAAACTCCCCGACCCAGAAAAATCGATGATTTTTAGTCAGTTTGCCAGCCGCTTAAGCGGCCGTGGCCCCATCCCCGAGTACATACTCCAAGCGAGTAGGGCTCGGGGATGGGGTGGCAAAATGGCTCAAAAGGGCGATTTTGCTGTGGCGTGGAGTTTTGCAATTGCCTCTATACATAAATGAATTCAAAAATTGGGAGTTTGCCAAGCGGCACAAATTTTTGTGTCTGGAGCGAGCGACCATTGCTGAATAGCGTTGCCAAGCTGACGTAGCCAAAAACCAATTTTTGAGTTTATTTGTGTATGCTATGGAAGAGCAAGATCGTTTCCATTTCATCTGGTGTTAAACCGCCATGCGCAGCGAAAAAATGCTGCTCAAACCTGTGCTTTTCAAACCACCATACGCTCTCATTGAGGTAGGGCAAAATAACAAGATTGCCAATCCTCTCCATCAAGCGTCTGCTCACGGGAAGAGCACCAAAAAAACCTTGATCGATCAAATCTTGTACAAATTGCACCTCAGCAATTCCCTTGAGCAGTTCTGCTAGCTTTTTCTGAACTTTCACTAACTGCTCTTTTTTAATGTGCAAAAAGAAATCGCGGCAAGAACCAGCTGGAATTAAAGGAAGCCCTTCCTTGTTGCGTACCACATCATCAAGTATTTCTGGATAAATTTTATTGAGGTACACAGTTGTTTTGGGATCAACGGAAACCATGCCGTGATCTGCTGTGATCAATGTCGCTACCCGTCGATGGACTTGCTTCATGGGCTTCCAATAATGCTCTTCCATCGTATTCCAGCAAGAACTGACAATCGCATCAAAATCACTCGAATGGATACCATGGCGATGTCCTACTGCATCGATATCTCCAAAATAGACAAAAACGTAAACGGGTTCTGCGTGAGGTTGTTCACTAATGGCGACAACGCGCTTAAGAGCTTCCTCCCATGAGCGATACGGCACTTTCTCAGCACCTTGGTGCATCGCTTGTGAATAGGAGGAATGAACGATCCCCTCATGTTGAACGACGTAGCTCTTGACGCCGCTTTGTTTCAGCTCTTGATAAAGACTTGTGAAAGGGAAAATCTGCTGTGTAGGAACCCCTTTTTTTGAAAGAGTGTTTAATGTGTGCTCTCCAGCAAAACAAAAAGGCAAGGGAGCGATGATCCTATCAAATAGAGGTTCATACTGGAACCACTCATAGATCCCTGTTTGACCGACCTCAAGACCTGAGCAAATGGTTGTGATATGCGCTGCCGTGGTTGAGGGAAACTGTGAGGAAATTTTGGAAACAATCCCCTCTTGATCAAATCGCTTTAAACTCGAAAAAGTGTCTTTATATTTTTCTAAAAATCTCCACCCAAACCCATCGATTAAAAACAAAACGACAACCTCGTGTTGCTGATAGGTTCCTCCCACAACAGCATCCGGTAAAGCTCGTTGTTTTCCTCCCGTCAGAAGATTGAACACAGTATTGGGGATCATAGAAAAAGCATACCCCTCGTAGTTAGGATGCTTAAAATGGGAAGAAAACGAAGTGGATGCCAAGCTATCGATGGAGTCGCGATTAATCATGTGCACCCAAAATGACGTAAGATCTGCTCAGCTGCACGTCGAGCCAATGAGATATACTCAATCTCTGTCATGAAATCCTCCCGTGATAGCTGGCGTATCCCCTCTATTAATAAAGCCTTAGAAGGTTACAGGCAACCTCAAAGTGCTTTCCCAATAACTCAGCAGCGATGGGCTGAATAGGAGGTGTAATAAAAATTTTTTTGCGCATACTCACTCCTCCCTCCTCGCCTATAAAGATAGAAGGAGATATTATGTTTTACGCTACATTAGTTGCACAGGGAATACTTTATGAATGACAAGATGGATACTTCGTGGGAAACCTCTTCAAGCTGGTACGACAAACTCGTTGGATCTAAAGGGCACTATTACCATCAACAACTGATCATTCCTGGCGTGTTAAACCTACTCGAAAAAGAGAAAAAACCAGGAACACATATTCTCGACCTCGCCTGTGGACAAGGCGTTCTAGCGCGCCACCTTCCCAAAGGAATAAAGTACTTAGGAATCGACGCCTCAGCCTCCCTCATCGACTCGGCCAAAGCCTACCAAATCAAAGGACAGCATCAATTCTTTCTCCACGATCTCAGCCATCCCCTCTCCCTTCCCTTCCAAGACTTCACTCATGCCACCTGTATCTTAGCTGTACAAAATTTTTCCAATCCCCTTCCCCTCTTTAAAATCGCTCATGCTCAT
This sequence comes from Chlamydiota bacterium, assembly GCA_013286595.1. Taxonomy (GTDB): domain Bacteria; phylum Chlamydiota; class Chlamydiia; order Chlamydiales; family Rhabdochlamydiaceae; genus JABDFI01. The sequence continues at coordinate 17,163 of JABDFI010000042.1, read as the reverse complement.
TTGCGCCAAGGATCTCCCTTCATCATGGTCCTCAATCATCCCTGCTTCCGCATCCCCCGTCAATCGAGTTGGGGCATTGATCAACAAAAACAATGGCAATACCGACGTATTGATCGCTACATGTCCCCGCTGAAGATACCCATTCAGACCAACCCTGGCCAAGAGGCTTCAGAAACCACCTTCTCATTCCATTTCCCTCTTTCCCATTACTCACAACTCTTAAAGCAAGCGGGATTTGTCATCGACTCGATGGAAGAGTGGTGTTCGGATAAAAAAAGTATCGGAAAAGCAGCCCAAATGGAGAACAAAAGCAGAAAAGAGTTCCCTTTATTCCTGACCCTAGTAGCCAGAAAACTCTAAACGACAAGAACAATATTTTTACCACCCGCTTCGCTAGAGAACATAGAGGTCACAGAGAAAAAAATATAAGGATTTTCTCTCTGTGACCTCTATGTTCTCTAGCGAAGCGGGTGGTAAAACACTTTTGAGAAGACTCAAAGAGATTTCCACTTTTCTCGTCGAATGAGCTTCTCTTCTTTCTCTTGCTTGCGACGGTTGCGGCGTATCTCTGCCTCTTCATAGCGCCGTTTTTCTAAAGATGTTTCTGGAATGATGCCAGGTACCTCCACAGATTGCCCGCTTTCATCCATAGCAACGAAGGTAAAATAAGCAGAGCAAATGTGCTTGAGCTCACCTGTGGAGTAGTGTTGAGAGAGCACCTTCAATCCTACTTCCATCGAGGTGCGCCACACGCGGTTGATAGCTCCTTTAAAAATTAGAATATCACCTCGTTTAGCGGGAACTAGAAAATGCAAGGCATCCACAGAAGCTGTGACACAGGTGCGACCACTATGTCTTTCTGCCACCACCAAAGCCACGCGATCCAGGGTTGCCATGACCAATCCCCCAAAGACAGTGTCGTAAGAGTTTAAATCATTGGGAAACACCTTGTAGATATGATCATTCACCGCCGAATCAGAAACCTTTTTTGGCTTAAGCTCACCCATCGTGCCTCCTATCGACACCCCATGAGCATTCCTATATATCTTAGAAAGTAAAAAGGCAATCGATGATCACAGTGCCAACTCTGGGAAAGAGTTGGTTTCTACCATAGAAACATCCCCAAATCGTCAAAATGTCGATTTGGGGATTAAAAAATGACTTAAAATTTAGATCCCAAAATCAGCAATTTGTCGGTTTTGGGATCAAATAATTTTTTTTAAGCGAATGGATCAACTTCACTATGAATAGGCTATATAGAGAGGCAATTGCAAACTCCAGCTTAACAATGACTGAGACTCTTCCAAAAAAATCCCAACAAAATTCTGAATGCAACGATTTATCCCTGATCTTTTTATAGCTGCCAATCAACCAACCTGCTATAGTCCAGACACGTCACCTCGAACGCTTAACTGAGTTTTCCCATGTGCGGAATCTTTGGATACATTGGACCTCGCAATCCAGCAAAAATCTGCCTTACAGGTTTAAAGCATCTCGAATACCGAGGCTATGACTCTGCTGGCTTGGCTGGTATTTCTTCTGGAGAACTTTTAAGCTTTAAAGAAGTGGGTAAAATTGCAGTTCTCGAACAAACGATCGAGACACAACCCCTACCACTTGAACTCGCCATTGCGCATACGCGATGGGCCACTCATGGAAAACCCACAAGAGAAAACGCCCACCCCCACTTTGATGCCAAACAAACTATCGCCGTCGTGCACAATGGAATCATTGAAAATCATAATGCTCTACGCGACATGCTCATCAGCAAAGGCTACACCTTCTATTCCGATACCGATACGGAAATCGTAGCGCAATTGATCTCCCATTTCTACGAAGGACAACTCCTTCCCGCTGTACAAAAAACCCTATCGATGTTGCGCGGCTTCTGGGGCATTGCTCTCATCCATAAAGATCATCCCGATCAGATCATCGCCACTGCGCGTGAAAATCCGATCGCCATCGGTTTTAACAATGCAAGGCAAGAAGCTTTCGTATCCTCGGATGCCAACGCCTTTGGTGAAAAAGATCTCGATGTCATGTTTCTTCGCAACGACGAAATTGCCGTGATTGGCCTCAATAATGTCCATGTTTACGATCAAAGCAACACACTGCTTTCTAAAAGCACAGAGCGCCTTGGATTTTCCGAAACGACCCCCTCCAAAAACGGCTTTCCCCATTTCATGCTCAAGGAGATCTTCGAACAGCCCCAAACCATCCAACAAGCGTTCCACAATCGACTCATTCCCGATTTTGGCACAGCGGAATGTGAAAACCTCACCATTGAAACAAAAGATCTCTTAGGCATACGCCGCATCATCATTCTAGCCTGTGGCACTTCCCTCCACGCAGGGCTCATCGCCGCCTCCCTTCTCGAAGACAAAGCTCGCATTCCTACCCAAGCTGAAATCGCCTCCGAATTTCGGTATAAAAACCCGATTATTTCAGAAGACACCCTCGTCATCGCCATCAGTCAATCCGGAGAAACACTCGACACCATTGCCGCAGTCCGCGAGGTTAAAAGCAAAGGAGCCAAGGTTCTTGGCATCTGCAACGTCCGCAATTCCACCCTCACTCGAGAAGCCGATTGCACCCTCTTCCTACGAGCTGGCCCTGAAATTAGCGTCTGCTCCACAAAGGCCTTTACCAGCCAATTAACGCTCCTCTCCCTCTTTACCCTTCTCATGGCCCGCCTGCGCCACATGAGCAAAGAAGATGGACAAGCCTTTCTCACCGAGATCCAATCCCTCCCCGCCCTCACAGAACAGGTTCTCCGCCAAAGTGATCGGATCCAAGAGCTCGCCAAGAAATACGCCCACTATAAGCACTTTTTCTTCCTCGGCCGCCATTACATGCACGTCACAAGTCTTGAAGCAGCCCTCAAACTAAAAGAGATCAGCTACATCAATGCGCAAGGCTACCCAGCAGGAGAAATGAAGCATGGCCCTATCGCCCTCGTTGACCCCTCCCTTGCCATCATCGGCATGTGTGGTAATAAACGCACCTATGAGAAGATGCTCAGCAATCTCATGGAAGTCAAATCCCGCGGAGCTCCCATTTTAGCCTTCGCCCCAGAAGGCGCCGAGCAAATCGCCTCGATAGCTACAGATGTCCTCTGGTTACCCCCCATCGTCGACGAATTGGCCTCTATCCCCTATTCCGTTGCAAGTCAGTTACTTGCGTATTATATTGCCCTTGAGCTTGGCACAGATATCGACCAACCTCGCAATCTCGCCAAATCAGTCACAGTCGAATAAATCTCTATCTCCTTATTAATTAACATATTATAAATTAATTTAAAGTTAATATTTTACAACAATTTAATATTTACTTATTATCTATTAATTGATAAAATAATGTTAAAAGATAACAAAAGGATATTAATTATGTCTAACCCACCACCACTACTACGTCCACGTGCCTTCTCTGAACCAGTACATTCCCATCCTAAACTAAGCATCACCCCAGAAAGTTCTTCTCCCCCTAGTTCTGGAAAAAGTAACCCAAGCAGTCCTAAAGCTTTAGCTCCTTCTTCTTCCATTGGGGCGAAAGTCAAACAAGTAGCTGACGTAGCTGACGTTCGGATACGAATTAGTAATAATCAATTGATCGCAGAACATGCTGGCAAGGAGTACTCCGTTACTATCCTTAGCAACGGAACAAATGTCACAGCCGCCATGATCACTCAAGAACAGCATATAGCTGTAGAACTGGCAGAAAAAGTATGTGCATTTTTAAAGAAAGAAAATGCTTTTGGTGAAATTACAGAAATTGACTATTCAAATGATGGAAAATTAACCGCAGTACATAATTCAGGCGGAAGAACTACAAGAGAAAGTATTCTTTCTAGAAATGGTGGCAAGGAGTGTGTTGAAACTCTAGACAAAATTATTCCTTCTACGACTTTTAACAAGATTAACACTGTTGCGAAACGTTTAACTATAAATTCAATTTATAAAATAAAATTAATTAACAATAATGGGGGAGGAAATTGCTGCTTTCATTCTGTTATAGATGCATTGAAAGATAAATATCAATGGAAGAACGCACCAAGTGATTTCCATCTCAACCTTAGAAAGAAAACCGCTGAAAAAATCCAATCTGAGGAATTTAGAGAGTCAGAAGAATGCGTAAAAGCCCTTATTTATGATCTTATTGAGCTTAGATCAATTGACAGGACTAACAATACAAAAACTAAAGTTGTTACAGATGAGATAAGTAAACTTTTAGATAAGACAGAAAAAAACATAAAGTTAGAAGATGATGAAATCAATCAATTGCAAACGTTTTATGGCGTATACCTTAAAGAGAATGGCATGTGGGCTGATAAAGCGGCAGTTGCAGCTATGAATCTATTGGATAAGGATGAATTAATGCAACTTGGCTTTCCTCACACTATTTATAATAACAATGGATTGAATATTTGTGTTTTAGGACCCTTTTCAATTGGGAAAGGCATTCATGCTCAAGAAAAACTCTTTTCAGTAAAACAATCAGGTGATAACCCACACGAAAATGCAGTTTATATATGGTATACTACACCTGGTCACTACGAAGGTGTAAAAGCAAGTGAGACTTCAATTATCATTACAACGCACATTGATAACTTGTACACTGCTTTGATTAATGCTTTTGAAGAAGCAAGCAAAAAATCTGAACATCGAGAAAGACAGAATACAGTACAACACCTACTTGAAGAGTTATTTGAAATTTCAGATGAATGTCGTGAAAACTTCTATGATATGTTAACTAAAGCAAACTTGCCAATCAACCTAGATGTAATTAAAGATCTTGAAGAAAATGAAGAGGAATCTTTAGCTACTGCACTCACTAAGGATCAAGCGCTTTGTCCCACCATCGCAGCGATACTTCCACAACAACAAGCAGCTCTTTTTAAAAACAAACATTCATTTGTCTCAACTTCTTCTGCTTCAGGTGATCAACATGATGATGAAGATCCTTCACCAATAGATCCAGCTGCTTCAAGTCCTACTACAGCTAAAGAAGACCAACTAGCATTCGCTTCTTCTAGTCAAAAGATCATTCCCGATGAATTTCTACGAAAATTGTTAACAAGTGACAAATGGAAATCAAGCGATAAGTATACTCAAGATGTTTTAGTTTTGATTCTTGATCAAACAATTAAGAGTAATTTGATACCAAACAAATTACTTTCTCTTGCTAAGTCTTCTTTAGTTTATTTAAAATCTGATAGTGCAGATCTTAATAAAATTGATGAAATACAAAAAAATATCTTCACATTACTAAATAGTCTTAATCCCTCTCAAAGAGCATCGTTGAGTACTGCTTTGAAGCCATTCAAAACACCTTAGTCTGATTCTTAAATATTTGTTCATCATTGGACGGGAATTTCTTCCCGTCTTTTCTTTAGTTGCTACTCGGTAGATTGACAGAAGTGTCTCATCGTGAGATACTGGCTGCATGGATAAGCACGACAAATCAGCTATGCAAGAGCAAGAAGAACGGGCGGCGTCTGTTCAGCGGGAAGAGATCTTTCGCGGCAAGACGATTGCGGTCTTCAAAGACACCTATCAGTTTTCATCGGGAAGGCGGGCCAGCTGGGATATCGTAGCCCATCCAGGGGCTGTCGTGATTGTTCCTGTTACTGCAGATCATCAGTTAATCCTCGTTAAACAATGGCGTAGAGCTATCCAGCGGACTATCTTAGAATTTCCAGCAGGCACGCTTGAGGTGGGGGAAGAGCCCCTGCTATGTGCCCAGAGGGAATTACGGGAGGAAACGGGGTTCCAAGCGGATCAAGTCATTCCCATGGCGCAATTTTATAGCGCACCGGGGTTTTGCACTGAACTTCTCCATTTATTTTTAGCTGTGGGCTTGAACCCAGCTCCTTTAGACAGCGATGAGGATGAAGCCATCGACCTAGTCACCGTCTCCGCTGCACAATGCCGAGAGATGATCTCCAACCATCAGATTCAAGACGCTAAGACAATCGCAGGATTCTACTTCTATGAACAGTGGATCAACAACAACTAGGATCATCTTTTTAACCTTGATAGGGATCCTTGTACTCCTTGTCGCCTTGATCGCCATTTTGCCCACGATTCTTTCTACTGAATGGGGTAAAAAACGGTTGATCGCCTACATCAAGGAAAACTATGACGCTGATGTGCAGGTGAACCGGTTAGAATTGCAGTGGTGGGGAGGTCAAGAAGTTACCGATCTCGTTGTTCATCAAGAAAAATACCAGATGCAGTTGACGTGCGATGGGATCAAGACCGATGCGTCTTTATGGGATCTTTTGGTACGACGCTCGATGGGACATGTGCAGTGTAATCGACCTTATCTTAAACTCAATCCCTCGTTGATTGCTTGGGTGGGTCATTCTGATGTGGTATTACCGCGTGATTGGTTACGGTCAGCGAGCCTTTCTTCGCTTCCCACTTTTTCTAAAATTGAGCTGCCCGTTGAGGGGACTCTTCAGTGCACATCGGGAAAAATTGAACTTCACACGACGAGTATGCAGCCGATTGTATTTGATGAGATTGCACTCGATGCTGCCCTATCTAAAAAAATTCTCTCCTTCACTGTCACCTCTGAAACACAGCAAAACGATGTGAAAGGGAAACTCGATGCTAAGGCTTCTGTGGCAAATGCTGATACAGAATCCCCTTCCGTGGAAGCCATAGCAACTATCTCTCAACTTCCTGTTCTCGGCATTGACCAGCTGTTATCGTTGAAATACCCGCAGTGGAAAGGGGTGTTGGTCAGCATGGTGGGAAACACAGCGGACGTGAAGCTCAATCTTCTCTCTTCTGCGGGCAATTTTGATTTAGATGTCTTAGCTACTTCACCACTATTTAATGCCCAAATCACAACCGTATCTGCGGATAACCATATCTCCCTAAAATCCCCAGCAAAACTGTCTTTAAAAATAACGCCTAATTCGTGGGCACAACTCGCTAAGTTAGAGCTCAGATTGCAACGTTTATCTCTAACTAAGGAAAATACCCTCAAAGTAGTGATTGATCAGTTAATGGCTCCGATTCCTCAGAGGTTGGAAGATCTCGCTCAAAGCTCATTCACCGCAACTATTTCTACTGATGCGCCGTTCGCATGGCAATTCGACAATAATCCCCTTGTGTTAGATCGCCTTGTCATGCACGTCAACAACGATAGCGAGCATATGACAGTGGATGGGAAGTTAGCTGTGGTTTCACAAGGACCTCCTGCTCAATTGACCTGGGATGCCCAGCTAAATCTCAAAGAGAACACACAGAGTGTTTCCATGGAGGCAACAGCTCTTCCCGTGGATCTTTTAGGGGCTTTGAGTGGCGTGAAAACTCCCCTTTCTTTGGTTCTAGGTCCTGTTCTTAACACGAAGGCAACGGGGAATTTATCCCCACAAGGTCAAGAGTGGATCCTATCGGTACACTCCCCTCTGTTAACGATTGAACAGGCTAAACTGCGAGCGGGAGATGAGTTGTCTTTACTAGAACCGGTGGCTTTTAGTTATCAGGTCATTCCAGGTCTTGTAAATCCCGTCTTACCACAGAATAAATTGGCTCTTGCTCATCCCGTAACAGTCAAGGGAATGGTGAATACCCTTGTGATTCCCTGGTCTCATACGAGTGATAGCACAATGGAGATGAGTGTAGAAAGTGAGCGTTTCGATTTTAAAGGAAAAACTCCCTTTGCCATCCAACAGATCAAAGCGGATCTACTAGCCACTCGCGATCGGATTTCTTTCCACGTTTCAAGCGATCTTTTGCAGGCAGAACTTCTAGCTAAGTACCAGAAAAATGGGGAGATTGCTTTGACGGCTCCTCTTAAGATTCATGTTAAAGTAGAAAATGGTTGGCTGCAGAATGTATCCCCTGTCTTGCTGAATCTGACAGAGCCTTCTCAACTTCTGCTTACAGTGGAACCTTTTAGCTTTTTTCCGAAGACTGTCAACGCTCTTTCATTCAAAGGAACACTTGCTTCTTCTCAGGTGTCCATGATCCCTTATCCCGGTGCGCCGCAGCTTTCCTTGAACAATCTATCGATTCCTTTTCAATGGAATGCAAAGACCCAAATCGCAGAGGTGCAACTCCAATCTCTCGTGAAGCCTCAAGAAGGTGAACAAGGCTCGATCGCGATGAAATCGTCGTGGTCTCATGTCGATTTCAATCACATGGATCAAGTCGTTGTGAACGCTACCATGGATCTAGTAAAACTCCCCTCTTCTTTGGTCGATGCTTTCTTAGGAAAACCTCTTGCTCAGATGTTGGCCGGTACGCAGCTCAATTCCACTCTAAATTTAGCCAGTACTCCTCAAAAACAGACACTTCAGGTCAATGTGACAAGTCCTCTTTTAGCCATCAAGAGCTCGTTTGTGACAGATGGTAGCGTCATTAAAGGAGCTATCGACACGCTGAATTGGACGTTAACTCCTCAAAGTTATCTCTACTTAGATCACATGGTAGTGGCTCAACAGGGAAAGACGATCGCTTTTGAACTCAAGGAACCGACGACATTTAAAGCTTCTGTGTCAGAGCTCTCCCTTCCCGTTTTACCTGCAACTGGGAGAATACCCACCATTCAATGGGAAATCGCTTCACTGCAAGGAAAAGGACAGGGACACAATCCCCGCATTTCCTTTTTAGATAACGGTTCACAAGAGACGATTCAACTGACCGATTTCACCTTCTCTTTCAGCAAACTTCAGAGCGATCGCCCTTTGACGCTTACGCTCGATTCTCAAGTCTCTTCCGGTGCGGGAAAAGGGGGCACATTCTCTGCTAAAACGACGATTGAGCACCTCTTCACTGAAAAGAACGAGTTAAATCTTCACACTCTTGTTCTGGATACCAATGTGAACATCAAGCAGTTCCCTTCTCGCGCTTTAGATCTTGTGGCTAGGATGAAAGGGAGAACTGATGCGCCCTTTAGTAAGGTCTTCGGCGATGTCATCAACGCCTCACTTGTAGCTAATCTCAAAGACTTCACAGGACCTGTTTCCTTAAACATCAATTCACCCAACGTGCGTTTCGCGATGGATTCCTCCATCAAAGAGGGGGTTTTACGCTTAGAAAAGGATCTGTACGCTCAAATGAATGTCACCCAAGAAATGAGTCGGGTCTTTCTAAAAGATGTCAATCCTCTGTCGATCACTTACTTTTACGCTCAAGCTCCTGTCACTTTAGAAATACCAGCTAAAGGCTTCTATCTACCTTTAAGGCCGTTTGACTTGGGCAAACTGGCCATGCCCCTAACAACAATCGAATTGGGCAAAATTGCGTGCCGCAATGAAGGGAACGTCAACATTGCGTTGGGATTACTTCGCTCGAAGCAATTTGAAGTGAACCGGGAGCTTCAGCTGTGGTTTGCTCCGGTGCAATTTACGTTAAGTCAAGGGATCCTCGATCTGGAAAGAACGGAGATCCTGTTAGCAGATACGTATGATGTCGCTATTTGGGGGAAAATCTTACTTGTCGATGATTACGTCGACATGCTGTTGGGACTGACTGCATCTACTCTTTCACAAGCATTTGGGATCAAGAATTTGCCCAAAGATTATGTCTTGACCATCCCGATGAAAGGGCGTTCGGACAATGTGAAAATAGACAGCTCTAAAGCCACAGCTAAAATCGCTCTTCTCCTCGCTGCTCAGCAAAAAGTAGTCACCGATGCATTTGGAAAAAGTGGCGCAGGTGCTATCTTAGGCGGCGTGCTACAACAGATGGCCACCTTGCCTGATAGCAAAGCGAAAATCCCCCCCTGCCAAACGCCCTTTCCCCTGGGAAAAGAGCAAGAAAACTTCCGATACGCATGAAGAAAGCAACAAACGCCATTTCAAACAAGATGAGAAACCACTCAAGCAAGTGATGAAAGTGATCCGTTAATTCGAGGTTAAGCGACGGTCACTTCTTTGCAGAGATAGACATCTTGAACCGCGTGAAGAAGCTGTACGCCTTCTTTCATGGGCTTTTGAAACGCCTTGCGACCTGTGATAAGTCCCATTCCACCTGCTCGTTTATTGATAACAGCAGTCTCTACAGCTTGAGCGAGATCATTGTCACCCGATGCTCCGCCTGAGTTGATCAATCCAATCCTACCCAAGTAGTCATTGATGACTTGATAGCGACATAAATCGATCGGATGATCTGTGCACAGCGTGGTGTACATCTTTTCGGTTTGCTTGCCGAATTTCAAAGCTTTAAATCCCCCGTTATTCACGGGAAGTTTTTGCTTAACGATATCCGCACCGATCGTAACGCCTAGATGGTTGGCTTGCCCTGTGAGATCGGCTGCTTCATGATAATCGACTGTAGCTGTTTTAAAGGCTGAATTGCGCAGGTAACACCAAAGAACCGTTGCCATGCCTAATTCATGGGCCATCGCAAAGGCCTGACTCACTTCGAGGATTTGTCGCGAGCTTTCTTCAGAGCCAAAATAAATCGTTGCGCCCACAGCCACACAGCCCATCTCATATGCTTGTTCAATAGATGCAAACAGAATTTGATCGTGTTTGTTGGGATAAGTGAGCAATTCGTTGTGATTTAATTTCAAGAGAAAGGGAATTTTATGCGCATACTTGCGCGCCATCATCCCCAGCACACCGCGAGTAGAAGCAATGGCATTACAGCCCCCTTCCATAGCTAACTTAATGAGCGCTTCGGGATCAAAATAATCGGGATTGGCCGCAAAGGAAGCGCCAGCGGAATGCTCCACTCCTTGATCGACGGGCAAGATAGACAAATAGCCGGTTCCAGCTAGTCGTCCTGTAGTGAGCAGAGTTTGCAAACTGCGCAGCACGCGTATGTTGCGATCCGATGGGGAAAAGATCCGGTCTACCCAGTCGCTACCTGGAAGATGAAGCTTTTCTTTAGGTATTGTTTTACAGACATGTCCGAGCAAATGTTGTGCTTGTGATCCCAGTAGCTTTTCAATATCCTGAATCGACATACCCTCTCCTTTAAATCGATACTCCAACAGCCCTACGTAATCTCATGCTCTCAAAATGGGACAATAGAGGCAATTGCAAAACTCACTACCACTATTATTTTTTAAACGCAAAGCCGCGGGGCCGCGGCTTTGCGTTTAAATCATGTAACGGTCTCTCAAATCAGAACTTTCCTCGTAGGACCATTGTCTCGATTTCTTCCAAACTTTTTCCCTTTGTCTCGGGGATCCATCGCGCGATAAATCCTACAGCTAAGAAGGTGATCAAAGTAAACACAGCAAACGTGTATCCCCCTCCCCAGTGAGCGATCAGGTTGGGGAAAAGAAGGGAAACCAAATAATTCGCCATCCAGTTAGCAGCTAAAGCTAGCGCAATCGCTTGACTGCGAACCTTTAAAGGGAAAATTTCTGAGATCACTACCCATGTGACAGGCCCAAAACTTAAAGCAAAGAAAGCGACATAGGCCATTAATCCCAGCACGACAAGTTTTTCGACCAGAACAGCCTGGAATAAAAACGCAGCTGTGACGAGGATTAAACTACACCCCATGCCCACTGTTCCAATTAACAATAAACGGCGTCGCCCTGCTCGATCTAACAACCACACCGAAATTAAAGTAGCTATGACGTTGATGCCGCCAATCCCCATTGTCGCCATGAAAGCAGCTTCATTAGAACTAATTCCCGCCGTGAGAAAGATCTTGGGGGTGTAATAAACAACAGCATTGATCCCCGTTACTTGTTGAAGAATACTCAACACCACTCCCAGCACGATGACATAGAAAACACGAGGAGAAAAAAAGAATCCCCACTGTCTTCCTTTTTCACGCCTTTCACTGATTTTGAGATTTTTTTTCCAAAGTACATCGCGGCGAAGGCGTTGAAAAGAGAGTTTAGCTCGTTCAAAATACCCTTGTTCTACGCACCAGCTGGGAGTTTCGGGAATCATGAACAGAGCGATCACTTGAATCACTGCGGGAGCTGCTCCCCAAGCAAATAAGAGGCGCCATTGCTGGGCTTCTTCATAATGGACAGTGAGCACATAAGCGAGCAAGATCCCTAAGCTCATGCTGAGCTGATAAATGGCAACGCATCGCCCTCTGTAATGAGGGGGAGAAACTTCTGCTAAGTACATGGGGGCTGTCACTGAGGCAATCCCCGCAGCCACTCCACTTACTACACGACCTCCGATGAGAATGGCATATGAGGTTGCGCTAGCCATGATGAGTGCACCCAAGATGAACACAATGGCAGTGCCAATGAGGGTAATTTTTCTGCCCAATCGCTCTGATAGCTCTCCTGCCGCAATGGCGCCCACTAGCCCACCCAATAAAATGGTACTAACGACCATCCCTTCATCGAAAGGAGAGAGCTGGAAGGCAGGGGCCAGAAAGATCAGCGTTCCCGAAATGACGGCCGTATGATAACCAAATAACAGCCCGCTGATCGATGCTATCGCAACAACTACTAAGGCAAAGGGGGAAAACCGCTCCTTACTCATTTACCTGCTCCTTAATAGACATCTTGCGTAACCTCATTTACTCATTAAAACCCAATATTTTCTGTCCAATTTTTGTATCGTCATCTCAGCGACTTACCGAAGTCGCTTCGCCTCCGCTACCCGAATCTACTACCGTAGATTCTAAAAATTTGCCTAAAAAATCTTTGATTTTTCTGAGCAAAGCAGGTTACGCAAGATGTCTAATGCTTTTTTTCATTAAACGACAGGCGGCGCCATTGCGTTTAATAGATTCCCCTTCGGAGTGGTATCCCATCTTAGAATAGAACCCTTCCACCTCTTGTTGGGCATAGACATACACATCGCGCACGCCCTGTTTAAACAATTGCTGTTCTAATGTATGGAGAAGCTTACGTCCAAATCCTCGTCCTCGATAGTCTTCACTTAGGGCCATCTGAAACACCTGTCCAGCCCCTTGGGTTTCCGCGCTAAAACAGATACATCCTACGATTTGTTTCCCCTCCATAGCAATCAAATGCAGACTATGTTTATCTTCTGGAACCACTTCAGAACCGGGTGGAAGCCCGTTGGGTTTGCCCAACACCTCCCAACGCAACATACACTCGGCATCATATTCTGGATCTTTTGGAGCGATAAATTTAAACTTCATAGCCAGCACCTCATCAAATTCTTGATATAACCGGTCTAGCTTTATTGCTGAAGCCTTTTTACAACCGCTTGGCCTATCCAAGGCTATAAAACCAAATAATTTATTTTACACGCCAACAGACAATTAAATAGTTTAACAAAAACAATAACCCATTCCTTTATTAAATAAAAAAAACTGAACTGTATAATTAACACAAACAAAGAGGTAAATATGACGGTAAAAGCACCTGAAGGATTAAAAATAGCATCACTAGAGTTGGGAAGAACAGAAGCCCCTTCTTCCAACATAGTCAAACTTAAAATAAAGACTTTGTTCGAAAAGAACATTTCTCAATTAGTCGCCACATTTTTAGAGCCAAAAGGAATCGCGGTGATGAGAGAAACTTGCAAGGACTGGAGACACCTAGACTTTCGCGGTGAAAATATCGACTTATCAAAATTTGAAAACTTGTCCGATGACAACCTAAAGAAAATCATCGATGAAATCATGAGAGGAGTTCCTACTAAAAATCTTATAAAATCTATTACCCTGCCTCCATGCACTATTACAGATGCAAGCCTTGAATACCTCGCCAAAAAGATCCCCTCTCTCACTTCCTTCAATCTAACTCGCTGCGAGCGCATTACCGATGCAGGGCTAGCGCATCTTGTCACACTTCCTCTTAACAACTTAAACCTCTCTTTCTGCGTGCAAATTACTGATGCAGGACTAGGGCATCTTGTCACACTTCCTCTTAACAACTTAAACCTCTCTTTCTGCGTGCAAATTACCGATGCAGGGCTAGCGCATCTTGTCGCACTTCCTCTTAACAACTTAAACCTCTCTTTCTGCGTGCAAATTACTGATGCAGGGCTAGCGCATCTTGTCACCCTTCCGCTTAACCACTTAAACCTCGAATGGTGCTTGCAAATTACCGATGCGGGGCTAGCGCATCTTGTCACCCTTCCGCTTAACCACTTAAACCTCGCTTGGTGCTGGCAAATTACCGATGCGGGGCTAGCGCATCTCGTCACACTTCCTCTTAACCACTTGAACCTTACATTCTGCAGGCGCATTACCAATGCGGGTCTAGCGCATCTAACAAACCTTCCTCTGACATTATTAGATCTAACTGATTATTATATCTATGTATTAGCAACTACTCCAAAAGGTGGAGATCGATGGGGCGAATTACACCGCTTTGATGATCTTGATCGACTAAGACTTGCTCATGCGATAGCTATCGAGGATACTCAAGAAACTTCTTCCTTTAAATCGTGGATTGACAAAACTATTAATATTCTCCGCATCCTCGATGAAACTACTTCTCCAGAACAAGAACAAACAATTGATGCTCTTATTGGTGCAATGCCAGATGACATTCGCAATGCGATCGATTATCAAATTTATACACTCGCTCCAGAGCCTAAGGGAGGAGACAAATGGGGCCAGCTCCATCGTCACGATGATCCGTCCCGCCTGAGATTAGCTGTGATTGAGGTTTTAAAAGGCAATCTATTTTCTGCTCACCCAATAAAACCTAAAGAAGGTCTTAAAATTGACATTATAAATGATTAGATCTTAGTCGATATGTAGCAAAAAGCTTTTAAGGTAATCGCCTTCGGGATGAAAGAGGGAAATGGGGTGATCGGGAGCTTGCGTATGACGAGCTATAATCTTAACCGAGCGCTTAGCGTCTAGAGCTGCTTGAAATAAAAGGTTTTGAAAAAGCTGCGGATCGATGAAATAAGAACAAGAACAGGTCAATAGAAGAGATCCTTTGGGCATCTTTTCAATGGCCAACCGGTTAATCTCTTTGTACCCTCGACAAGCAAGGTTAATATCGCTGCGCTTTTTAGCAAAAGCGGGGGGATCTAAAATAGTAAGACCAAAATCAAGGGAATTGTCTCTTAAGTAATCAAACACATCGGCAGTGACTATCTGGTGTTTATCCGCATCAAAGCGGTTGAGAAGGGTATTTTCACCCGCAATGTGGCAGGCCTCTTTACTGCTATCGACACTGACAACAGAGTGAGCTCCAGCTTTCAAAGCAAACAGGGAAAATCCTCCCGTATAAGCAAAGCAATTGAGAACTCTTCTCCCCACTGCGAAGTTTGCCACCATTTGACGCATTTCGCGTTGATCGAGAAAAAATCCCGTCTTTTGTCCTTCTTGAATAGGGACTAAAAAGAGCAAGCCATTTTCTTTGACCAAAATTTCTTTGGCGCATTCGCCGAAGAGCACTTCATGGCAATCGCTTAATCCTTCTTGTTTGCGAGAGAAAGAAGAAGATTTTTCGTAAATGCCTTTCACAGACAACTTATTGCGCAATAACTGGACGATCAAAGGACGCAATTTCAGCATCCCAAAGGTGTTGATTTGGATCACTAGCACATCGTCATAGAGATCGGCAATTAATCCGGGCAATTCATCTCCTTCGGAATTAATAAGTCGAAAACAATTGGTCTTTTCTCGATCAAATAAAGAATGGCGCAAGGCAATGGCGCGATCCATCCGCTTGCTGATCGCCACTTCAATAGGTTCATCGATGAACGTGAGAATCCGTCCAGCAATCGAGTTTTCTTTATGAAAATAAGCATGCGCTAGAAATTGTCCTGAATGGCTAAAGACGGGAAGCACTTCCCCATTTTCATAGGAAGGCAGAGTGTCGATTGCTCCTGAAAAAATCCAGGGATGCTGCTTAAGTACGGCCTTTTCTCTACCAGGCTTGAGGACAACTTTCTTTTCATCCATTGAGGGACAACTTGTTCTTGGGTTGTTTAGGTGATTGAGGAGCGTACGATCCCACGACACCGCCAATCAAATCGCATCCAGCGACGTCGGTGATCTCTACGTCGTAATACTCGCCAAAGGCTATGACCAGCCGCCCATCGTTGATGATGACCTGCCCATCGACCTCAGGACATTGGCCGTAGAAACGACCGCGCATGAGATAGGGAGAATCGGGATGGTAACCTTCCACGATCACCTTCAATTTTTTCCCGATATACTGCTTATTTCTTTTTGCCACAACAGCTGTCTGAACTGCAGCTAACCGCTCGAAACGAGCCTGCTTAACAGATTCTTCAATGTGATTGGAGAATAGAGCAGATGAGGATTCCTCTTCGCGTGAGTACTTGAATATCCCCACATTGTCGAGAGGATAATCTTGAACAAACTGGACGAGCTCTTCAAACTGCTCTTCAGTTTCACCTGGAAAGCCCACCATCAAAGAGGTGCGGATGACGATATCGGGTATGCGCTGGCGAAGAGTTTGAATGGTCTGGATAATCTGCTGTCGGTTGGTTTTCCGACGCATCGCTTTGAGCATCTCATCATTGATGTGCTGAATGGGCATATCAAGATAGCGACAAATGCGACGATCCTTTTCAATTAAAGCAATGAGTTCTTCGTTGATTTCATCGGGATATAAATAGAGAAGACGCAACCAACAGTCTCGCTCTGTTTCCAGCATCCTGCTTAAAAGATGCTCTAGACCTTGATTGTCTTCTCGCTCTTTGCCGTAATCCCCCAGATCCTGTGCAATGAGGATCACTTCTTTGACACCTTGGTCTAGCAGAATGCGAAACTCTTTAAGTACCTGCTCTTCGGGTTTACTGCGCAAAGGACCTTTAATTTTGGGAATGATGCAAAAAGCGCATCTCTTAGCACATCCTTCTGCGATCTTAAGATAAGCATACTGCTTGGGTGTGGATAGCTGTCGAGGAATCTCCCCCCATTCGAGATAGCTGCGCGCTGAAGAAACGGCCTCGCCTGGGATCGGAGCTTGCACAGCTTCAATGATGCGCTCCATATCGCCAGAGCCCAAAAAATAGTGGATATCGGGATAGCGCTCTTTTAACTCGTCTTTATGCTTTTGGACCATGCAGCCAACAGCAATCACTTTCGCGGACTTCTTTTTGTGTTTGAACATATCCCCGATAGCATCGGAGGATTCTTGGCGCGAGGAAGATAAAAAACCGCAGGTATTCACGACGAGATAATCAGCTTTATTGACCTCGTCGATCGCTTCATAGCCTGCTTTGAGAAGAATGCCTACCATCACCTCAGTGTCGACGAGATTTCGAGCACACCCTAAACTAGTAAAACAAATTTTATTCCCAGAACT
>JABDFI010000041.1 GCA_013286595.1 Chlamydiota bacterium | reverse complement strand
TTTTGCCTTCACGCGAGCGTGGCCAGAAGGCACAACGGGATAGATTTGAAAGTCTGAAGATAGCTGTTTCTTCTGTGCCGCTTAAAGTGAGTTTAACTAGGTAAGAAATGGTGGTATTCAAAATAGTTTTCTGGATTCGATTTCAATCTGGTAAAAGCCGAGGTAATCTTGCTCTTTTGCAAACGCGATGACAGAGAATCCATTTTCATCACCTTTTGTCTTTGAATAACAAAAATTATGAATGATAGGAGTCTCAATCAATTTTTATTTTTGCAATCTCATGACTGACGAGCGTCAGCTAGGAAATCATAAAATTGTACAACGTCGAGCTTTTACTGGCCTTATACCTTCTAGTTGAAGTGAGCTTAAGAGTGTGAGTTTTGATAGATGAGCAAGGCCTGCGGCTGTGATTTTCTTGCACCAGCTTAGATCAAGTGAGCTTAAGAGTATGAGCTTTGATAGATGGGCAAGGCCAGCATCTGAGATCTTATACCCCTCGCTTAGATTAAGTGAGCTTAAGAGTGCGAGTTTTGATAGATGGGCAAGGCCATCATCTGTGATGTCTGGGCCCCAGCTTAGATCAAGTGAGCTTAAGAGTGTGAGTTTTGATAGATGAGCAAGGCCAGCCCCTGTGATATTTATGCAATGGCTTAGATTAAGTGAACTTAAGAGTGTGAGAGTTACTAGATGGGCAAGGCCAGCATCTGTGATGTCTGTGCACCAACTTAGATCAAGTGAGGTTAGCGATGTAAGTTTTGATAGATGGGCAAGGCCAGCATCTGTGATATGGGCAAGGTCACCATCTTGGAGATTATTTGTGCACCAGCTAAGATCAAGTGAGCTTAAGAGTGTGAGAGTTACTAGATGGGCAAGGCCAACATCTGTGATGTTTTTGCACCCGCTGAGATTAAGTGAGCTTAAAGATGTGAGTTTTGATAGATGGGCAAGGCCAGCATCTGTGATTTTTTTGCACCGGCTTAGATCAAGTGAGCTTAAGAGTGTGAAAGTTACTAGATGGGCAAGGCCAGCATCTGTGATGTTTTTGCACCCGCTTAGATTAAGTGAGCTTAAGAGTGTGAGTTTTGATAGATGGGCAAGGCCAGCATCTGTGATGTTTTTGCACCCGCTTAGATTAAGTGAGGTTAGCGATGTAAGTTTTGATTGAAGGGCAAGGCTAGCATCTGTGATCTTATAGCAATCACGTAGATTGATAGAGGTAATGTAAGTACCACTTGCATTATCAAGAATAGTTTTAAGATCGCTATCTGATAAATCGTTCAGTCCAGAAAGATCTAGACAGCCATCCTTGACGGAAAGATGCATAGCCTTGACGAGAGATAGCTTAGTCCAAGCTTTGCATACAGAATGGGCGCGAGCTGTTTCTTGAGTAGAAAGGAAGCTTGATATATGTCCGAGAACGTAGCTATCGAGAGCCTTTATGCCAGGCGTTGAGGGTTTAGGTGTAGTTTGTGAAGGGGCGAGCACAGGCGCTGGCTGGGCTGTCGCTTGCAAAGTTAAAGGAACTAAGCCGGATAATGATGATATTGTTAAGCCGGATAATGATGACATTGTTAAATCTCCTAATTGCAATTATAATTAGTATTATATTTATGATTTCACTTTATTTAAATGTTAAAAATTCATTTATTATTTTTAAATTAAAAAAAATGCAATTACAAATATAGAGCAATAGAAATTAAATAATTTACTACTATAGATCCTTAAAAGAAGGTTGATAAGGGGTCGACATCGATTGCCAAGCGGATGTCGCCTTGGGTGTTGAGGGAACTTAAATGAGGAAGAAGAGCTCCCAATTTTTCTCCTTTGATGAGAAATTGGAACCGGAATCTTGTCTTCACGCGCGCGTGACCAGAGGGCACAACGGGATAGATCTGAAAGTCTGAGGATAGCTGTTCCACAAGACGGTTTCTGATAGAAAGGGCAGCTTGTTGGGTAGCTGTTTCTTCTGTGCCGCTTAAAGTGAGTTTAACTAGATGAGAAAATGGAGGGTATCCAAATAGTTTTCTGGTTTCGATTTCCGTCTGGTAAAAGCCAAGGTAATCTTGCTCTTTTGCAAGCGCGATGATCGGATGATCGGGCATGTGCGTTTGGATGATCACTTCACCAGCTAGTGATCCACGACCCGAGCGACCTGCAACTTGAGTGAGAAGCTGAAAGATGTTTTCGCTTCCTCGGAAATCGGGAATTTGTAGACTGCCATCGGCATTCAGTACAGCGACCAGTGTGACAGAAGGGAAATGGAGTCCTTTCGCAATCATCTGCGTGCCAATTAACACATCCGCTTTACCGGCTTTAAATTGTTTGAATAGCAGTTCGTGGCTCCCTTTGTGTCGTGTGGTATCGGCATCCATGCGCAACGTTCTTACTTGAGGGAAAATGGCATGAAGAGCGCGCTCGACCATTTCTGTTCCTGCTCCTTTGAACTTGAAATCTCCATCACTTCGACACTTAGGACATTGACGGGGAGGAGGAGAAAGATGGTAGTCGCATAGATGGCAAGCGAGTAAATTTTCCCCTAAATGAAAGGTCAATTTGGTATCACAATGGGGACATTGTAAGACATGTTGGCATTTTAAGCACATCTGTGCGCTATGGTAGCCGCGTCGATTGAGAAAGAGGAGCGTCTGTTCACCGATTTCCAACCGTTGTTTGATTGCGGAGAGCAAAGCATCGGAAAAGAGTGTGAACCCTTTATTGAGTGCAAACTCTCTTTGCATGTCGACAATGGTCACACGGGGCAAGGTAGCTCGATCAGCGCGGAGTGTAAGCGTATCAAGCGCATATTTTCCCGTTTTGGCGTTGTGGTAACTTTCTAAGCTTGGCGTAGCACTTCCCAGCACGACCACGGCTTGACACAATTTGCCACGCATGACCGCCACATCGCGAGCATGGTAGGAGGGAGACTCATCCGATTGTTTGTAAGAAGATTCGTGTTCTTCATCAACTATCAAGAGTCCTAAGTTGGGAACTGGGCTGAAGAGAGCTGAGCGCGCACCTACCACAATGGGAGCTTTTCCATCGCGGATTTGATGCCATGTATCAAATTTCTCTCCCGGAGAGAGGCGATGATGCAGGATGGCGATCTTCTCCTTGAAACGTCCCTTAAGGCGTTCGATGGTCTGAGAGGTCAGCGCGATTTCTGGTACGAGAAAAATGACACCTTTGTTTAAAGAGAGAGCTAATTCGATTGCTTGTAAGTAAACCTCGGTCTTGCCACTGCCAGTGATCCCATGGATAAGCCGCGTTTGGAAGCGATTGTGAATTAAATCCTCACGGATATATTGCAAGGCCGTTTCTTGTTCAGCAGTTAACGTTTTGCGCTTGGTCGGGAAGTATTCTTGATCGCTCACCGCTGTGCGATCGATTTGAATTTTTTGACAGGTGAGAATCTTCTTTTTGATGAGCGTAGTGATAGGGCTGCGCGATGTCTTGGCGAGTTCTAGTAACCGAGATAGCAAGATCCCTTTGGGATGTTTGAGTAGAACATCTAGAATTTGAGCTTGGAGAGGATATTCACCACGGAGCTGTTCACACGACGCGATCAGTTCTGAAGAGGTTAAAGCAGAGTGGACAAGAAGCTGTTCTTTAGGTTTCATCATCTTGCGGATGGAGGGGGGAAGAATCGCTTTGAGGACTTTGCGCAAGGGACAGCAATAATAGCGCGACATCCAGCGTGCAAGTAGAAATAAATCGGGGGAAATGAACGGTTTTTCATCGAGAAGTTCTTTAAGAGGCTGTAGTTGGAAGGAGCTCTTCTCTTTGATTTCGATCACGGTAGCTACTCGAACGGAATTTCTAACGGGGACCTTGACACGCATTCCAGGGGTCAACTTTCCTACAAGTGGTGGAGGAATCGCGTAATCGAGAACATGATCAAGCGCTTGATCGAGGAGGACGGCAGCTATTGTCATCGTTGGAGTATCTGGCAGATTTGACCCCATAAGACAGATTTTTCCTTAGGGTTTTCCATGTAGTAGGAAGCAGGTGAAAGAACGATCAAAGGGACATCGCCTAAAAATTCTGTAGAGTTGGCCGGAAAGGATTTTAGATGGTGCTTAACGTCTTTCAAACGATTAAATCCTTCTGATGCCACAATCAATTTTAAGTTGTTTTTTTTCAAAAAGAGATCCCAGCGCTTTTCCCGTTCTAATCTGTCTACCGAAAAGGCTTTGACTTTGCCCAGCTTCTGATCGATGGCTTTGGCGAGATTCTTGAGTAATTCCAGTGTAGCAGGATCGGTATCTGCTGACAACACGACGATTTGGGTTTCTCCTAAATACTCACGCCACCCATTCAAGATCCGCTTTGCTTGAGCATCATCGGGGATCTGATCTACATGGTGCAAAGTGGGATTTAAGCGAAGCAATGAGCTTTTAACGGCAGAAGGAGCCTCAGATGGAGGAGTAGGTGCGGGAAGTTTCATTTGTGGTTCAGGCACTTCCTTCTTAGGCTGTTTAGGCGCAGACTTTACAATCATGTCTTGAACAGGTGCTGGTGCAACGTTTGGTTCTATACAATGAAGGGCTTGCCACTCTTCCTGAGTAGAAAAAACAGAACTTTTAAGTTCTTTGATTGAGGAGATGGTGGCGCGTACTAGATTGAGATAGTCATTAGGCATGGTCAATTTTGGCTAATAATAGCTTGAGTTGGGGGATAATGAAGTAAAAACCACGATGATGGTAATTGTCGCAGAGTTTTTCGCCAAGCTCTGTTAATCCATTCGGATGCAGCTTGAGCAGAAGTTTGCGTAGGTAATTGTTCTCGATAAGTTGTTCAATCTCTTCACGATGCTGCAGTAAAAAGAAGATGAGATTTTCGTTGTTTTTACATCTTTCTATAAAAGGTTCTAAGAAGAAAAAGATTTTCTGTAGATGCCGGATCACTATCTTTTTAGATCGAAGAGAGTGAAAAGTGTGGATCAATCGAGTTAAAGCTTGTTCAATTTGAATGACATCGGAGTGTAGTTCTGGGAAAACCTGATATAAAATGAGAGCGTGTTCATGGGCTTTATTGAGATACCCGTAAGGATAAGCCCAATCATAGGGAAAATAGCGCTTGGGTGAAGAGACAATTTCTCTATAGGGCGCCTCTACGCATAGTGCGTGAAAGGATGCAATGAGTTCAGAAACTAAGAATTGCAGCAGCAATCCTCGGTTGCGTCTCTCCCATATCATGGCAGGAGAAAAAGGGGAAAATGCAGACAAGTCTCTCATCATACAGTTCAAAATATGTCAGATGGGAAAAAGAATGACAAGAAATTCTTAACAAGTATTTTTTTTCTTGAAAAAGTTTGGTTTTATAGCTAATCTAAGCATGAGGGCTGGTGTGTCATGATGAATAGAGTCATTGCTTGGTTAGTTCCTTTCATTGTTCTAAGTTCCATGGGTTGTACAGATGAACCCTGGTTGGAATGTGAAAAGAAATGGGGAGAAATTCAGTTTTACGGAAAACAAATGAAGCGCTATCGACTGCGCGCTAATGATTTTCCCGAGGGAAAAAGGTTTCGATTAGTCGTTAAGTGGTCTACAGGAGAGGAAGCGGAAACATTCAGTTACGTCGCTAACCGCAAAGGGCACTTGATTTTAGAGACTAAAGATATAAAGAATGACCCACTCTATGCTGTTTGCCCTTTAAAAAAGGGAGAGCGCATCGAATTTGTGATGAGAGCAGAGGATGATCCCTCCTTTTTTGTCACAACATCCTTAATTCCCTTCCCGAATGAAATGAAGACCAAAAGTGGCTTAGAGCTTTCTCTTGAATTGAAAGGACAAGAAGGGGAATCGTTTATTTTTCATGGAAAGGGATTTAAAGCAAAAGAGCAATTTGAGGTGGTCTTTACTTTTCAAGGGGTAGAGCAACGCCTTGAAATGGTTGCTACCGAAGAGGGATCTGTCTATGTTCCCTTCGACGTTAATCTCCACGACAAAGAGGGGTTGCTGACGATTCGCCGAGAAAGAGAAGACGTTGAATTCCCCATTCAAACAGGTGCTTCAGCCCTAGGTTTAGCCGGCGGTTTTTGCCTCGAAATTCAATAAGCCTATCATTGAGTCTTATTTATCAGCTTTTTTAGGTACACTTGAGGCTTCGGGAGGAGGTAAATCACCAGAATCGATCTCGACCCAATCCTCATCGGAGTCTTGTTTATCAGCTTTTTTAGGTACACTTGACACGAAAGTGCTTTGTCCCGGACCTGTGAAAAAGTAAGGCCCTTCATTTTCCAAAAACAAAGAGCTTCTAGTCTTCAAGATCAAACAATGCATTGACATAAGCGTCCGGGTCGAAGGGGTCGAGGTCGTCTGCCTTTTCTCCAGTGCCCACCCATGTGACAGGGATGCCTAGTTGCTGGTAGATGGAGAGGATAATTCCCCCTTTTGCAGAACCATCGAGCTTGGTCAGGATGATTCCAGTGAGTGGTGTAAATTTGTTAAAGATATGCGCTTGGTCGATCGCATTCTGGCCTGTCGTAGCATCGAGGACAAGGAATGTTTCATGGGGAGCTTGTGGAATAACTTTGCTGCATACGCGCTTTCTTCTCCAGCTCTTGCATGAGATCTGTTTTATTTTGCAGCCTTCCATCAGTATCGATGAGAACGATATCGATACTTCGTGCTTTCGCAACTGAAAGTGCGTCGAATGCAATCGCTGAGGAATCGCTGCCAGCTTGCCCTTTGACAATTTCAAGGCCCAGTCTCTCTGCCCACAACGTCAATTGCTCAGTGGCCGCTGCTCTGAAGGTATCTCCAGCTGCCAAAAGAACCGTTGGGTTGATTTTGATCGTCTAAAATTAGCGCAAGCACTTGCTATTTTGAAATTATCACGTCCAGCCCTTTTTAAAGAGCTATCGATGGAACCCTTGCTCGATCTCATCAATCAGCAAAACTCTACTGATAAGCAAATTGATCCGTTGCTGCACAAGTTACCGAAAAGACAAGAAATGCTATTTTTGACCAACTCTATCAATTAGCTTTTGAGCCAAAGGGGGGCGATCAATGGGGAGAAAAGCATCGCTTTGATGATCTAGCACGGTTTAGGACTGATCCTTGGCCGCTCGTTTGGAACGTTCCCAATAGAACCGAAGAAAGCACTGCTCAAAGGAAATCCTCCAGTTGACTAATAAAAAATTATTTGATTTTTATTATTCTGAATTTGCAATTACATTTCTTTAATTTAATGCAATAAATAATAAAAAAAAATTAACATTTAAATAAAATGAGATTATAAATATAATACTAAATAATCACAACCAGAAGATTTAACAATGGCATTATCCGGCTTAGTTCCCCTAACTTTACAAGCGACAGCGCAGCCCCAGTCTGTGCCTGCCGCTTCACAAACTACATCTAAACCCGCAACGACTGGCATAAAGGCCATCCCTAGAGACGTTTTCGAACGCATATTAAGATTCCTTCCTGTTCAACAAATAACTCGTGTCAATCAAGTATGCCGAGATTGGCGTAAGATATTTCTCGTCAACGACGGCTATCTAGATCTTTCTGGATGCCACAATTTATCGGATAGCGATCTTAAAACCATTCTTGATAAAGCAAGTGATGCTTGCGTTACCTCTATCAGTCTATCTAATTGCGAGAAGATCACAGATGCTAGCCTTGCCTATCTAGCAAGAGTCTGTGCCTGCCCCTTCACAAACTATAACTTCTTAAGCTCACTTGATCTAAGCGGGTGCTCTAACATTACAAATGCTGGCCTTGCCCATTTATCAAAACTCACACTCTTAAGCTCACTTAATCTAAGAGCGTGCTCACGCATCACAGGTGCTAGCTTTGCCCATCTATCAAAACTCAAATTCTTAAGCTCACTTAATCTAGAAGATTGCGGAGACATCACAGATGCCCACCTTGCTCATCTATCACAACTCACATTGTTAAGCTCACTTACTCTAAGCGCGTGCCCATGCATCACGGACTTAAGATCTCTAAGCGGGTTCAAAAACAACATCACAGATGCTGGCCTTATCACAGATGCTGGCCTTGCCCATCTATCAAAACATACACTCTTAACCTCACTTAATCTAGGTCGGTGCCATAAGATCACAGATGCCGGCCTTGCCCATCTATCAAAACTCACATTCTTAAGCTCACTTTGTCTAAGCTGGTGCGATAAGATCACAGATGCTGGCCTTGCCCATCTAGCAGAACTCACACTCTTGAGCTCACTTTGTCTAAGCTGGTGCGATAAGATCACAGATGCTGGCCTTGCCCATCTATCAGAACTCACACTCTTGAGCTCACTTGATCTATGCGGGTGCGATGAGATCACAGATGCTGGACTTGCCCATCTATCAGAACTCACACTCTTAAGCTCACTTAATCTAAGCGAGTGCCCACGCATCACGGATGTAGGCGGGGCGTACTTGGACATGCTTCAAGCGCCTTTTCAAATTTGAAGTGCGACAAGTAACTTTAGCTAAAAAAATCTCCCTGCGAAAAAAAGAAATTTTTCAGAAATCTCATAGGAGCTAGGCGATTTTTCGACAGAGGGATCTGTCTATGGTTTCTTCGACGTTAATCTTCAAGATCAAACAATGCATTGACATAAGCGTCGGGGTCGAAGGGGTCGAGGTCGTCTGCTTTTTCTCCAGTGCCCACCCATGTGACAGGGATGCCTAGTTGCTGGTAGATGGAGAGGATAATTCCTCCTTTTGCAGAACCATCGAGCTTGGTCAGGATGATTCCAGTGAGTGGTGTAAATTTATTAAAGGTATGCGCTTGATCGATCGCATTCTGGCCTGTCGTAGCATCGAGAACAAGGAATGTTTCATGGGGAGCTTGTGGAATCACTTTGGTGCATACGCGCTTGATCTTCTCCAGCTCTTGCATGAGATCTGTTTTATTTTGCAGCCTTCCAGCAGTATCGATGAGAACGATATCGGCACTGCGTGCTTTCGCAGCTGAAAGTGCGTCGAAGGCAATCGCTGAGGAATCGCTGCCAGCTTGCCCTTTGACAATTTCAAGGCCAAGTCTATCAGCCCACAACGTCAATTGCTCAGTGGCCGCTGCTCTGAAGGTATCTCCAGCTGCCAAAAGAACTTTCTTTCCTTCACTTTGGAATTTTTTAGCCAACTTGGCAATCGATGTGGTCTTGCCTGAACCATTCACTCCTACAATGAGAATGACAAGAGGTTCTCCTGGTTGAGGAAGATGCTTTTGAATCTTAGTTGGGACTTTTAAAAGAGAGAGAGCATGGTCGTGGAAAATCTTGAGAATGGTAGGGATATCTTGAGTTGGTGCGCGTTTTAATTCCTCCCGTAGATGTTCAACAAAATTCATGGCGCATTGAGAGCCTAAATCCGCTTCAAAGAGAATCTGCTCTAGTTGCTCAAAGGTTTCTTCATTCAACGGTTTTGAAAAGAGGGATTTGAGTCGTTGAGTTAAAAACGATCTCGTTTTGCTGAGCGCCCCTTTAATCTTCTGAAAACCGCTCTTTAAAAAACCAAACATAGGTCCCATAGTATTTTTAATAGTTGAATGAAAACAAATTCTATCAGATAACGGGATTGAAGAACAGGAGAGGCAATTGCAAAACTCCACGCCACAGCAAAATCGCCCTTTTGAGCCATTTTGCTGTGGCGTGGAGTTTTGCAATTGCCTCAGGAGAGAGACCTGCGATGAATACTCATGAATTTCAAGCTAAAGAAATTTTGAAACGCTACAATATCCCTATTCCCGATTGGGTCGTGGTCAACAAAATTGACCAGGTTCCTCAGGCTATTGGTAAACTCAATGCCACGACGGCTGTCATTAAAATTCAAGTGCATGCCGGGGGTCGAGGTAAGGCAGGAGGGGTAAAGTTTGCTAAAACTCCTGATGAAATCACGCAGATAACAAAGCAACTGCTCGGGATGAAAATGGTGAATAACCAGACTGGGCCAGAAGGTGTGGTGGCTCATCAGGTTCTCATCACTAAGCCTGTCGATATCAAAAAGGAGTACTATCTGGGAGCCATTTTAGATCGAGATCGCGCCGAACCGATTTTGATTGCCTCACCGGAAGGGGGGATGGAGATCGAAGAGGTCGCTGAAAAGCATCCCGATAAAATCTTAAAAGTGCCTATTGAACTCGATGGCAGAGTACGATCTTTTCGTTTGGTGCAGCTCTGCAAATTCATGGGGTGGAAAGGAGAGCTTGCAAAACAAGGAGCTCAGATGGCTCAAGGGATCGCAAAGGCTTTTCTCGATACTGACGCTTCTCTATTAGAGATCAATCCTCTAGTGGAGTCGTCGGATGGAAAATTATGGGCTCTCGATGCCAAACTCTCTGTTGATGACAACGCTCTTTATCGTCAGCCAGAGATTGCTAAGTTTTATGATCCCACTCAACAATCACCTAATGAAGTTGCCGCTAAGGAATTTGATCTAGCTTACATCCACCTCGATGGCAACATTGGCTGCATGGTCAATGGCGCAGGGTTGGCGATGGCTACGATGGATATTATCCAACATTACGGTGGTAAGCCCTCTAATTTTTTAGACGTAGGAGGAGGAGCTTCTGCGGAAAAGGTTGCAGAAGGGTTTAAGATCATTCTGAAAGAGCCAAAAGTGAAAGCGATTCTCGTCAATATTTTCGGAGGGATCATGAATTGTGAAACCCTAGCTGAAGGGATCATCGCTGCCGTCAAAGAACTGGGAATTAAAGTTCCCCTTGTTGTCAGAATGGAAGGCACCAATGTGGAACAGGGAAAAAAACTTCTCAAGGAATCACAACTTCCGATCATCACTGCCGAAGGACTAAAGCAGGCAGCAGAAAAAATTGCTGGCGTCTTGAAGTGAGGAGAATCACATGGCCATCTTAATCAATAAAAAAACGCGCGTCATCACACAGGGGATCTCGGGAAAATCTGGCCGCTTTCATACAGAACAATGCATCGCTTATGGTTCCCATTTTGTCGGTGGCGTAACACCGGGCAAAGGAGGACAAGAAATCATCGGACTTCCCATCTTCGATACCGTAGCAGAAGCAAAACTTGCCACACAGTGCGATGCCACGATGATTTTTGTGCCACCTCCTTTTGCAGCTGATGCCATTCTTGAAGCGGAAGATTCCGGAATTCCCTTAATTGTATGCATCACGGAAGGGATTCCCATTCGTGATATGATCGAGGTGAGTCGGGTGATGCGAGCTAGCAAACGCTCTCGTCTTATCGGACCTAATTGTCCCGGAATCATCACGCCAGGGGAATGCAAAATTGGGATCATGCCCGGTTACATCCATAAACGAGGGAAAATAGGCATTGTTTCTCGGTCGGGAACACTCACTTATGAAGCTGTGTGGCAAACCACTCAACTGGGGCTCGGGCAAACGTCTTGTGTGGGAATTGGCGGAGATCCACTCAATGGTACGAACTTCATTGATGTGCTTAAACTCTTTCAGAATGATCCTGAAACTGAAGGGGTCCTGTTAATTGGAGAAATTGGCGGCAGTGCTGAAGATGAAGCTGCTGAATGGATCAAGCAGCATTGCACAAAACCTGTTGCCGGATTCATTGCTGGGGTCACGGCTCCTCCCGGTAGAAGAATGGGACATGCTGGTGCAATTATTTCTGGAGGAAAAGGCACTGCCACAAGTAAAATGGAAGCCCTCAAATCTGCAGGTGTGCTAATCAGCGATTCTCCCGCAGAGATGGGTCAAACCATGCAAGCTGCACTCCAACGCAAGGCTCGATGATGCGCATTCCAGGTCGTATTCCGATCAAAATTTATCCTACGTTTTGGATTTTTGCTGCCTTAATTGGGTATGTGAACTCGATGAGCTTGATAGGCACGCTCATCTGGGTTGGCATCATTTTTGTTTCGGTCTTGTTTCATGAGTTTGGCCATGCGTTAACTGCGCTGGTCTGGGGACAAAATCCGCATATAGAACTTGTCGCGATGGGGGGATTAACCTACCATCATGGTGAAAAACTTCCTTTTTGGAAGCAGTTTTTAATCGTGCTCAATGGTCCCTTATTTGGCTTTTTGTTGTTTTTCATTTCGTGGTTCTTGTTGCGCTTTCCACTCTTTTCTCAAGGAGCAATAGGCGCTATCTTATCGCTCACCATGGCGGTCAATCTCTTTTGGTCTGTTATCAATCTTTTACCTGTCATACCTCTTGATGGAGGTCAGTTACTGCGTCTGGTTTTGGAAAAGCTGTTTGGTTTCAAAGGTCTCAAGTACGCCCTGATTGTGGGGATTGTCATTTCGTTGGGATTTAGCCTTGTGCTCTTTCTTTATCAAGCAATTCTTGCAGGAGCTCTTTTCTTCCTGTTTGCCTTCCAAAGTTTTGATACGCTCAAGCGCACACGTCATCTCGCGGAATCAGATAGGAATGATTCTGTTCGCGAGCTGTTAGGGCAAGCTGAAAAAAAATTACAGCAGGGTAAAAAAAAAGAAGCCGCGGAACTGTGCGAAGAGGTAAGAAAACAAGCTAAACAAGGGCTTATTTTTGCCCTAGCCACTCAGTATTTAGCTTTTTTAAAGTACGAAGAAGGGCTTTCAAAAGAAAGTTATCACCTTCTTCTTTCTGTAAAGGCTGATTTAGAAAAGGAAGCGTTGACGTTACTGCAAAAAACTGCCTTTGATCAACGAGATTTTCCTCTTGTAGTGGAACTGGCAGGAACTTGTTATCAAAATTTACCAACTGTAGAGATCGCTCTTTTGAATGCTTGTGCACATGCTGAGCTCAAACAAGCTCAACCTGCAGTAGGTTGGCTTCAAACGGCTCTTCAAGAAGGGCTTTCTAATCTCGAAGAAATCATCAAAACCCCCGCTTTTGACCCGATTCGTCACGATCCCATTTTTCAAGAATTTCTTAACGAACAACAACCCCCTCCTTCTACATAGCCCGAGCTTGAGTTAAACATTTCAATTATGATATGCTCCCCACTCAGTTATGTTTTCAACGGAGGGAAAATTCATGATCCGCAATTCGTTAGTCCTATCTATCATGAGTTCGCTCCTTTGCTGCGTCTTACAAGCTGAAGAAACTAAAAATGTTAAGCCTCATTTTGTAGGCGCTCGCTCACCTGAATCTCGATCGCAAAAAAAGAAAGCAACTCCTACGAAAATCAAAAATGCCTGGGTCACAAGTAAAACCCATCCCAAATCGGATAAGAAGTCAGGGCCTGCAGAAGAACAACAAACTGCAAGCACGACAAACAGGCCTTATCTTAACCGAACAGGGGCTAATGGTTTGCTCGCCAACAACGACGAAGGAATACTAGTCTCTGAAGAAATCTGTTGTGAAGAAGAAGAGGTTTGCGTTTATCCCGTTTTAGGGACGTTTGCGCCTTGTGGTCATGTCTATGTGACTGGTGATTGGTTATACTGGAGAACGCGTCAAGGTGGCATGGAATATGCTGTTGAAGGAGCATCCGGGACACCTGTGGTACTCAATGGCGCAGCTCCCAGCAAAGTCACGTTTGATTTCGAATCGGGATTTAGAGTAGGCCTTGGGGTTCATCTCCCCCATGATGGTTGGGATGTGAACGTCAACTACACCGATTTTCGTCCTTCTGCATCTGACGATGCCAGTGGCTCTATCTTTCCCTTACTCCTCTACCAACAACCCATCGCTCTTCCCTTAGTCGCTTCTGCTCGTGCTGAGTGGGATATTGATTTTCAGATGTTAAATGTCGAAATAGGCAGAGCTTATTACATCGGCAGAACTTTAGCCTTTCGCCCTTTCATCGGATTAGCAGGCGCCTGGATCGATCAAGAAGTGGAAGTTCATTATTCTTCAGCGGAAGTCAAGACAAGCAGTGACTTCTCAGGAGCAGGACCTCGCATCGGCTTAGGATCTAATTGGTTTTTTGGTGGCGGCTTTAGTCTGTTTGGCAATCTATCTGCAGCTCTACTCGCAGGTCACTTTGATTTGAAGCAAGATCAGAACAATCAAGGATTTCGTCCCATCCATCTCAACAGCGATCTCAATCTAGTTAACTCCACAGCGCAAATGATCCTGGGACTTGCATGGGATAAAAATTTCTCTCGCGATCGCTCCCATTTTGGCATCGATTTAGGATTTGAAAGTCAATACTGGTGGCGTCAAAATCAGATGGAGCGCTTCACCACAAACACACTACCTACTTTTGTTCGAGCAGACAGTGATCTAGCCTTCTATGGATTGACATTACAAGGTCGCTTCGACTTTTAAAAATCTACTTTTTTTTCTTTATACCCAGAGGATTAATGTCAGCAACTATTACAAGTTCATCATCAATAAGTTCAGAATTAGGAGCCTTAGCTTCTCTATCTGTACTCTTAGAGCAGCCCCCAGCCAAGCCCTCTTTTTTTGAAAGTTGTTGGAGCATGCTGTGTTGTTGTAGTTGTACTTCCCCACCTATCCAGGGTCGGCAAGTCACCGTACAAGCACCAAGCACTCCGCGTCCTCTCACCCCTACTCCACTTCCTCAATCAGAACCAGCTTCCCAACACGATCTACTCAGAGATAAGCGTCACGTAAGAGCCTTGACCCGTTACGCAGAAGATACTTATACGTCAGAAAACGTTCAATTTTTGCAAGCTGTGCGCGGTCTTTCTGCTAAGTCAAATCAGGCTCAAATTAAAGAAATTATTGATGTATTTATTCGAGATAATGCACCTTCTCAAGTTAACATTTCATATCGATTGCGCCAGCAGATTGTAGAAGCTGAGTATACTGTAGCGCATATATTGCTTCTAGAAGCGAGCGTTGAAGTGACTGATTTAATAAAGGGGGCTTTGGTGATATCAGGGGTTCGTCTTACAACTTATGAGGATGTCTACGTTTCTTAACACTAGTCCTAATAAAAATTAGGAGATTTAACAATGTCATTATCTGGCTTAGTTTCTTTAACTTTACAATCGACAGTAACAGTACAGCCAGCGTCTGTGCTAGCCCCTTCACAAACACTTAAACATGCAACGAGTGGCATAAAGGCTATCCCTAGCACCGTTTTCGGACATATATTAAGCTTCCTTCCTGCTCAACAAATAACTCGCGTCCATCATGTATGCCGAGATTGGCGTAACCTACCTCTTGTCAATGACGGCTGTCTAGATCTTTCTGGACTGCCCAATTTATCGAATAGCGATCTTAAAACCATTCTTGATAAAGCAAGTAGTACTCGCATTACCTCTATCAATCTATCTAATTGTAAGAACATCACAGATGCTGGCCTTGCCCATCTATCAAAACTCACATCTCTACGCTCACTTAATCTAAGAGAGTGCACAAAGATCACAGATGCTGGCCTTGCCTATGTAGTCACTCTCACACTCTTAAGCTCACTTAATCTAAGACAGTGCTATATCATCACAGATGCTAGCCTTGCCCATCTAGCAACTCTCACATCTCTAAGGTCACTTGATCTAATCGCGTGCGGCAACATCACAGATGCTGGTCTTGCCCATCTAGCAACTCTCACATCTTTAAGCTCACTTGATCTAAGCGTGTGCTATAAGATCACAGATGTAGGCCTTGCCCATCTAGAAACTCTCACGCTCTTAAGCTCACTTGGTCTAAGTGGGTGCGATAAGATCACAGATGCTGGCCTTGCCCATCTAGAAACTCTCACGCTCTTAAGCTCACTTGGTCTAAGTGGGAGCGATAAGATCACAGATGCTGGCCTTGCCCATCTAGCAACTCTCAGGCTCTTAAGCTCACTTGATCTAAGCTGGTGCACAAACATCAGAGGTGCTGGCCTTGCCCATTTAGCAACTCTCACACTCTTAAGCTCCCTTAATCTAAGCATGTGCTATAAGATCACAGATGCTGGCCTTGGCCATCTGTCAAAACTCACATTTCTAAGCTCACTTGATTTAAGCGGCTGCAGAAACATCACAGATGCTGGCTTTGGCCATCTATCAAAACTCACACTCTTAAGCTCCCTTAATCTAAGCGGGTGCTATACGATCACAGATGCTGACCTTGCCCATCTATCAAAACTCACACTCTTAAGCTCACTTAATCTAAGCGAGTGCAATGAGATCACAGATGCTGGCCTTGCCCATCTAGTAGCTCTCTCATCTTTAAGCTCACTTCTACTAGATAATTCAAGGATTACCTTGGATGCTGCAAGAGCTTTTAAGGCGAAACTGAGCATTCGGAGATAGAATGGATTGTTATACTGGATTCACAGTCTAAGGAGAGCGATAACTGAGGCGAAGAACCGTTATGTTGGCTGGGTCGAGAAGTTTTGTAACTGCCTCAATACGTTCTAAGAAAGCGTTGCTCAAAGAGAATCCTCTTGCTGACTAGTAGGAAATTATTGGATTTCTCTTATTCTACATTTACACTTACATTTCTTTAAGTTAAAGTTGTAAATTATAAAAAAATTTTAATATTTAAATAAAATGAATATATAAATATAATGTTAATTATAATCACAAAATAGGATGTTTAACAATGTCATTATTCGGCTTAGTTCCTTTGACTTTACAAGCGATAGCGCAGCCAACGTCTGTGCTTTCCTCTTCACAAACTATACCTAAACACGCAATAACTGGCATAAAGGCTAGTTCTAGCTCTAGCGTTGTTTTAGGAAGCGACGTTATGGACCATATATTAGGCTTCCTTTCTGCTGGAGAAGTATCTCATCTCCGTCAGGTAAGCCGAGCTTGGGGAGCCTTACCTCTCGTCAACGAAGGCTGTCTAGATCTTTCTGGACTGCCCAATTTATCGGATAGCGATCTTAAAACCATTCTTGATAAAGCAAGTGGTACTCGCATTACCACTATCAATCTATCTAATTGCAAGAAGATCACAGGTGCTGGCCTTGCCCATCTATCAAAACTCACACTCTTAAGCTCACTTAATCTAAGCGGGTGCAGAAATATCACAGATGCTGGCCTTTCCCACCTATCAAAACGCACATCCTTAAGCTCACTTAATCTAAGCGGGTGCACAAACATCACAGATGCAGGCCTTGCCCATCTAGCAACTCTCACATCTTTAAGCTCACTTCATCTAAGCGGGTGCAATAACATCACAGATGCTGGCCTTGACCATCTAGCAACTCTCACATCTTTAAGCTCACTTGATCTAAGCTGGTGCACAAACATCAGAGGTGCTGGCCTTGCCCATCTAACAACTCTCACATCTTTAAGCTCACTTGATCTAAGAGGGTGCAATAACATCACAGATGATGGCCTTGCCTATCTAGAAACTCTCACATCTTTAAGCTCACTTGATCTAAGTTGGTGCACAAACATCAGAGGTGATAGCCTTGCCCATCTATCAAAACTCACACTCTTAAGCTCACTTGATCTAAGAGGGTGCAATAACATCACAGATGCTGGCCTTGCCCGTCTAGCAACTCTCACATCTTTACGCTCACTTGTTCTGAGCGGGTGCTGTAAGATCACAAATGCTGGCCTTGCCCATCTAGCAACTCTCACATCTTTAATCTCACTTGATCTAAGCGCGTGCTATAAGATCACAGATGCTGGCCTTGCCCATCTAGCAACTCTCACACTCTTAAGATCACTTAATCTCAACGCGTGCTATAACATCACAGATGCTGGCCTTGACCATCTATCAAAACTCACACTCTTAAGCTTACTTGATCTAAAAGAATGCAGAAAAATCACAGATGCTGGCCTTGACTATCTATCAAAACTTACACTCTTAAGCTCACTTGATCTAGGTTGGTGCTATAAGATCACAGATGCTGGCCTTGCCCGTCTAGCAACTCTCTCATCTCTAATCTTACTTCAACTAGATAATTCGGGGATTACCATGGATGCTGCAAAAGCTTTTAAGGCGAAACTGAGCATTCAGAGATAGAATGGATTATTAGACCTCATGGGCGGGCCATTTTCACCTTAAATGCGGATGGTGAGAAGCCCATCCCAACACGTGGTATAACGCGCGGAGACGTTTCCTCGTTTCATGCTCCAGCTTTGTTTAAGTCTCTCTGCAGCAAAACGGATGGTTCCTGATCCTTGTTGTTCATTGAGATGATCTAGTAGTTAATTAGTAGGAAATTATTTGATTTTTCTTGTTCTGCGTTTACAATTACATTTCTTTAATTTAAAGCAATAAATAATAAAAAAACTTTAACATTTAAATAAAATGATGTTATAATTACAATAATAATCCTAATCGCAATTAGGAGATTTAACAATGTCATTAGCCGGCTTAGTTCCTTTAACTTTACAAGCGACAGCGCAGCCAACGCCTGTATTTGCCCCTTCACAAGCTACACCTAAACACGCAACGAATGGCATAATGGCTATCCCTGACGCCGTTTTCGGACGTATATTAAGCTTCCTTCCTGCTCAAGAAAAAACTCGCGTCCATCATGTATGCCGAGATTGGCGTAACCTATCTCTCGTCAACGACAGCTGTCTAGATCTTTCTGAACTGCCCAATTTATCAGATAGCGATCTTAAAACCATTCTTGATAAAGCAAGTGGTACTCGCATTACCTCTATCAATCTATCTAATTGCAAGAATCTCACAGATGCTGGCCTTGCCCATCTAGCAACTCTCACATCTTTAAGCTCACTTCATCTAAGCGGGTGCAGAAACATCACAGATGCTGGCCTTGTCCATCTATCAAAACTCACACTCTTAAGCTCCCTTAATCTAAGTGTGTGCAGAAACATCACAGATGCTGGCCTTACCCATCTATCAAAACTTACACTTTTAAGCTCCCTTAATCTAAGCAGGTGCGATAAGATCACAGATGCTGGCCTTGCCCATCTAGTAACTCTCACATCTCTAATCTCACTTGATCTAAGTTGGTGCACAAACATCAGAGGTGCTGGTCTTGCCCATCTATCAAAACTCACACTCTTAAGCTCCCTTAATCTAAGATGGTGCGATAACATCACAGATGCTAGCCTTGCCCATCTAGTAACTCTCACATCTCTAAGATCACTTGATCTAAATGGGTGCAGAACCATCACCGATGCAGGCCTTGCCCATTTATCAAAACTCACACTCTTAAGCTCACTTGATCTAAACGGGTGCAATAACATCACTGGTGCTGGCATTGCCCATCTAGCAACCCTCACACTCTTAAGCTCCCTTAATCTAAGCGGGTGCTATACGATCACAGATGCAGGCCTTGCTCATCTAGTAAACTTCACATCTCTAACCTCACTCGATCTAAGTGGGTGTAGAAACATCACAGATGCTGCCCTTGCCCATCTAGTAACTCTCACACTCTTAAGCTCCCTTAATCTAAGAGGGTGCAGAAAAATCACAGATGCTGGCCTTGTCCATCTATCAAAACTCACACTCTTAAGCTCACTTGATCTAGGCTGGTGCATAACCATCACAGGTGCTGGCCTTGCCCATCTGGGACCCCTCTCATCTTTAGTTAAGCCCCTCTTCAGTTAAATGGATGGTTCCTGATCCTTGTTGTTCATTGAGATGTTGAGTAAAGAAGAGGGGGAGCGGAACGGAGGCTAATCCGTCCGCTCTAAATATTTCTAACATGACTATTCTACTTTGATCGAGTAAAAACGAGTCAGATTTCCTTGCCGAATCAGGAAGAGGATTCTCTTGTTTTCCATCTGATTCACAGCATCGTTAAAATCACTCACGCTTGTGACTTTTCGATGGTTAACAGCCTGAATGATAAATCCAGGGCGCAAGCCAGCTAAAGCAGCAGGGGAACCGGGTTTAACTTTGGTGATGACAATCCCATCATCTTTGATCGTATAGCCTAATTGTTTAGCAATCTCTGGCGTGAGGTTCTCAATTTCGAGTCCAATTTTTTGCACAAGGCCATCAGTTGCTATGTTGTCTGAAGCACTGCCCAATGTGACGGGAATCGTGAGGATTTGTCCTTTGCGATTCACTTTGAGTGTGATGTTCGTTCCAGGGCTCATCAGAGAGATATCCTTGCGGAAACACTGCAGGGATTTAACGGCCATCTGATTGTATTCGATGACAATATCTCCTTGCTTGAGACCTGCTTTATCTGCTGGGGAATCTTTAACAACCTCTGAAATGAGAGCACCCTCTGGTTTTGCCAGATTAAAGGCATCAGCAATGTCCTTATCAATAGGCTGCAAGGAAACGCCGAGGAATCCTCTTGTCACTACGCCTTTATCGATGAGCTGATCCATGATCCCTTTGGCCATATTGCTAGGAATCGCAAATCCAATTCCCATATACCCGCCGCTGCGAGAGACGATGGCTGTATTGATACCAATCACTTCGCTTTTTAAGTTCAGAAGAGGTCCACCTGAATTACCGGGATTAATCGCAGCATCTGTTTGAATAAAATCCTCTAAATCAGTGATGCGTAAATTCTGTCGACCGCGCGCGCTCACCACACCTACCGTCAGAGAAGCTTCTAGCTGGAAGGGGCTGCCGATAGCAACGACCCATTCACCGACATCAATTTGTTCTGAATCTCCAAAATTGATATAGGGAAAATCTTTGCCCTCGATTTTAATGACGGCGATATCTGTATGGGGATCTGCGCCTACTAAAGTAGCATCCATTTCCCGCCCGTCATTGAGAACGACAGTGATCTTATCAGCTCCTTTAACCACATGAGCATTGGTCATGATGTAGCCATCAGCGCTGACGAGAAAACCAGAGCCTTGACTCAGCTGAGGGGTTGGTTTAGAGGGTTGGTTGCTCCCGCGAGGTGAGCCGAAAAAGCGATTGAGGAAATCATCGCCGAAATAATCAAAGGGATTTTGTCCATAAGGATTAGCACCACCGTACTCTTCCTGTTCCGGTGTGCATGTCTGAACTTTAATAAAAAGAACCGCTGGCATCGCCTTTTTAGCGACTGAGGTGAAAGCTTTGGAGGTTTGCTCTGGAGAGCACACACATTCTCTGTTAGCCCCTTCTGCAGCAAAAAGCGGGGTGCTGATGCAAGCGATAGTTCCTACAACAAGCGAAGAAAACAAGCGTTTCATAATTTACTC
Organism: Chlamydiota bacterium; assembly: GCA_013286595.1. Lineage (GTDB taxonomy): Bacteria > Chlamydiota > Chlamydiia > Chlamydiales > Rhabdochlamydiaceae > JABDFI01. The sequence continues at coordinate 354 of JABDFI010000041.1, read as the reverse complement.
CCAAATCATAATGCATGAGACATTTCTCAGCAGTGATACTTTTATACATCACACCTGCACAAAAGTGCAACATTGGAGGGAGAAGAGACATGTCGAAGAGTAGCTTTGATCATGATTAAAGATGCTGTGATGGAGCTTTTAAAAGACTCTTATGAGAATTTTTTGGATAAGCAGTTTCAGCTTACCGTCAACCTCTATGAAGATGGTATTATTGGTATGGGTGCTTTTAATGACAAACTTCTTTTCGCCGCTCATAAAAGTCTAAGAAAATGCTATCAAATAGCATCATTTTCATAGACACGTCAGCCTATGAGTCAGGTAAAAGCGGGGTTGACCTGTCTCACTTCGATCTTT